>VSCG01000021.1:0-33042 GCA_047459115.1 Micromonosporaceae bacterium
CGTCGCCACCCCGCACGAGCCGTTACGTCGCACATGGATGTTGGTGACCCGGGTGCCGAGCCGCACCGTCGCGCCGGCCTTGTCCAGCAGACCGGCGAGCACCCGGCACACCTCCCCGAAGTCGACGATCCCGGTGGAGGCGACGTGCAGCGCGGCGATCGCCGACACGTGCGGCTCGTACTCGCGGGCCTGCTCGGGGGTGAGCAGCGTCACCGGCAGGCCGTTGGCCAGCGCCCGCTCGTGCAGGGCGTGCAGCCGGGACAGCTCGTTCTCCTCGGTCGCGACGATCAACTTCCCGCAGACCCGGTGCGGGATGCCTTGCTCCTCGCAGAACCGGACCATCGACCGGCTACCCGCCGCGCACAGCCGCGCCTTGAGGCTGCCGGGTCGGTAGTACACGCCGGCGTGGATCACGCCGGAGTTGTGGCCCGTCTGGTGGGCGCCGAGCCGCTGCTCCTTCTCGACGACCGTCACCTCGGCGCCCGGTCGCTCCTGGGTCAGCCGGTACGCGGTGGCCAGGCCGACGATGCCGCCTCCGATGACGACGTAGCGTGCCATGCGATTACTCCCTACTCAGCTCCGAGCCTAGCGGCGCGAGGCCGGGGCGAACGATTCGAGAGCCTCCTCGGCGCGCCGCATCGACTCGGTGGGGTCGGCGTCGGGCGAACCGATCCGGGGATCGAAGTTGAGGTCGATGAACAGTTCGGTGACGCCCAGGGCCGCCAAGTCGGCGAAGTCGGCGCGGATCTGATCCGGGGTGCCGGCCAGCGGGCGGCGCGGCGCGCCGCCCGCTGGCCGGACCTGCACGGCGCCACGGCACACGAACCGCAGCCCGGACGGGTCCCGGCCCACTTCCTCCGCCGCCGCCCGCACGACCCGCACGCCGTCGCGAATCGGGTTCAGGTCCGCCGCGCTGCCGCTGATCCAGCCGTCGGCGATCCGCCCGGCCCGGCGCAGCGCCGGCGGCGCGGACCCGCCGAGCAGGATCGGCGGGTGCGGCCGCTGCACCGGCTTCGGCTCGGCCCGCATCGGGGGCACGCGGTAGAACTCGCCGGCGTGCTCGACGACCTGGCGGGTCCACAGCGTCTTGAGGACGTCGAGGTACTCCTCGGCCCGCCGGCCGCGCCGGGCCGTGGGCGTGCCGGTCGCCGCGAACTCCTCGTCCGCCCAGGCGAGACCCAGCCCCACGTCGAGCCGCCCGTTGGAGACGATGTCCAGCGTGGCGAACTGCTTGGCCAGCACCACCGGGGAGACGAACGGCAGGTTCACCACCGCGGTGCCGAGCCGTACCCGCTCGGTCACCCCGGCGAGGAAGGCGAGCGACACGACCGGGTCCAGCACGCTGCGGTACATCTCGCCCCAGGCCGCGTCGACCGGGGAGAGCAGGCGCTGGAAGGTCCACAGCGCGTGGTAGCCGAGGGCCTCGGCACGGCGGGCGACCCGGATCACGTTGCCGGGTGTGGCCCAGGATCCGGAGACGGGCACGCCGAAACCGATCAGCACGGTTGGACCGTACCCTGAATGGACGTTTTGTCCGGTCGATCTGGTCAGAACCCGAACGCCACCGCCGGCCCGGACAGCCCCGCCGACGAGCCAATCTGAATAGCGCTCTGAAGATGCGCCGGCAGGGGCAGGTCTGCGAGGTCCACCCTCTTCAGCACGGTCCCCGTCCGCACGTCCGCCACCTCCAGCACGAGCTTCTCGGCCCAGCCGGGGGCCAGCCGGGCCACCGTGTGCTCGTCGTACCAGCCGATCGGCCGCGCCCCGGGCGGCAGGCTCGACACCACGTGACCACTATCGACATCGACGACTTTCGAGTGTGTTGGTCCCAGGGCCATCACCCCCGAGGAATCGACGAGCAGGAAGCTGCGGGACGGCGAGTACGACTCGGCGCCGCCGACCAGGCCCCCGCGATCTCGACCCGCGGCCCCAGCGTGCCGTCCCGATTGATGTACTGCAGCGCGCCCGGCTGCACGCTGTCGGCCGTCCGGTCGCCGGGCAGCAGTGCCAGGTACCGCTGGGAGTCGGCCGCCCAGCCCACCGCGCTGCCGATGATGTCGACCGCGATCGGCGTGTCGGTGACCTGACCGGTGGCGAGGTCGTAGCGGTGGGCGGTGAACCGGACGACGCCGGCATCCTTCGATAGCGAGGTGAGCACCAACGCGGTCCCGTCGGGGGACCATGCCAACCCGTTGCCGGGCGGCAGGTCGAGCCACGACACCGCGGCATCGCCGTCGCGCAGCAGCGCGTCGCGCTCGGCGACACCCACCCGGCTGTCCCGCGCGACCGCCGCCCGCCGCAGATCCGGCGAGAGCACCACCCGGAAATTCAGGTGCCGGTACCGCCCGGCCGACGGATCGAGCAGGTACGTGGTCTCATCGTCCATCCTCGTATAGGCGTGGATGACATTCGGTCCGCCGCCGGGGGTGGGGAACGCCAGCGCCGGCTCGGATGGGGAGCCTGAATCGCCGCGGCCCGGGGTGTCGCCCACCACGGTGCCGGGGTCCGGCCCGCCCGTCCACTGCACCACCGCGACCGGCACCCCGAACGCCACCGCCGCGGCGGCCAGGACCGAGATCAGCGCGGTACGGGCGTGCCGGCCGCGGCGCACCTGTCGCAGCACGGTGTCGGCTAGATCGGGGGGCGGCACCAGCGTGGCGGGGAGCGGGGACCGGTGCAGCTCGTCACGGATCTGCTCTTCGAGGTTCATCGGATCGCCTCCTCGCCTGAGTGGTCGAGGGCCGGGTAGTAGGCGCGGAGTTTCGCCAGGGCCTTGGACGCCTGGCTGCGGACCGTGCCCAGCGAGATGTCCAGCAGGGCCGCCACCTCGGCCTCGGAACGGTCCTCGTAGTAGCGCAGCACCACCACGGCCCGCTGCCGTGGCGGCAGCCGGCGCAGCGCCTCGATCAGCCCGTGGCGCAGCACCGTCTCGGTCGCGTGATCGCCGCCGGCCGGCCGGTCCGGCGGCACGGTGAGGATCTCCGGGCGCCGGGCCCCGCGCCCGCCACCAGTTGACCTGGTGCCGGTAAAGGGCCCGGCGCACGTACGTCTCGGGCTGCTCCCGGTCGCGGATCGCGGCCCAGCGGCGCTCCGGCATCGTCACATTCTTCCGTGGGAACCTTCCTCAGAAGCCGAGTTCGGCGACCGCGCCGCGCAGCCCGGCGGAGGAGCCGAGCTGGACGCAGCAGGATGCCAGCCCAGGGGCGGGCACCCGCTTGGTCACCTCGCCGCTGCGGATGTCGAGCACTTCGAACACCGGCGCTGATTCGGTGCCGGGCGCGACCCGCACCACGTGCCCGTCGTCGTACCACCCCAGGAGCGGCCATGCGGTCGCCACGGCTCGGACGACGGTGCCGGTCCGCAGGTCGAAGACCTTGGGGAGCTGCCACTCGGCGGGCTCCCCGAGGAACGGCCGGCTCGGCTCGACGCTCACGTAGCGGCGTGACGGGGAGTACGCGTCGGCGCTCCAGATGTGGCCGTTCGCGCCGACCATCGGTCCCGGGGTGCCGTCCGGGTTGAGGTACTGCATCGGGCCGTCGGGGATCGCCGGGTCCGGTCCGCGCAGCCGCACCACGTACCGGGTCGAATCCGCCGCCCACCCAGCCGTGCAGGTGTCGCAATCGAGCCTGATCGGGGTGCTGCGGATCTGCTCGGTGCCAACGTCGTAGCGGTGCGCGGTGAACGTACGGGTCGCCTTGTCCAGTGTGGTCACCAGCAGAGCGCGCCCGTCCGGCGACCACCACCCCGGCGAGCCGACCGGCAGGTCGGTCCAGCGTACGGCTGGCTCTCCGGCGGCGAGCAGCGCGTGCCGCTCGGCCACGCCGATCCGGCCATCGAGGCCCTCCACCGCGACCGTGCGCCCGTCGGGCGACAGCGCGAGGTTGTTGAGGAACGGCAGACCGCGGTACCCGCCGCGGACGGTGTCGAGCAGGTACGGCTCGTGCGACTGGAACAGGTCGACGTAGGTGTGGATGGCCCGCAGGCCACCGCCGGGCCGGGGGAAGACCGGCGCGGCAGAGCCGTTCGCCGGACCGGCCGGGCCGGCCTGCGAGGATGCGGACGGGGCCGCGAGCCGGGCCGTGGCGCCCGCGGCGCTCGGACCAACGACGGCGGCGGTCGCGAGCGCGGCGCCGGTGGCGACGACGACCAGGCAACGACGACGGAGTCGGCGCACAGTACCTCCTCAGGGGTTGGGACACGTCGCCTCTCCAGACACCGGCGCCCCCGCCCGCGTTGCCCGCCTCCCTCGCTCACCTCTGCACGCGCGGCATGAGGGCGTCGACCCGCCGGTACTCGAGGGCCGCGGCGAGCGCCGAGTAGGTCCCGCCCGACAGCAGTTCCCGGGTGCTGTGCCGGACCACGGCGTACGCGGCGAGCGCGATCGCCGGCCCCACGCTGACCCGGGCGACCCCGAGGCCGGCCAGTTCGGCGACGGTCGGCGCGCCGGGGCCGGCCATGACGTTCAACGGCGCCGGCACCTCCTTGGCGAGGACCGTGATCGTCTCCGGGTCGGTGACGCCGGGCACGAAGATGCCGTCCGCGCCGGCCGCGAGATAGGCCGCCGCGCGGTCCAGGGTCTCCGGCAACCGGGTCGCGGGGTGGCCGACGCCGAGCAGGTACGTGTCGGACGGTGTCGGCCACTTCTTCCGGACCGCTGCCGTAGCCGCCTTCGATGTCGGCGGTCACCGGCACGTCCACCGCCGCCGCGACGCGGGTGATGAGGTCGAGGGCCCGGTCCCGGCCGAGATGGTCGCCGTCGGGCGCGCCGAGACTCCAGGCCACACCGGCGCTGGTCGTGGCGATCGCGGCCACGCCGGCGTCCGCCGCGACACAGGCGCTGGCGACGTCCCAGGCGTTGGGGAGCACCAGCACTCGCCCGTCGCCATGCCGCGCCCGGAAGGTCATCGTCTTGTCGAGTTGTGTGGTCATGGGTGCCAGTCCAGCAGCCACGACCGGCCAAGGTCTGGCGAGTTTGAGACGCCGATGTGGACGTGGCGCCCCGCAGGGCCGACGCGGTTGCGCCGTCGATGAGGGCCGTGTCGTGGATCTCGGCGACGAGGCGTGCGTGTTGGAGCAGGAGCGCGCTCGCCGAGCAGCGTTAGCGCGAGCGGGCCCCGGTAGGCTCGCCGGGGATGAGCGGACTGGTGGTCGGGTTCGACCTGGACATGACCCTGATCGACTCGCGGCCGGGCATCGCCGCCTGCTACCGGGCGCTGACCGAGGAGACCGGCGTGTACGTCGACGCCGACCTGGCGGTGAGCCGGCTCGGCCCGCCGTTGCGCACCGAGATCGCCGCCTGGTTCGCGCCCGACCAGGTCGACGCGGCCGTTGCGGCGTACCGCCGGCTCTATCCGGCGCACGCGGTGGCGTGCTCGCCCGCCCTGCCCGGGGCGGCCGACGCGGTGGCGGCGGTGCGCGCCGCGGGCGGTCGGGTGGTGGTCGTCACCGCGAAGGTCGAACGCCTGGCGCGGCTGCACCTGGACCACCTCGGGATCGCCGTCGACGCGGTCGCCGGGGACCGCTTCGCGCGCGGGAAGACCGAGGCCCTGCTCGAGCACGGCGTGTCGGTGTACGTGGGCGACCACGTCGCGGACATGCGGGCCGCGTGCGCGGC
Source organism: Micromonosporaceae bacterium (assembly GCA_047459115.1). Classification (GTDB taxonomy): domain Bacteria; phylum Actinomycetota; class Actinomycetes; order Mycobacteriales; family Micromonosporaceae; genus VSCG01. The sequence goes on from VSCG01000021.1 coordinate 5,615, forward strand.
CGGGGTGACCGCGGTCGGCGTGCCGACCGGCCCGTGCACTGTGGACGATCTCGTCGGCGCGGGCGCGGACGTCGTGCTGGACGACCTGCGGGAGTTCCCCGCGTGGCTGTCCGAGTCCGGTTACCGACGGGCGTTTGATACTGCCGCTCTTGCGCTTCCGGTCAATCCGTCGACCGGCGAGCCCGGGTCGCCTCGTGCATGACCGCCCAGGCGTCCGCTACCGGACCTACGTGCCCGAACATCAGACAGGGGAGCCCGGCCGAAGCCGGGCTCCCCTGCGCCTACCGACCGTCAACGCTCGACGCACCCTCTCGAGCACGGCGCGGTAATCACGATGTCAGCTGCAACCCGACGTGGAGCCGCAGCCCTCGCAGACGTAGCAGCTGCCGGCCGGGCGCATCTTCGTGCCGCAGGTGAAGCACAGCGGCGCGTCGGCCGAGGTGGCCTGGACCGTCTCGAGCAGCTCGGTCGAGGAACCCGCCCGGGGCGCCGCCTTGGCCTCCTCCGGCTCCGGCTTCTCCTCCTTGGCCGGCTGGGGCTTCGGGGTTTTCTCGATCGGCGCCGAGACCGCGAGCGCCGCCAGGTCCACGCCGTTGTCCTCCGCGGACTCGCCACGCACCTGCGCCGCCCGCTCGGCCGCGGTGAAGATGCCGAGCTCCGCGCGCTGCTCGTACGGCAGGTAGTCCAGCGCCAGTCGCCGGAAGATGTAGTCCATCACCGACGAGGCCATGCGCACGTCCGGGTCGTCGGTCATGCCGGCCGGCTCGAAGCGCATGTTGACGAACTTCGAGACGTACGTCTCCAGCGGCACGCCGTACTGCAGGCCGATCGAGATCGCGATGGAGAACGCGTCCATCACCCCGGCCAGCGTCGAGCCCTGCTTGGACATCTTGAGGAAGACCTCGCCCAGGCCGTCGTCGGGGTACGACGACGCGGTGAGGTAGCCCTCGGCACCGCCGACCGAGAACGAGACGGTCTGCGACGGGCGCTTCTTCGGCAGGCGCTTGCGCACCGGGCGGTACTCGACCACCTTCTCCACCGCCGCCTGCTCGGTCTCCTTCTTCGCCGCCGGCTTGGCGTTGGACAGCGGCTGACCCACCTTGCAGTTGTCCCGGTAGATCGCCAGCGCCTTCAGCCCGAGCTTCCAGCCCTCGAAGTAGATCCGCTCGACATCCTCGACGGTCGCCGACTCCGGAAGGTTCACGGTGTTGTGGTTCATGATGCCGTTCGCCACGAACGCGTGGGTCTCGGGCACCGACAGGTCGAAGACCTCCCGCTCTCCGGCGTCCACGACCTCATCGATTGGCGAGAAGTGGAGGTTGCTGTCAAGAACCGTCCGCAGCCAGGACGGCAGCACGACGCCGGGCAGGGTCGATACGCGCTCGATCGTGCGGCGCGTGACGTGCTGCGTGCGTGGATCCCGAAGGAAAGCGAAGCGCGTCAGGTACTCCTCCGACTCGGAAGAGGCCACGATCAGCTCGTAGAGCTCCGCCCCCGTGATGCCCGGCACGACATCGGATGTTCCCGGCCCGTACGAGGCCCGGAGGAGCTCGGCGGCGCGGGCCGCCTTCTCCGGCTCGAGGAACGGCACCAGGCTGACCATGAGCTGGGCCTGCGGCCCGGCCGCATACACCTCGTCGTACGCCTTGCCCATCTGCCGGTTGTACTTGCTCACCCGGCCGTGGACCACGCCGAGGTTGGTGAGCACCGCCTGGAGGTCGTCCAGGAGGCCGCGACTGTCCAGGCAGATCGCCCACTTTGGACTCGTCGACATCGTGATGTAGGCATCCAGCGCCAGCCCTTGGAGGAACGCCAGGACCATCGACCGCGGCGAGCGGAGAACCGCGTCGGGGATCCGCTTCTCCGACGCCCTGGCACCGCATCCGAGCCAGTCGAGGAACTCGACCATGGTCTTCGACGAGGCGACGACCGACGGGCACTTCCCCGGCTGCCGAATGATTCGGGCCTCGATGCCGAAGAGCGTCCGCCAGGCCCGCCGGATCCGCTCCAGGACCTCCGGCACCGAGTTGGTGATGGTCACCGTCCACGTGCTGCGGGTCGTGTGACCCTCGGCAGCGTACGCGCCCAGCAGGAAAGCGAACTCCTCGGACATCTCGGCCGGCAGGGACACCGCCTTCTGGCTGCCGTACGGTTCCGACACCTTGGCGCCGCGCAGGCTGGCCGGTACCGGCGACCACATCTCCGCGCCGTACTGCACCGCGACGTAGTCACCGACGCTGATCTCTCCCAGCGTCTTCCACTGCAGTCCGCCATCGCCGGCGACCAGCAGCCGATGCGGGTAAGTCCCGGTGATTGTGTGACCGGAGCGCAGCCGGACCTGCCGGACCGGGCGCACCCCGCCGTAGTAGAAGGCATCCGTCTTGCGGTATCCGCCCAACGAGGAGATCTCCAGGCGCTCCTCGCGGAAGCTGTCCTCGGCCTCGCCCCGGTGCAAGCTTCCGATACGGATGAGGCCGTCTGAGGAGGCGACAAGGGTCTCCCCCACCACGCACTTCGATATAGCCCCGCTGAGCAGCGGCTGCACCGCCGCCATCATCCGCACGTGGCCCATCGGCGCGATCGCCCGCTCGCCCATGGCGCAGTCGAAGACCGGGTAGTGCTCGGGCTTGAGCCCCGGCGCGTCGACCACGTGCCCGTGCTCGGCGATGTACTCGACGATCGCCTCGATCTGCTCCTTCTGGTAGCCCAGCGTCCTGAGCGCGCGCGGCACGGTGTTGTTGACGATCTGCATCGAGCCGCCGCCGACCAGCTTCTTGAACTTGACCAGGGCCAGATCCGGCTCGACGCCGGTGGTGTCGCAGTCCATGGCCAGGCCTATGGTCCCGGTTGGAGCCAATAGTGAGGCCTGTGCGTTTCTGTACCCATTTGTCGCACCGAGCTCGACGCACCGCTGCCACTGCGCCGTCGCCTCGCGCAGGATCGCGTGGTCGACCGTCCCGTGCGGCTTGATCGCGTCGTTGGCCGCCGCGTGCTTGCGCATCACCCGCTGGTGTGCGGCCGCGTTGCGCGCGTACCCGTCGTACGGGCCGACCACCCCGGCCAGCTCCGCCGAACGCCGGTACGCCGTACCGGTCATCAGGCTCGTGATGGCCGCGGCGAGCGACCGGCCCGCGTCCGAGTCGTACGGCAGGCCGCTGGCCATCAGCAGGGCGCCCAGGTTGGCGTACCCGATGCCGAGCTGGCGGTAGGCCCGGGTGGTCTCGGCGATCTTCTGCGTCGGGAAGTCGGCGAAGCAGATCGAGATGTCCATCGCCGTGATGATCAGCTCGACCGACTTGACGAACTTCTCGATCTCGAACGACCCGTCCTCGCGCAGGAACTTCATCAGGTTCAGCGACGCGAGGTTGCAGGACGAGTTGTCCAGGCTGAGGTACTCGGAGCAGGGGTTGCTGGCGGTGATGCGGCCGGTCTCCGGGTTGGTGTGCCAGTCGTTGATCGTGTCGTCGTACTGGATGCCCGGGTCGGCGCACTCCCACGCCGCCTGCGCCATCTTGCGGAACAGCTCCCGCGCGTCGACCGTCTCGATGACCCGGCCGTCGAGCCGCCCGCGCAGGTCGAACTTCTCCCCCCGCTCGACGGCGCGCATGAACTCGTCGGAGACCCGCACCGAGTTGTTGGCGTTCTGGTACTGGACGCTGACGATGTCCTTGCCGCCGAGGTCCATGTCGAACCCGGCGTCCCGCAGCGCGCGGATCTTGTCCTCCTCGCGCGCCTTGGTCTCGATGAACTCCTCGATGTCGGGGTGGTCGACGTCCAGGATCACCATCTTCGCCGCGCGCCGGGTGGCCCCGCCGGACTTGATGGTGCCGGCCGACGCGTCGGCGCCGCGCATGAAGCTGACCGGGCCGGAGGCGGTGCCGCCGGAGGAGAGCAGCTCCTTCGACGAGCGGATCCGGGAGAGGTTGACGCCCGACCCCGAGCCGCCCTTGAAGATCAGCCCCTCCTCCTTGTACCAGTCGAGGATCGAATCCATCGAGTCGTCGACCGCCAGGATGAAGCAGTTGTGCACCCGGAGGTTGCCCGAAAGGTACTCGCCCGACTCGGTCTGGATGTCGTAGACCTCCATCGGCCCGAGGTGCTCGACATGCAGGATCTCCACTTCGGACACACGTCGAGCGTCACCTTCGATCTCGTGGTGCTCGAGTCGGTTGCCCGGCTTGAGCGTGCCGGCCTCGACGAAACGGCCGGTGCCGTCGCCCGTGCTCTTCCAGACAAGGTGATCGGCCGTCACGTCCAGCGTGTACCCGGCCTTGGTGTGCAACCGCAGGACGTCCTTCACACCGTTGGCCTTGACCGCGAGGATCTTCGTCAGCCCGTGGGCGTCGTACACCTTCGCGCCGACAGCGTTCTGCTCGACGAGCCGGCCGATCGGGATTAATCCGCCCGGCGTGCTCACGAGCGCGTCGTACGGCTGGCACGCGCTGACCTGCTGCGGGGAGGCGGTGCCGACGTTGAACCAGACCGGCGAGTTGAAGCTGAACACCTGGTGCACCAGCATCCAGGTCAGCTCGTGCTCGAACACCTCGGCGTCGGCGGGCGAGGCGAAGTAGCCGTGCTTCTCCCCCGCGGCCCGGTACGTCTTCACCACGCGGTCGATGAGCTGCTTGAGGCTCCACTCCCGCTCGGGCGTGCCGACCGCGCCGCGGAAGTACTTGCTCGTCACGATGTTCGTGGCGTTGATGCTCCAGAAGTCCGGGAACTCGACCCCCCGCTGCTCGAAGTTGATCGTCCCGTCCCGCCAGTTCTTCATGACGACGTCACGGCGCTCCCAGGTGACCTCGTCGTACGGGTGGACGCCCTCGGTCGTCCAGACGCGCTCGATGCGCAGCCCCCCGTTCCCGCTCACCCGGGCGTGCACCTTGGGCTCCCGGGCCCCCTGTCCCGGTGCCACGCCGTTCCCGGCCGTGGTGGTGCTGCCGTCGGCCGTGCCGCTACCCGCCATGCTTCCCCCTCATGTGTTCGGTTTCCGTCGTCAACGGTTCTTCGTGGTTGTCGAGCTCGTCGCCGGCCCGAACGCCGGCGTCACCGGCTCGCCGCCGGCTCGTCCGTGGTGTCCTGTCGGGCCGCCGCCGCGCGCAGCGCCGTGATCTCACGCTCGAAGTCATCCAAGGTGTCGAACGAGCGGTAGACGCTGGCGAAGCGCAGGTACGCCACCTCGTCCAGCTCGCGCAGCGGACCGAGGATGGCCAGGCCCACGTCGTGGCTCGGCACCTCCGCAGCGCCGCGCGCCCGGATGGTCTCCTCTACCCGCTGGGCCAGCAGCGCGATCGCGTCGTCGTCGACCGGCCGCCCCTGGCAGGCCTTGCGCACGCCAGCGATGATCTTCGCACGGCTGAACGGCTCGGTCACCCCGCTGCGCTTGACGACCGCGAGGACCGCCTCCTCGACGGTGGTGAACCGCCGCCCGCACTCCGGGCAGGACCGCCGCCGGCGGATCAACTGGCCGTCCTCGGCCTCCCGCGAGTCGACCACGCGTGAATCCGGGTGGCGGCAGTACGGACAGCGCATCACCCCACCCCTCTCCTGGTCACGGATGGCCCGCCCACGGCATGCCACGGATAGGTGCAGCCGCCGCCGGGCGCCCTCGCTGACCCCAACTTCTTGACGACTTACACCCTTGTAACTACTAGATGTTGGGGTTGACGGTATTCCTTCGGCCGCCTCGACGCAAGTCGGATCCTACGTGTGTCGCGAACTTTCCCGGTCGCCAAGTCTATCGAACGCACGTTCGAACAGCGGACCGGATACGACCATTACCCCGACCGGCGACGGGCGAAGCGAGGCGACACGTCGTACAGATGTTTGAAACTGTCACAAGGGCGCGATACGGTCATCCGACCGGCAACCGGACCGGCGGCGACCGGACGGAGAGAGGGAGGACGACGTGCCGAGCGACGACCGCACCAACCCCGGTACGGGGTTCGAGGAGACCACGCCGGGCGGCGCCCGGACCGGCCGACGGCGCCGGACCGGCCGCGGGGCACGCACGGCCGACGGTGAGCCGCGACTGCGCGCGGTGACCGCCGTGGTCTCCGGGGTGCGGGAGACGCCCGAAGCCGACCTGTCGGCGCGACAGCGCGCCATCCTGGAGTTCATCCGGCAATGGGTGCAGGGCCACGGCTACCCACCGAGCGTCCGGGAGATCGGCGAGGCGGTCGGCCTGGTCTCCCCATCGAGCGTTGCCTATCAACTCAAGGAGCTGGAGCGCAAGGGCTACCTGCGCCGCGACCCCAACCGGCCGCGCGCCGTCGACGTCCGCGTGCCGGCCGAGCAGATTGAGCAGGACGAGGAGGAGCTGCGTCGCCTGCGCCCCGCCCCCGCGTACGTGCCGATGGTCGGGCGTATCGCCGCCGGTGGTCCGATCCTCGCCGAGCAGACGGTGGAGGACGTCTTCCCGCTGCCGCGCGAGCTGGTCGGCGAAGGCAACCTGTTCCTGCTGCAGGTCAAGGGCGATTCGATGGTCGAGGCAGCGATCTGCGACGGCGACTGGGTCGTGGTGCGCCAGCAGCCGACCGCCGAGAGCGGCGAGATCGTCGCGGCGATGATCGACGGTGAGGCGACGGTCAAGGCCTACCGGCAGCGGGACGGGCACGTCTGGCTGATGCCGCGCAACCCGGCGTACGAGCCGATCCCCGGCGACGAGGCCACCATCCTCGGCCGTGTGGTCGCGGTGCTGCGTCGGATCTGACGCCCTCCCGGAGAGTCGGGGTCCGGCTCGGCCCCACCAGCGGTCGGCGCTACGGCCGCTCCGGCTGGTCGCCGCCGGGTCTGGGCACCCGTTGGCAGGCCTAAGGAGCGCCGGCTGGCGGATGGCGGGCCGAGGGCGGGTACGGAGTGCCCGGGTAGGCAGTACGCGGGTACTCAGGACCCGGGTAAGCAGCGCCCGGGTAGGCGGCGCCCGGGTCGCCGCCGCGGTACGTCCCGCCGGGGTGCTCGCCGGCACCGGGGTACCCGCCCGCGCGGTACTGCGTCCCGGCCTGGCCGGGACGGGCCGGCCGGGGCGGTTGCCCTCCGCCGTAGCCGGGCGCGGCCCCGTGCCCGGGCGCGGCGTTCGGATCGGGGTAGCCGGGTGGCGGCCCGGGCCGCCCGCCGGCCACGTAGTAGCCCCCGCCCGGGCGTGCGCCTGGGGCGCCGGGCGGTGCCAGCCGCTCGGCGGGCTCCGCGGCCCCCGGCGCCGAAAGCTGCTCGGTGGGCAACGCGACCGTGCGTGCCGGTCCGCTGTCGTCGTTATCACCGCGACCGCTCGGGACGCGGGCGCGGCGGCGCGAACGCCGGATCCCATCGACCCCGATGAGCACCAGCAGCACGCCGACCACCCCGACCCCGGCGACCAGCATGGTCACCTGGGTGAGCGAGAGGCGCCGGTACCAGGCCAGCGTGTTGCGCGGGGCGCTGTCAGCGGGAGGAGCCGTCGGCTCGGGGGCCGCGGCCGGGGTGTACTGCAGGATCTCCGGCTTGACGTCGCGGGGGTGATCCTCCAGGTCGGACACGGTAAGAAACGTCGCCCCGTCGCGGCTGTACGCGATCGCCTCGCCCTGCGGCTCGTCCGGCAGCGGCGTGATCCGCGGTTCGCCCGTTGTAATCGCCTTGACCACATCGCCGTCCGGCACGTCCCACTCGTACGCGTCGGTGTACGTGCGCAGCACGACCTTCGTCCGGTCCGGCGAGTTGGCTCCGCCGGTGATCAGCATCTGGCCGAGAATGCCCCCGAAGCCGCTGGTGCCGGTCCGCTTCGGGGTGAACTCGCCGACCTTGCTCATCGCCACGCCGCTGGGCGCCGCCGTGCTGGGCTCCAGCGGACCGGTCGGCGCGTAGATGCCGGCCGCGCCGGTGCCCTTCGTGACGATGATGGGCTGGTCGTTGGCGTCCAGCAGCAGCGCTTCCGCGTCGTGCGCGCCGTCCGGATAGCGCAGCCGGTAGAGGGTGATCTGGCCGTTGCCGCCCGGCGGCACCTTCCACAGCCCGACGTGCTGACGGTTGCGGCCGTTGTCGCCGATGTCGGCCACCCACACCGTGCCGTCCTGGCCCACCGCCAGGTCCTCCGGATCCCGCGCGCCGCCGCCCGGGTACGAGACCGCCTTGGCCACCTTGCACGAGGAGTCGAGGAAGAACACCCGGTCCCGGGTGGACGAACCGGTACCGTCGTTGATCACGACGTAGCCGTTCTCGGTCACCCCGAGCCCGGACAGCGCGATCAGCCGGTTGTCGTTGAGCGTGCACACCGGTTGCCCCGGCTGGGGAGCTTGACCGGCCGGCTCCGCGTCGGCGCTCGGATCCGCGGCGGGCTGCTTGAGCGGTGTGCCCGGGACGGGCGACGCGACCGAGGACACCGCGGTGCCGACCAGAACGGTACCCACGAGCGTCGCCAGGAGCAGGATGGATCTCAGCGCGTGCCGCACGCCGGCCAGTCTTGCACGCGCCGGCCAGTCCGCGTGGACCGGTGCGGCTGGGCCGACGGGCCGGCATCGCGGCCCCCGTGACCCGAGGCTCACGCGGCGAACGGCGCCAACTGCGCGGCGAGGGCCGGGTCGACCCGGGCGTGCAGCAGCGTGCCGGACTCAGTATGCCGGGTCGAGAGCACCTCGCCGAAGCGGTGGGCCTGGGCGACCAGGTCGCCCCGGTCGTACGGCACGCACGCCCGTACCTCCTCGACCGGGCTGGGCAGCCGCTCCTCGATGGCCGTCCGCAGCTCGTCCAGCCCAGCCCCGGTGTGGGCCGAGACGAACACCGCACTCGGCCAGACGCGCTTGAGCCGCAGCAGCGTCTCCGGATCGGCCGCGTCGATCTTGTTGACGACCAGCAGCTCGGGCACCTGGTCCGCGCCGATATCGGCGAGCACCTCGTGCACTGCGCGTACCTGCTCCTCGGGGTCGGGGTGCGCGCCGTCCACCACGTGCACGATTAGGTCGGCGTCGGCGACCTCCTCGAGCGTGGACCGGAACGCCTCGACAAGCTCGTGGGGCAGATGCCGGACGAATCCCACCGTGTCCGACAGGGTGTAGACCCGCCCGTCTGCGGTGCGGGCCCGCCGGGTGGTCGGGTCCAGCGTTGCGAACAGCGCGTCCTCCACCAGTACACCCGCGCCGGTGAGCCGGTTGAGCAGCGAGGACTTGCCCGCGTTGGTGTAGCCGGCGATCGCCACCGCCGGTACCCGGTTGCGCCGACGCCCGGCCCGCTTGGTCTCGCGGATCCTACGCATGGCGGCGATGTCGCGCTTGAGCTTGGCGATGCGGCTGTTGATGCGCCGCCGGTCGGTCTCCAGCTTGGTCTCACCCGGACCGCGCAGGCCGACGCCGCCCCCGGCCCCGCCGGCCCGGCCGCCTGCCTGGCGGGACAGCGCTTCACCCCAACCGCGCAGCCGCGGCAGCAGGTACTGCAGCTGGGCCAGCTCGACCTGGGCCTTGCCCTCCCGGCTCTTGGCGTGCTGGGCGAAGATGTCCAGGATCAGCGCGGTACGGTCGATGACCTTGACCTTGAGCGCCTGCTCCAGCGTGCGCAACTGGCTCGGGGACAGCTCCCCGTCGCAGATCACGGTGTCGGCGCCTGTGGCGAGCACCACACCGCGCAGCTCGTCGACCTTGCCCCGCCCGATGTACGTCGACGGGTCCGGGCGGCTGCGCCGCTGGATCAGCCCTTCCAGCACCAGCGACCCGGCCGTCTCCGCGAGCGCGGCGAGCTCCGTCAGCGAGTTCTCGGCGTCGACGACCGTGCCCTCGGTCCAGACCCCGACGAGGACCACCCGCTCCAGCCGCAGCTGCCGGTACTCGACCTCGGTGATGTCGGTGAGTTCGGTGGACGGTCCGGCAACCCGCCGCAGCGCGTGCCGGTCCGCCAGGTCCAGCGCACCGGCCGAGTCCTCGGGCAGCGCTGAGTCCTCGGAGAGCGGTGCATCCCCGGGCAGCGCCGAATCCGCGTAAAGCGACCCGGACCGGTCTGGGCCCGCCTCGTCGAACTCTCTGGTGAGGCTCGTGGGATTGCGCAAATTGATCTCCTATGCCGCCTGGCTGTCGACGGGGTCTCGGGTACGTGCGGCCCTCGCGATCAATGACGCCCTGACCGATCAATGGCGTCGTGACCGATCAGTGACGTTGTGACCGAGGTGACGGTCCGATCAATGGTGACATGCGCCCGCCCGGCCCGCACCCGCATTCGTGCCGCCGGCCGGGCGACGGACAATGGTCATAAGGGGAGAAGATCGCCCCGCATCCTCGGGAGGAATCCTTGTCCATCACGCGCCTGCCCAGCGCCGGTTACTCGATCACAGTGCGGGTCAGTGTCACCCCGGATCCGTCCGCCATCGGGCGGCTCACCACCGCCGTCGGCGATGCCGGAGCGATCGTCACCGCCCTCGACGTGGTCGACTCCGACCCGGTGCGGATCATCGCGGACCTCACCTGTGACACCGCCGACTCCGCCCACGCCGACCAGGTCGTGCAGACTCTCGACCAGCTCGACGGGGTGCAGGTGCGCAAAGTTTCCGACCGCACGTTCCTGCTCCACCTCGGCGGCAAGATCGAGGTGACGCCGAAGGTGGCGCTGCGCAACCGCGATGAGCTGTCCCGCGCGTACACCCCGGGAGTCGCGCGGGTGTGCCTGGCGATCGCGCAGAACCCGGCCGACGCCCGGCGGCTGACCATCAAGCGCAACACCGTGGCGGTGGTGACCGACGGCTCGGCCGTGCTCGGCCTCGGCAACCTCGGCCCGGCCGCCGCGCTGCCGGTGATGGAGGGCAAGGCGGCCCTGTTCAAGCGGTTCGGGGACGTGGACGCCTGGCCGGTCGTGCTCGACACGCAGGACACCGACGAGATCGTGCGGATCGTGCAGGCCATCGCGCCGGCGTACGGCGGCATCAACCTCGAGGACATCGCGGCGCCACGCTGCTTCGAGATCGAGGAGCGGCTGCGCGAATCGCTGGACGTCCCGGTGTTCCACGACGACCAGCACGGTACGGCGATCTGCGTGCTCGCCGCGCTGACCAACGCGCTGCGGGTGGTGGGCAAGGAGCTGTCGCAGGTGCGGGTGGTCGTCTCCGGGGCCGGCGCGGCCGGTACCGCGATCATCAAGCTGCTGCTGCACAACGGCGTCGGGGACGTCATCGCCTGCGACCGCAACGGCGCCCTGCATCCGAAGATGACCGGGCTCAGCCCGGCGTGGCAGTGGCTGGCCGAGCACACCAACCGGGACGGCTACACCGGGGACCTGCCCGGTGCGCTGCGCGGGGCCGACGTGTTCATCGGCGTCAGCGCGCCGAACCTGCTCACCGGCGACGACATCGCGGCCATGGCCCCCGACCCGATCGTCTTCGCGCTGGCCAACCCGGATCCGGAGATCGACCCGCGCGAAGCGCGCCGGCACGCCGCCGTGGTGGCCACCGGCCGGTCCGACCAGCCCAACCAGATCAACAATGTGCTCGCGTTCCCCGGCGTGTTCCGCGGGATGCTCGACGCGCACGCGGAGGCCTTCACCGACGACATGGCGGTCGCCGCGGCGCGGGCCATCGCCGACGTGGTGGGCGAGGAGCGGCTCAACCCGAGCGTGATCGTGCCGAGCGTGTTCGACGCGCGGGTGGCCCCGGCGGTGGCGGCCGCCGTGCGCGCTGCGGCCAAGGGCGCCGCCGACGGGGGCGGCCAGCCGGGCGCGACCGGCGCAGACGCCTCGCGGCGTTAACCGGACGCGCCGCCGGCGTCCGTCATGCCGCCGAGGTCCAGCCGTCCGGTGGCCACGATCACCGCCGGACCGGTCAGCCAACAGGTGTCCTCGTCGATGGTGACGGTCAGGCGCCCGCCCGGCACGTCCACGGTGACCGCGCCGGTCGAGCGGCCCGCGTCCCGCAGCGCCACCGCGGCGACCGCGCATGCCCCGGTCCCGCACGACAGGGTCTCCCCGACGCCGCGCTCGTGCACCCGCATCCGTACGTGCCCGTCGGCCACCGGGGCGACGAACTCCACGTTCGCGCCCTGCGGGAACACCGCGGGATCCACGCCGGGGGGCCGGTCGAGGTCGAGGCCGTCCAGGGCCGCCTCGCCGCCGACCGGGCAGACGAGGTGCGGGTTGCCGCAGTCGACCGTGGTGCCCGGGAAGGTGCCGGCGGGCAGGACCGCCCGGCTCTCGCCGTACAGCCTGGGTCGCACGGGCATGCGCACCGAGACGGCGTCGTCGGTCACCACGGCGGCCACCGTGCCGGCCCTGGTCTGGATCGGGATGCGGCCCGGCTCGGCGAGCCCGGCCGCCACCAGATAGCGGGCGTAGACCCGGGCACCGTTGCCGCACATCTCGGCCAGCGATCCGTCGGCGTTCCAGTAGTCCATGAACCATCCGCCGTCGCGGCGGACCACCCGCAGCACACCGTCGCCGCCGATGCCGTGACGCCGGTCGCACAGGGCCGCGACGAACTCGGCCGTCAGCGGCCGGCGGTCGTCGGGATCCGGCAGGATCACGAAGTCGTTGCCGGTGCCGTGGCCCTTGGCGAAGCGCATGTCTCCATCATCCCGTCTCCGATCATCGCGGCGCCCGTCACCGCATCGCCCCGTCACTGCTTGTCCGTCACCGCGTCGCCCGGTCACCGCGCGGCCGCCAGCGCTGCCCGGGCCAGGTCCGGGCGGGCCGCGTCCAGCCAGCGGATCCGCGGGGCGCGCCGGAACCACGACCGCTGCCGGCGCACGAAACGACGCGTGGCCCGTACGGTCTCGTCGCGGGCCTGCGCCTCGGTCCACTCGCCGGCCAGGAACCGCAGCACCTGCTGGTAGCCCAACGCCCGGCTGGCGGTGCGTCCGCGGCGCAGGCCCGCCGCCTCGAGCCCGCGGACCTCGTCGACCAGGCCGGCCGCCCACATGGCGTCGACCCGCCGGGCGATCCGGTCGTCCAGCGCCGCGGTGTCGAGGTCCACGCCGAGGTACACCGCGTCGTAGTAGGGCCGCGGTTCGGGCAATTCGGCGGGGAACGGGCGACCGGTCAGCGCGATCACCTCCAGCGCCCGCACGATCCGCCGGCCGTTGCTCGGCAGGATGCGCCGTGCCGCCGCCGGGTCGGCCGCGCGCAGCCGCTCGTACAGGGGCGCGGGCCCGACTGCGGCGAGCTCCTCCTCCAGGCGGGCGCGCAGGTCCGGATCCGTGCCGGGGAACTCGAACTCCTCCAGCGCCGCCCGCACGTACAGGCCGGAGCCGCCGACGAGCAGCGGCGTGCGGCCACGGGCCGCGATGTCCTCGATCGCCGCCCGGGCCAGGCGCTGGTACTCGGCGACGCTCGCGGGCTCGGTGACATCCCAGATGTCCAGCACGTGATGGGGCACGCCGGCACGCTCGGCGGGCGTGAGCTTGGCGGTGCCGATGTCCATCCCCCGGTAGAGCTGCATCGAGTCGGCGTTGACCACCTCGCCGTCCAGCCCGTGGGCCAGCGCGAGGCTCAGCGCGGACTTGCCGGCGGCGGTGGGGCCGACGACGGCGACGACCCTGGGGCGCCCGCTCATGATCGCCTTTCTAGGCCAGGAGTGCGCACCACGGCCGCAGCGCGGTGACCGCAGTAGACAGCGCTCCTGGTCCTCATGCCGGCCGCCACGACGCGACGAAGTACGTCACCCCGTACGGAGCGGCGTCGTAGAGCAGCTCTCCCCGCCAGGATGGGCCGCTGGCGAGCGCGGCGCCGGCCAGCACCTGCCAGGCGGCCCGGCCGGCGGCGCGCAGTTCTGTCGACAGCGCCGGATCCAGCGCGAGCAGGGCCTCGGCGTCCGCCGCCGCGAGCGCCTTCGCGACCGCCGAGTCGTACGGCCGGGCGCGCGGGTCCTCGTGGCCCGTCGGAGTCTCGCGCCGCTCGGCCGACCCGTCGCCCATCACCAGCAGCGCGACCCGCTCGGCGGTGCCGGCGAGGCGCTCGCCGAGGGCCCGGCACTCGGCGGCCGGCGCGTCCGCCGAGACGGTCTGCAGCACCGGGGCCTGGAAGGCGGCAGCGGTACCGGAGTCTGCACCGGGGGCTGAGCGGTTGAGCAGCCACCAGCCGACGGCCAGGCTGAGCGGCAGCAGCTCCCCCTCCGGCGTCTCCCCCGCCCGCCCGAGCTCCAGGGCGAGGCCCCACGGCGCGAACGACGCCCGGAACGGCGGCGCGATCGGCCGGGTGTCGGTGGCGCCACCGACCACGACGAGCGCGTCCGCCCCGGCGGCACGCAGCCGGGCGATGGCCTCGGCGCACGCGGCTCGAAGATCGTCCAGTTCGGCGGCGGCGCCGGCGGCGAGCTGCGGGACGATCACCGGGGGGTGGGGACAGACGGCGGCGGCGACCAACGGCACGGCTCAACGGTAGCCAAACCGGGCTGGCGGGCCCCGTCAGGACACCATATGGTCACGGTCGGCTGTAGGCGCTCGACGGGGACCGGGTACCACCTGTGAGAATGCCCCCAGACAACTAGCTGCGCAGCGGCGGCGGTCGTCGGGACGGGGGCCGGCACCGCCGGGACGATGAGGATGGACACATGAGCGACTGGACGGCCTTCGGCCGGGTCGACCCGGACGGCACCGTGTACGTCAAGACGGCCGCCGGCGAGCGGGCGGTCGGGTCCTGGCACGCCGGCACGCCCGAGGAGGGTCTGGCCCATTTCGCCCGCCGGTTCGCCGATCTGGTGACCGAGGTCGATCTTATCGAGTCTCGCCTGCACCGCGGTGCCGCGGATGCGACCCAGGCGCTTGGCAGCATCCGCAGGCTGCGGGACTCGCTCGATCAGGCGCACGCGGTGGGCGATTTCGACGGCCTCGCCGCGCGGCTGGACAAGCTCGCCGCGGTGGCCGAGGAGAAGGCGAGCGCCGCGCGGGCCGCCCGGGAGGCGGCGCGCGCCGAGGCGCTGGCCCGCAAGACGGCCCTGGTCGAGGAGGCCGAACGGATCGCCGCCGAGTCGACCAGCTGGAAGAGCGCCGGCGACCGGCTCAAGGAGATCCTCGAGGAGTGGAAGACGATCCGCGGGATCGACAAGAAGTCCGACGGGGAGCTCTGGAAGCGGTACGCGGCCGCGCGTGACGCGTTCGCCCGTCGACGCGGGGCGCACTTCGCCTCGCTCGACGCGCAGCGCAAGCAGGCGCAGGCGCGCAAGGAGGAGCTGCTGGCGGAGGCCGAGGCGCTGGCCGATTCGACGGACTGGGTGACGACGGCCAACCGGCTCAAGGAGCTGATGTCGGAGTGGAAGGCGGCCCCGCGGGCGGCCAAGGAGGCCGAGCAGCGGCTGTGGGAGAGGTTCCGGGCTGCCCAGGACCGCTTCTTCACCCGCCGCAGCGAGGTGTACTCGGCTCGTGACGCGGAGCTGCGGGCGAACCTGCAGCGGCGCGAGGAGCTGGTGGCGGCCGCCGAGGCGCTGGACGTCGACGCCGACCCGCGGGCCGCGCAGGCGAGGTTGCGCGAGATCCAGGCGCAGTGGCACGAAACCGGCCGGGTGCCGCGGGAGGCGAGCGCCGCGCTGGACCGGCGGCTGCGCGCGGTGGAGGAGAAGGTCAGGGCGGCCATGGACACCGCCTGGCGGCGTACGGAGCCGTCGGCCAATCCGCTGCTCATGCAGATGCGCGAGCAGGTGGCCGAGGCCGAGCAGCGGCTGGCTCGCGCCCGGGCCGCGGGCGACGCCAAGCGCATCCGCGAGGCCGAGGAGGCGCTGCGGGCCAAGCGGCAGTTCCTGGCGCTGGCCGAGCAGTCCGCCTGACCTCGACCCACCCACCCCTGTTGATCATGAGGTCTGCGGCGCGACACGCCGACGAACGCGCTGCCAACCTCATGATCAACCGAGGAAGGGGGGTCGTGATCAGGAGGGGGCGCCGACCTTCGGCATGCCGAGCAGTACGCCACGGGCGCGGGGTGCCTCGTGCAGGTCGCCGGCCCGGGTCCGGCGGTGATGCAGGACCGGGCCATCGGCGTTGAGGTGGTGCGGCGCGGCGTACGTCACGGTGGTGTGCACGATGTCGCCCGGCCGGATCTCCGGGTTGCCGGTGAAGTGGACGAGCCGCCCGTCGCGGGCCCGGCCCGACATCCGGCCGGTGGCGGCGTCCTTTCGCCCCTCGCCCACCGCGACCAGCACCTCCACCGTGGACCCGACGAGCTTGCGGTTCTCCGCCCAGGCGATCTCCTCGACCGTGGCCACCAGCCGGTCGTACCGCTCCTGCACGACCTCCTTGGGCACCTGGCCGTCCATCTCCGCGGCCGGGGTGCCGGGGCGCTTGGAGTACTGGAAGGTGAAGGCGCCAGCGAACCGCGCCTCGCGCACCACGTCGAGGGTGGCCTGGAAGTCGGCCTCGGTCTCGCCCGGGAACCCGACGATGATGTCGGTGGTGATCGCCGCATCCGGCATGGCGGCCCGGACCTTCTCGATGATCTTCAGGTATCGCTCGGCCCGGTACGAGCGGCGCATCGCCCGCAGCACGGTGTCCGACCCGGACTGCAGCGGCATGTGCAGCTGGTGGCACACGTTCGGCGTCTCCGCCATCGCGGCGATCACGTCGTCGGTGAAGTCCCTCGGGTGCGGGCTGGTGAAGCGCACCCGCTCCAGCCCGTCGATCCCGCCGCAGGCGCGCAGCAGCTTGCCGAAGGCGTACCGGTCGCCGAACTCCACACCGTAGGAGTTGACGTTCTGGCCGAGCAGCGTCACCTCCAGCACGCCCTCGGCGACCAGCGCCCGCACCTCGGCGAGCACGTCGCCCGGGCGGCGGTCCTTCTCGCGTCCGCGCAGCGCCGGCACGATGCAGAAGGTGCAGGTGTTGTTGCAGCCGACCGAGATGGAGACCCAGCCGGAGTACGTCGACTCGCGGCGGGCCGGCAGCGTCGAGGGGAAGACCTCCAGGGACTCCAGCAGCTCGACCTGGGCCTCCCGGTTGTGCCGGGCCCGCTCGAGCAGCACCGGCAACGAGTTGATGTTGTGGGTGCCGAAGACCACGTCCACCCAGGGCGCCCGCTTGACGATCTCGCCGCGGTCCTTCTGGGCCAGGCAGCCGCCGACCGCGATCTGCATGCCCGGGCGGGCCTGCTTGACCGGGCGCAGGTGCCCGAGGTTGCCGTACAGCCGGTTGTCGGCGTTCTCCCGTACCGCGCAGGTGTTGAACACCACCACGTCGGCCACCTCGTCCGGGTTCGCCCGGACGTATCCGGCGCTCTCCAGCAGGCCGGAGATGCGCTCCGAGTCATGGGTGTTCATCTGGCAGCCGTACGTGCGTACCTCGTAGGTGCGCCCGCCGGTCGGTGCTGGGGTGCTGGTCTCCGTGGTCATCGCGCCATCCAGCGTACGCGCCTGCCCCACCCGGCCCCGCTCCACACGCCACCCCGGCTGCTGCCCGGCCGTGCTGTCGTAGAGATCGACTACAGTGCGTCTTCCCAGGAAGCGCGAGGAGGAGATCACCGTGTGCCGAAGTATCCGCACCCTGCGCGAGCCCTACGCCGTCGACGTGACACCCGAGGACATCGAGGCGGCGGCGCTGCAGTACGTGCGCAAGGTCTCCGGATTCCGCACGCCGGCCCCGCACAACGCCGAGGCGTTCGACGCGGCCGTGGCGGCCGTGGCCGAGGCGACCAGGCAACTGCTCGACCGGCTGGTCGTGCGGCCGTCGCGCCGCGGCTGAGTCCGTTACCTCCCCGTGACCGCTGCGGCTCCTGTACTGCACCAGCGGACGGCTAAAGTTGCGGCCACTACAGGCAATGCGACCCGTGATCGAGGCGATAACGGATGAACGGGGAGACTGTGGCACCAGGCGACCACCTCATTGTGCTGGACCGCGTCAACAAGTGGTTCGGTCCGCTGCACGTGCTCCAGGACGTGAACCTGAGCGTCGACCGTGGCGAGGTCGTGGTCGTGGTCGGCCCGTCCGGCTCGGGCAAGTCGACGCTGTGCCGGGTCATCAACCGACTGGAGCCGATCAACTCCGGCACGGTCTGGTTCGACGGACGCCGGCTGCCGGAGGAGGGCCGGGCGCTGGCGAAGCTGCGCAGCGAGGTCGGCATGGTGTTCCAGTCGTTCAACCTCTTCGCACACAAGACGATCCTGGAGAACGTGACGCTGGGCCCGATCAAGGTACGCAAGGAGAAGCCGTCCGTCGCCCGCGAGCGGGCGATGGCGCTGCTGGAGCGGGTCGGCATCGCCAACCAGGCGAGCAAGTACCCGGCGCAGCTGTCCGGCGGGCAGCAGCAGCGCGCGGCGATCGCCCGGGCGCTGGCGATGCAGCCCAAGGCGATGCTGTTCGACGAGCCGACGAGCGCGCTGGACCCGGAGATGGTCGGCGAGGTGCTGGACGTGATGACCACACTCGCCAAGGACGGCATGACCATGATCGTGGTCACCCACGAGATGGGCTTCGCCCGGCACGCGGCCAACCGCGTGGTGTTCATGGCGGACGGCCAGATCGTCGAGGAGGCGACCCCCGACGAGTTCTTCGCCAATCCGCGTAGCGACCGGGCCAGAGACTTCCTGTCCAAGATCTTGACGCACTGAGAACCTGACGCACCGAGAAAAGGAGAGGCGATGCGTATCAAGCGTCTCGTGGCGCTGGCCGCGATGACGGCGATGGCCGTCAGCGCCGCCGCCTGTGGCGGCAGCGACGACAGCAACGGCGACAGCGGGGCCGCGCCGGACAAGACCTTCGAGGCCGGCACGACGATGGAACGCCTGAACAAGGCCCAGAAGATCACCATCGGCACCAAGTTCGACCAGCCGGGCTTCGGCCTCAAGGGCCTGGATGAGAAGCCGGCCGGGTTCGACGTGGAGATCGGCAAGATCATCGCGGCGGAGCTCGGCATCCCTGAGGACAAGATCGAGTGGGTGGAGGCCCAGTCGCAGGTCCGCGAGCAGGTCATCGAGGACGGCAAGGTCGACATCGTGGTGGCCACCTACACCATCAACGACAAGCGCAAGGAGCGCATCGACTTCGCCGGCCCGTACTACGTCGCCGGGCAGCACATCATGGTGCGCGCCGACGACGACTCGATCACCGGACCGGAGTCCTTCAAGGACGGCACCAAGAAGGTCTGCTCGGTGAGCAACTCCACGCCCGCCGGCAACATCAAGCAGTACCTGGCGGACGAAGCCCAGCAGCTCGTGCTCTTCGGCGGCTACCAGGAGTGCGTGGACGCGCTGGCCGGCGGCCAGGTGGACGCGGTCACCACGGACAACGTCATCCTCCTCGGCTACGTGGCGCGCAGCGAGGGCAAGTTCAAGCTGGCCGGCGAGAAGTTCACCGACGAGCCGTACGGCATCGGCCTGAAGAAGGGCGACGACAAGTTCCGCGAGTTCATCAACGACGTCCTGGAGAAGATCTTCGAGGACGGCCGGTACGAGAAGGCCTGGAAGGACACCGCCGGCAAGTTCGACCCGGTCCTGCCCGAGCCGCCGGCGATCGACCGGTACTGAACCTTCGGATTCGATACCCCTAATACCTCTGGAACCGATACCCCTAATTCGGTCCAACTGACTGACACGTGAGGAGCTGGAGGGTGACCAGGTGACAAGGTTGGTGGTGATCAACCGGTGAGCCTGCTGATCGACCGTTTCGACGTCTTCGCCAGCGGGTTCTGGCTCACCCTCCAGCTCTGCATCCTGTCGGGTGCGGGTGCGCTGCTGCTCGGCACGCTCGTCGCGGTGCTGCGCATCTCGCCGCTGCCCCCGCTGCGCTGGGTCGGCACGGCGTACGTGACCGTCATCCGCAACGCGCCGCTGACGGTGGTCTGGTTCTTCGCGGCGTTCGGCCTGCCGGCGCTCGGCTCCAACGCCGACTTTCTCAACATCCCCGGGCTCAACCGCGTCTTCACCCGGCTCGGCTTTGATCTGCCCTACTTCCGGTTCGCGGTGATCGCGCTGTCGGTCTACACCGCGGCGTTCGTCTGCGAGGCGATCCGCAGCGGGGTGAACGCGGTGCCGCCCGGGCAGGCCGAGGCGGGCCGGTCGCTGGGGTTGACGTTCGGGCAGAACCTGCGCTACGTGGTGCTGCCGCAGTCCTGGAAGGCGGCGGTGGTGCCGCTCGGCAGCGTGCTCATTGCCATGATCAAGAACTCGGCGCTGGCCGGCTTCATCGGCGTGGTCGGCGACCTGTCGAACTCCGGGCAGGATCTGGTGACCGGGGAAGGGGAAGCAGTGATTCCCGTGTTCATCGGCATCTCGGTCGGCTTCCTGGTGATGACCATGCCGCTCGGGCTGCTGCTCGACCGGCTGGAGAAGCGGCGGGCGGTGGCGCGGTGAGCCAGAACTCCTCGGTCCTCTACGACGCCCCCGGCCCGCGCACCCGGCGGCTCACCGTGATCGCCAGCGTCGTCATCGCGGTGCTGATCGCGGCCGGCGTCTACTTCTTCATCTACCAGCCGCTCGCTGAGCGGGGCGAGTTCACCATGGACAAGTGGGGTCCGCTGATCGACCCCGACGATCCCGAGTTCGCCCCGCTATGGAAGCGTCTCGGCAAGGGCTTCCGAGCCACGCTGACCGCGGCCGCGCTCGCGATCGTCTCCTCGCTCGTGCTCGGCACCGCCCTGGCGGTGCTGCGGGTGCAGCTGCGCGCTTTGCAGCGGCGCCGGTTCGCCGACATGCCGACCGCGGTGGCCCTCGCCCTGCGGGCGCTGAGCTGGCTGATCACCGTGGTCACCCGCTTCTGCCTCGAAGTGTTCCGCGGTCTGCCGGTGGTCATCACGATCTTCTTCGTGTGGGTGATCCTGCCGGACCTCGGCATCGAGCTGAGCCTGCTCTGGTACCTCGTCATCGGTCTGACCATCTACAACATGGTGGTCATCGGCGAGATCCTGCGCTCCGGCATGGAAGGGCTGCCCGGCGGCCAGGTCGAGGCGGCACAGGCGATCGGCCTGACCTCGTTCCAGACCACCCGGATGGTGCTGCTGCCGCAGGGGTTCCGCGTCATGCTGCCGGCGCTGATCAGCCAACTGGTCGTGGTGCTCAAGGACACGTCGTTGGGCTTCATCATCGGCTACGAGGAGATCATGCGGGTGGCCCGGCAGGTGATCCCGGTGCTGGAGACCCCCAACACGATCCAGCTGTACTTCGTGGTCGGCGTCATCTACATCACCGCGAACTACCTGCTGTCGAAGCTCGCCGAGTACGTGCAGCGGCGACTCTCCCGCGCCCGCAAGACGGGCACTCTCGCTCCGCCGCCCACCCAGCCGCTGCCGCCCGCGGCGATCACCGCGCAAGCAGCGGCCGGCACCAGCGGCGGGGCCTCACACTAGCGCTCCGACCCCCGGACCGACTCGTACAGCTCGTCGAGCGTCATCCGAGGGCGGTCGGGGATCTGCGCCGCCAGCGCTTCGGCACGCAGCTCCCCGGTGAACACCTCCTCCACGTTGATCCCGCGTGCGGCGAGCTCCAGCTTGCGGCGGCGCTCGAACTCGACACCCAGCTCCCGCAGCCGCGTCGGCGCGACCGACTCGGCCAACGCCGGCAGGATCTCCGACTCCTCTTCCTGCACGTGATGCAGTACGGCGTCGATGAACTCGTTGAGCTTGGTCTCGAACTCCGGGTCGGTCGGCTCCATCTGCTTGAGCGCGTAGAGCATGGCGACGGCCTCGTGGTGCTCCTCGTAGCCGTGGTAGACCTCTTTGGACTCATCCGGATCACTGCGGATGATGGCCGGGTAGACGTGGTCCTCCTCGGCGCGGCTGTGCGCCTCCAGACGTACTCCTACCTCGTTCAACAGCGCGATCCGGTCACCCTGCCCGGACCTGATCTGATCGAAGATTCCCTCTATCAGCCGGTGATCGTCCTTGATCACGGTAACGGCATCCGCCATCCTCGCCCCCCGGAGTCAGCGACGTTGACCCCCGCTACCCCTCAGCCGCGCCGGGCAAACACCCCGCTGACCGCCCGCCGCATCCCCACGCCCGCCACGCGCACCGCGCGGATCATGCGCAATGCGGCCGGTCCGCTCAGCGGGCGATCTCCGTCACCCGGGACTCGCGCACGACCGTCACCCGGATCTGGCCCGGGTAGGTCAGCTCCTCCTCGATCTGCTTGGCCACGTCGCGGGCGAGCACCGCCGCTCCGATGTCGTCGACGTCGTCCGGTCGCACCATCACCCGGATCTCCCGGCCGGCCTGCATCGCGAAGACCTTCTCCACGCCCGGCTTCCCGCCAGCGATCTGCTCGATCCGCTCCAGGCGCCGCACGTACGCCTCCAGGCTCTCCCGCCGCGCCCCCGGACGGCCACCGGAACAGGCGTCGGCCGCCTGGGTCAGCACCGCTTCGATCGTCTGCGGCGCCACCTCGTTGTGGTGCGCCTCGATCGCGTGCACCACCTCCTCCGACTCGCCGTACTTGCGCGCGAGGTCGGCGCCGATCATCGCGTGGCTGCCCTCCACCTCGTGGGTGAGCGCCTTGCCGATGTCGTGCAGGAACGCGGACCGCTTCACCGGCGCCGGATCCAGCCCCAGCTCCGACGCCATCACGCCGGCGATGTGCGCGGTCTCCACCAGGTGCTTGAGGACGTTCTGCCCGTAGCTGGTCCGGTAACGCAGCCGGCCGAGCAGGGTGACCAGCTCCGGGTGGATCTCGGTGATACCCACCTCGACGAGCGCGTCCTCGGCCGCCCGCTGGCACAGTCGCTCCACCTCGTGCCGCGCGACCTCGAAGACCTCCTCGATGCGGTGCGGGTGGATGCGCCCGTCCAGGACCAGCTTCTCGAGGGTCAGTCTGCCGATCTCGCGGCGTACCGGATCGAAGCAGCTGAGCAGGACCGCCTCGGGCGTGTCGTCGATGATCAGGTTGACTCCGGTGACGGACTCGAACGCCCGGATGTTGCGGCCTTCCCTGCCGATGATCCGGCCCTTCATCTCGTCCGACGGCAGGTGCAGCACGCTGACCACACTCTCGGCGGTCTGCTCGCTGGCCACTCGCTGGATCGCGTCGGCGATGATGTGCCGGGCCCGCTGGTCGGCGGTCTGTCTCGCCTCGGCCTCGATGTCGCGCGCGAGCAGCACCGCCTCGCGCTTGGCCTGCGCCTCGATCATCTCGATCAGCTCGGCCTTCGCTGCCTCCGCAGTGAGCCCGGCGATCCGCTCCAACTCGCGGCGCCGCTCCTCCTCCGCCTCGGCGACGGTGGCCTCACGCCTGTCCAGCGCGGACTCGCGCTCGATCAGTTCGCTCTCGGCCGCCGTGAGGCGCCGGCTCCGCTCGGCGATCCGCTCGGCCTCCTCAGCGAGCAGCCGTTCGCGCTCGTCCAGCCGCTGCTGCCGGCGCTCCGCGTCGGCCGCCTGCTCCCGGGCCGCGGCCGTCAGCGCGGCGACCTCCCGTTCGGCGCTGCGGCGCGCCGCTGCCCGCGCCTGCTCGGCGTCCGCCGTGGCCTGCTTGTGGGCGCGCTCCAGGATGGCTTCCGCCTCCGCGCGGGTGCTGTCGAGCACCCGCTGCGCCTCCGCGCGGGCCGCGCTCGCCTCGGCCTTGGCCGCGGCGGCCTCGGTGCGCGCTGCTGCCGCCGCCGCACGGGCCTCGTCCACGGCCGCCGCGGCCTCCTCGGCGGCGCTGCGCAGGGCGGCGAGCGAACGCTCCTGTCGCTCCTTCTCGGCCAGGAACGCAGGGTCCTCGTCGGCCTGCTGCTCCCCCTCGCTGCCTGATGGGAACGGGAGCACACCGGGTGTGAGCCGGCGTAGCACCCGGACACCGACAACGGTCACGGCCAGCAGGGCGACGACCAGGAGAACGACCAGACAGACGAGAATCCATTCGAGCCCGTCCACGGCCGCCTCCCTCCTGTCGAGAGGACGTCCGACCGTCCGCGGTGGCGGTCGCCGCCAGCCGCGTCACTGGCTCCGGCGACGGCGCCGGCAACGCCGACGGGTCAACTCGCCAATGGGCTACCCGCCGGTAGCTCGACCTGTCACCGACGTCCGCACGGCCAGTGGGCCGGCGAGGCGCGGCCGAGGGAGCCGCTAAATGATGCCGTACTGTTACGCGATCTATGTACTGCGGTTATCCCGCGATGGTCGGACGTTCTCTTCCTGGTACCGCCGAGGCTAGGTGGCCATGGCCGTTCGGTCAAGGACTCATGATCCCACAGCACGGGCGCATATCCTGCGCCGCGCCCGACCGACCCGCGTTGACCTGCGTGTTCTCGTCACCGGGCACCGGCCGCGACGGCGGCGGCCACCAGCGCCGGGTTGTCGCCCGCGGGCGAACCGTCGGGCATGGACAACGTGTCCTCCAGGCCGATCCGCGTGTCCAATCCCCGAGCGACAGCTTGGCGCAGCACCGGCCACACGGCCGGGCCCTCGGCGTGCAGGAGGACCGGCGGCGACCCGGACGGCAGCAGCGCCAGCATGCGGGCGGCGTCCGCGAGGGCCAGCGCCGGATCCGGCGCCATGCACTCGATCAGCACCCGCACACACGGCACCGGCCAGTGCAGGTACTCGACCAGCGCCGCCGGCGACCACACGCCCGCCTCGACGCCGATCCCCCGGTCGTGCACGGCGCGGGCCACCTCGAGGGCGTCCTCCTCGTGCACGTTGACCGAGGCGTAGTCGGGCAGCACGCGCCACGCCGCGATGGCCTTCACACGTGCCGCCGCATCGGGCAGGATCCAGGCGCCGGTGGTCACCCCGACGGGCAGCCCCGGGCAGGCCTCCCGGATGGCCTCGACCGCCGCGGCCACGTCCGCCGGGGCCAGACTCTCCCGGCCGTCCGCGTCCCGTGGGTGCACGTGCACGGCGGCCGCCCCCGCCTCCCGGCAGCGCCGTGCGTCCTCGGCCAGGTCTGCGGGCGTGACCGGCACCCGCGCGTGCTGTTGGCGGGTCACACCCCCGTTCAGGCACGCCTTCAACATGGCTACCATCCGCTGGGTCCGGTCGGGCTCCGTGGGTACGACGTTGCGTCGATGTCTCGACGAGATGTCGGGTCGCGGCGGGCGCGGCCGCCGCGTGATGAGCACGCTACCGGTCCGCGCCGTCAGGGTCGAGCGCCGCGTCGGCCAGGGCGTCCGGATCGATCTCCTCGGCGTACTCGGCCGCGTGCCCACCGTGCTCGGCCAGCGCGTCCTTCACCACCCGAAACGCCACACCCGGCGGATACCCCTTGCGGGCCAGCATGCCCACCAGGCGGCGCAGCACCGCCTCCGGGTCGCCGCCCGCGGGCATCGTGCGCAGCCTGCGGTCCACCAGCCCGCGGGCGGTCGCGACTTCGGTTTCGCCGTCCAGTTCGCCGATCGCCTCCCGCACGGTGTCCGGGTCGACGCCCTTGCGGCGCAGCTCGCCGGCGAGCGCGCGGCGCGCCAGCCCTTTGCCGTGGTGGCGGCTGGTGACCCAGGCGCGGGCGAACGCCGCGTCGTCGATGAGGCCGACTTCGCCGTACCGGTCGAGCACCTCGGTCACGGTGTCCTCGGGGATGCCGCGCCGGTACAGCGCGGTGGCGAGCTCAGCCCGGGTGCGCGGGCGTACCGCGAGCAGGCGCAGGCAGATCTCGCGGGCGACCTCGCCCGGGTCACGCTCGCGCGCTGGCGTGACGTTTGAGTCCGCCTGCGGGTCGGACACCGAGGCGGGATCCGACGACCGGGCGCCGGCTCGGCTCCCTCGGCGGCTGGGCGCGTCGGCGCGTGGCGCTCGGGGCGGGGGGGCGTCCCAGCCCCGCCCCGAGCGGGCGCCACGGCGTCGTCCGGCCATCGGCTGGCCGTGCGGGTCAGAAGTCGACCGGCGGCAGCTGTGGCCCGCCGGCCGCGTCGGCGGCGTGCACGCCGACGCCGAGCTTCTCCAGGATCTTCTTCTCGATCTCGGCGGCCACGTCCGGGTTCTCCCTGAGGAAGTTGCGGGCGTTCTCCTTGCCCTGCCCGAGCTGGTCGCCGTCGTAGGTGTACCAGGCCCCCGACTTGCGGATGATGCCCTGCTCGACGCCGACGTCGATGAGCGACCCCTCGCGCGAGATGCCCCTGCCGTACATGATGTCGAACTCGGCCTGCTTGAAGGGCGCTCCGAGCTTGTTCTTCACGACCTTCACGCGGGTCCGGTTGCCCACCACTTCCGTGCCGTCCTTGAGGCTCTCGATGCGCCGGACGTCGAGGCGGACCGAGGCGTAGAACTTCAGCGCCCGGCCACCCGTCGTCGTCTCGGGGCTGTTGTGCACCATCACCCCGTCGACGAAGTAGTTGTGGTTGCCCTCGACCTCGATGTCGAACTTCCTCATCGACCGGGTCTTCGGTTTCACCCGGACGTCGAGGATCCGTGCCGGCACCGGCCGCAGCTCCGGATCCACGAACTGCGGCTCGACCGTGCATTGTCCCCGGAACCGGGGCAGCAGCTTGTGCTCCATCGCGGCGGGCACATACGGCGCGATGATCTCCTGGAACTTGGTCGTGGCCGCGGTGCTGAACTGTACGAAGGTCTTCTGCTGCCGGCCCCGCCGGATCAGCGTGACGTCCAGGTCGTACGTGTCGCGCAGGTACTCGACCAGCCGCTCGCGCGATCCCTCGCTCATCGCCTCGACGCAGATGTCGATGCGGCCGGTGCCGCCCCTGGTGCGCTCCTGCAGGCCCTTGGAGCGCACGACGAAGCTGCCGTCGTCCATGTACCAGATCGCCAGCGCGAGCGGCGTCAGCGACTTCAGGTACTCCCAGCTGAGGTGCTTCCTGCCGTCGCAGAGGTACACCGCGCGGCGCAGCTCGTCGAGCTCGGGCAGCGGGGTGAAGTCGGCGAATACGGCGCCTCGGGCGTTGGTGCGGATGCTGTGCCCGATGTTGCTCAGCAAGGAGACCTTCCAGTGCAGGTACTCGGCCTGCTTCGCGCCGTGCCCCAACCGGAACCGCGCCCCCGACCGGCCCTGCCGATTGGGCGTGAGGTTGCCGTCGCCCATCAGCGAACCGAGGATCACCTGCCACTGCTGGTCGCTGAGGCGTCGTGGCTCGGTCAGCATGACGCGGTCACCAGCGATGAGCTCACCGGCCTCGCGCCACCCACCCGGGGTACGGATCAGGTGGTTGGGGGTCGCGGCGAACTGCGCCCGACCGTTACCGCCGGACTTCGCGACGGTGAACTGGAGGAACTGCTCCGCGTCGCCGTTGTCGAACCAGTTGACGATCCGGCGCGGCTCGATGCGATCGGTCTCGGGGTTGTACGACAGGACCTCGACGTCCATCCGCTGGTTGACGATCTTGCCGATCTTCTCCTGCCGGCCGTCAGCGAGGGTGACGCGCGTCCCGTAGGACATGCACCCGAACATGACGCCGATCTTCTCGCGCAGCTGGTTGATGAAGATCGCGGTCGTGCCGGAGCTGTTCAGCGCACCGGTGATCTTGCGCAGCGCCTGGCTCATCAGCCGGGCCTGCAGGCCCACGTGGCTGTCGCCCATCTCGCCCTCGATCTCGGCGCGCGGCACCAGCGCGGCGACCGAGTCGATGACGATGATGTCCAGCGCGCCGGAGCGCACCAGCATGTCGGTGATCTCCAGCGCCTGCTCGCCGGTGTCCGGCTGGGAGACCAGCAGCGCGTCGGTG
>VSCG01000022.1:0-32822 GCA_047459115.1 Micromonosporaceae bacterium
GAGCCCGGACAACTACCGCCCGTTCAGCCAGCGGTCCTGCTCACGCAGGCACCGCATCGCGACGCGGCGGGCGGATCGGTACTCGGATCGGTGCGCCTCAGAGTTGGATGTCTGAGGCCGGCGCATTCGAGCCCGCGCCAGGGCTTCATTGATCAGATACAACGTGGTGCTCCTCGGTCGGGTCAGCGGGGCGTTCGGGTAGCTGGAGACGGCGGGCCGTACCGGCTGCGAACGCAGCCAGCGGGCTGGCGTACGGACGGCTGCCATGTCAGGCCGCCAGACCGGTGGTCGCGAGCCGGGTTTCGAGCTCGACGCGCAGCGCGGCATCCCGTGCGGCATCCCCCTTGCGGGGCCGACCCCGCGGCCGCTTGCGCGGCACGACGGCACCCCGCTCGAAGATCTCGCCGCCCCAGACGCCCCACGGCTCGGCGCGCTCGACCGCGCCGGCCAGGCACTCGACACGCACGGGGCAGCCACCGCACAGGGACTTGGCCAGCTCGAGCTCGGCCGGCGCCTCGGAGAACCACAGGTCCGGGTCGAACTTCCGGCACGGCAGGTCCGCACCCTGCTCGACAACGACGTCGAGCGGGGCCCACGCCAGACTCATGATCCCGGTCACCTCACTTCCTTGATCGACATTTCCAGGGGTGGGGAAATAACTAAGGCCGCGGATCCCGGTTTGCGGGTTCCGCGGCCTCGAGGTGAGCCGGTGGTCTGGTCTAGACCGGCCTACCTCGAGGTGGAACACCGCGGACACCGTCAACGGCGTACTTACCGCGATCGATGCCCTTGCCCGCGAACCCACCGACGATCGGGGACACAGCGAGCCGCATCCGGTTGTCAAGCCGCTGGGCCGCACCACGCGCGACCGTCCACGCAGCCGTACGGCCCACGAGGTCTACGTGGGCGGTGGGCAGGACGGAGCAGGCGGCAACCTGCGGGAGGACAGCAGGCATCGCCGACGGTCGCTCATTCGAGAAGAGCTTCATCGGTGTCACCTCCGTCCTCGTACGTACCGACATCGCCCTCCCGCGAGCAGCCCGCAGGCTCCTCGGAGAAGGTGCGTTTCGCAGGCTACGCGCCGCGAGAGGACGGGGGCAACACAATTTACGGAACCTGTGTCGAAGATGTCAGCACCGCGACATCGTCGACGGTCGCGCCGTGGACGAGGGCGATGACGGCCTCGCCGTACAGCGCGAGCTTGCGCGGCCCGATGCCGGCGATGGCCAGCAGATCCTCCGCCCGGGTGGGCTTGCGCTCCGCCAGCGCGGTGAGGGTCGCATCGGTGAACACCACGTACGCCGGGACCTGCTGCGCCGAGGCGGTGCGGGCTCGCCACTCGCGCAGCCGCTCGAAGAGCTCCTCGTCGATGTCCGACGGGCAGCCGGCGCACCGGCCCAGCTTGCGCTCCGGCCCCGCCAGCAGAGTCGCGCCGCAGATCCGGCAGGAGACGACGAGGGTACGCCGCCGGCGTCCGTCCGGACCCGCCGCGCCGCGCCGCGAGCCGGCCGGGCTCGACGAGCCGCCGGGATCCAGGCGGGGCAGGAACCGGCACGGGCGGCGCTGCCGGCCGCCGGGCGAGCGGGCGGCCGCGTACGACAGCCACAGCCACTCACGGGCCCGGGTGATGCCGACGTAGAGGAGCCGGCGCTCCTCCTCCAGCGCCTCTGGCGTCCTCGCGTACGTGACCGGCAGCGTGCCGTCGACGAGCCCGACGAGGAAGACCGCGTCCCACTCCAACCCTTTGGCCGAGTGCAGGCTCGCCAGCGTGACCCCCTCAAGGGTGGGCGCGTGCTGGGCGGCCGCGCGCCGGGCGAGCTCCTCGCAGAACTCACCAAGGCTCAGCTGAGGGCACTCCTCAGCCAGCTTCACCAGCGCGGCCAGCGCTTCCCAGCGCTCGCGGGCTGCCCCGCCGCCGGGCGGCTGATCGGGTCGCCAGCCGACGGCGGCCAGCGCGTCCGCGACCACCGCGGCGAGCGGCTGAGCGTCCACTGTGATCTTCGCAGCCGCACGCAACGCCACCATCGCCTGGCGCACCTCGGCGCGTTCGAAGAACCGTTCCGCGCCCTGCAGCACGTACGGCACGCCGGCCTCGGCCAGCGCCGCCTCGTACGCCTCGGACTGCGCATTCGTACGGAACAGCACCGCGATCTCGCGGGCCGGCGTGCCGGCGCCGATCAGCTCCGCGCAGCGCGCCGCGACCGCGGCCGCCTCGGCCGGCTCGTCGGGGAACGCCCGCAGGTCCGGCTCCGGGCCGGGCGGACGCTGACCGCGCAGCGCCAACCGCAGCCGCGCGTGTTCGCCCCGGGCCTGTCCGATCACGGCGTTGGCCAGGCCGACCACCTGCGGGGTGGACCGGTAGTCGCGGACCAGCCGCACGACGACCGCGTCCCGGTAGCGGCGGGGAAAGTCGATGAGGTACACCGAGGTGGCCCCGGTGAACGAGTAGATCGTCTGACTGGCGTCACCGACGACCGTCACGTCGCGCCGGTCGCCGAGCCAGGCGTCGAGCAGTCGCTGCTGCACCGGGTTGACGTCCTGGTACTCGTCGACCACGAAGTGCCGGTACTGCGCGCGGACCTGCTCGGCGACATCGTCGTGCTCCTCGATCGCCCAGACCGCGGCGCGCAGCAGGTCCTCGAAGTCGATGACGCCGCCCGCGCGCTTGACCCGCTCGTAGGCCGCGTACACGTCGGCCAGCTTCGCCGGGTCGACCGGCGTGTCCCGCTGCGCCTTGGCCGCGGCGACGGCGTACTCCCCCGGCTCGACCAGTGACGCCTTCGCCCACTCGATCTCGCTCGCGAGGTCCCGGACGGTGGTCGCGTCCGCGCGCAGGCCGCACCTGGCGGCGGCGAGCGTGACCAGGCGGAGCTTGCTGTTCACCACCTCCGGCAGTTGCCGGCCGCCGAGCAGCCGGGGCGCGAAGTAGCGCAGTTGGCGCAGCGCCGCGGCGTGAAAGGTGCGGGCCGGTACCCCGGTCACGCCGAGCGCGGCCAGTCGGGCGCGCATCTCGGCCGCGGCCCGGGTGGTGAACGTCACCGCGAGCACGTGCCGAGCCGCCACCTCCCCGGTCAGCGCCCGGTAGGCGATCCGGTGGGTGATCGCGCGGGTCTTGCCGGTGCCCGCGCCGGCGAGGATGCACACGGGTCCGGCCGGCGCCGTCACCGCCGCCCGCTGCTCCGGGTCGAGGCCCGCGAGCACCCGCTGCACGTCCACCCACGCATCATCCCAGCCCGGCCGGCTCCGGCCGGGCGGGGCAGCGACTCGGCGCGGCGCGACCCGTGCATTCGGCCACAGCCGGGCATGGATCGGGCCCCGGAGGCGTTACATACGCTGTCTGGAGACCAGGGTTCGGCCCGTCGCACCAGTTACGCCCGGTCGAACCACAGCCTGGCCACGCGGAGGAGGAACGACCCGATGCTGACCATGTACTCGACGACCTGGTGCGGCTACTGTCGGCGGCTGAAGACCATGCTCGACCGCGAGGGCATCGCCTACACCGAGGTCAACATCGAGCAGGATCCGGCGGCGGCTGAGTTCGTGATGAGCGTCAACGGTGGCAATCAGACCGTGCCGACCGTGCGGTTCCCGGACGGCTCGACGATGACCAACCCGTCGCTCGCCCATGTCAAGGAGCGGCTGGCCGAGATCGGCTCGGGCGTGAACTGAAGCCCGTGTCCGTAGACTCGGGTACGGAGGTGGAGACCGGAATGTCGATCACGATCAACCCGCCGCCCGGCCCGTGGACCATAGACGATCTCGCTAGGATCCCGGATGCCGGTTTCCGCTTCGAGATCCACGAGGGCAACCTCCTGATGATGTCCCCGGTCACGCTGTGGCACTCGCGCACCATGCAGCGGCTACGGCACGCCCTCGTCGTCGCCGGGCGGGCAGCGGAGATCGAGGTGGGGGTCAAGCGGTCCGACCGCAGCGTCCGGGTCGCCGATGTGGCGGTGTTCCGGGAGGAACCGACGTCTCTCGACCGGGCGTTCTGGCCTCCTGAAGACCTCGAGCTCGTCGTCGAAATCGTGTCAGACAGTTCCGCGGAGGACGACCGCCTCGCCAAGCCGCGCTGGTACGCCGAGGGCGGCATCGGCGAGTTCTGGCGGGTGGAGCAGGGGACGGACGGCGAGGCGATTATCTACCAGCACAAGCTAGCGCGCACCGCGGACGGGCGCTCCGCCTACGTGGAGACCGGGGTCACCACCCTCACGGCACTGGAGTCGGCTCGGCGGTAGGCGTAGCCGGTGGCTTTGCGTCGGCCGACGGCGCCTCCGCGTCGGCCGCTGGCGGGACGGGCGAGGATAGGGACCGGCCCGCCCACAGCCAGATCGCGACGACCGTCATGCTCGCCGCCATGACCGCGAAGAGCACCCGATAGTCCATGATAGACACCAACACCGCGCCGACGCCGATGGACAGCGAGTACGGCGCGTTGATCAGTGCGTCGGCGGCCGCTGCGACGCGGCCCATCAACTCGCTCGGCGCGCGCCGCTGCATGATCGTGTTGAAGGCGACGATCACCAGCG
Source organism: Micromonosporaceae bacterium (assembly GCA_047459115.1). GTDB lineage: Bacteria > Actinomycetota > Actinomycetes > Mycobacteriales > Micromonosporaceae > VSCG01. The sequence continues at coordinate 4,530 of VSCG01000022.1, forward strand.
GCAGGCCGAAGCCGGCCACCACGACTGCGGGGAAGCCGACGGCCAGGTGCGGGTAGATCAGCCCGGCGAAGCCCACCCCGAACAGCAGAATGCCGAGAGCAGCCGTGCCCACCTCGCCCAGCCGCCGGACGAAACGTGCGGCGACGAGGCCGCCTAGCAGGCCGCCGATGCCCTCCACGGTGACGATCACCCCGACGAACGCGGGCGGCCGGTGCAGCCCTTGGTCCACGTAGGCGAAGATGATCGACTCGGTGAAACCGACGACGAGCAGCGCCAACGCGAGGCCGAACACGGTGCGGCGCAGCGCGGCCTCACGCACCAGGTGGCGGGCGCCCGCGACCGCTTCGACCAGCCAGCGCTGCTCGCCCCGCTCCGGCCTGGCCTCCGAGACCCGCAACATCGCGATCACGCCCGCCGCGAGCACGAATCCGGCCGCCCCCACCACCGCGAGCGCCGTACCGCCTATCGCCGTGTAGAGGGCCGCGCCGAGTAGCGGGCCGGCGAGCCGCAGGCCCTGCCTGACCGTCTGCAGCGCGCCGTTGGCCTCGGCGAGCAGCTCCTCGGGCAGCAGGACCTTGATCAGCCCTTGCAGGGCCGCGCTGACCGCGATGTAGGACAGGCCGTACGCCACCGCGACGGCGTAGATGATCCACACCTGGTCGCGCCCGTCGACGGCGAATAGCGGGGTGAGGGCCACCGCGGAGACCAGGTTGGCGACGATCAGGAACGTCCGGCGGCGGAACCGGTCCACCACCCAGCCGATCAGCGGGGCGAGCGTCATCGGCGCGACGACCGCGAAGATGGTGGCCCCGGCCATGCCGTCGGAGCCGGTCAGGTCCTTGACCCAGATGGCCAGCGCGAGCAGCAGAATCGACTCACCGGTCATGCTGGCCACGAGGCCCGCGAACAGCAGCCGGAAGTCGGGCCGGCGCAGCACGTCACGCATCGGTGTCTCCAGGATTGCCGGCTGAGGTGTGCGGCACGCCCCAGGCTACGAAACGGATGAGTTGGCTGTTCGGCGGTCGCTTCTTTGGATCGAACCGGTGCGGATCGAGCCGGCGCAGCAGGATCCCTCGGATCTCCTCGCCGACCGCCTTGAGTTCGTCCTCGGTCAGCCAGGCCTGGCTCTGGGTGAGGAACGCCGCCTCCCGCCACTGGGGTGGTTCGCCGCGCCGTCTGGCGTACCAGCGGCGCATCGCCGCGTACTCGTTGGCGACCAAGACCTCGGTGGCGGCGTCTCTGGCGGCGGCGAACGCGGGGTCCCCGTCCACGTCGCGCCAGTTGTTGGCCTGGACCACCACCCGCCATGGGCGCTGCCGGCCGGGGCCGCCGCCGGCCTCCTCGATGAACCCGTATCGGGCGAGCTGGCGCAGGTGCCAGGAGCAGTTTGCCGGGCTCTCGCCGACCCGCTCGGCCAGTTCGGTGGCGGTCGCGGGGCCGGCCGCGGCCAACTCCTCCATCAGCCGCAGGCGTACCGGGTGCGCGATGGCCCGCAGGACCCGCGGGTCGCGGATGTGCCGCTCAGGGAGATCGGACAGCATGACTGCAAGATATCTCTCAAAAGATTACTTTCGCAAGAATCCTTTTGATTACTCAATGCTGTCTATGTGTGGCGTGGGGTACACAGTAACGCCCGACCGGTCCATACTGTCTCCGGTCACCAGACCATCGTTCGGCTACCGGCCCGGTTCCGGCCAGTCACCGTGGAGGCTGCCCGTGTCACGTGGACCTAGCCCGATCGTGCGGCGCCGTCGACTCGGCAACGAGCTTCGCCGCCACCGGGAGGCCAATGGGCTCACCGGCGAGCAGGTCATCGCGCGGATCGGATGGGCGTCGGCCTCGAAGCTGTCCCGCCTGGAGAACGGGCGCAGCCGGCCGGACCTGAGCGACGTGCTGGACCTGCTCGATCTCTACGGGGTCTTCGGGCCGGAGCGGGACCAGCTCGTCGCCATCGCCCGGGACGCGGCGAACACCCGCGGCTGGCTGCGCGAGTACCCGGTGATGACCCAGCGGCAGCGCGGCTACGCGGAGCTGGAGTCCGGTTCCGTGGACATCCGCGAGTACGCCGCCGCGATCGTGCCCGGCCTGCTGCAGAGCCCCGGGTACGCGCGGACCCGTATCCATTCGTCGCGGTGGCTGCCACCCGAGGACGACGACCGCGACCCGGACACCGAGGTCGCCGCGCGACTGGCCCGCCAGGCGATCCTGACCCGTGAGCTCGACCCGCCCCGGTACGAGGCGGTGCTCGACGAGGCGGCGCTGATCGGTCGCGGCGGGCCCGCGGAGGTGATGCGCGAACAACTCGGCCACCTCTGCCGGCTGGCCCAGCTTCCCAACGTGACCCTGCGGGTGCTGCCCCGCGACACGATGGTGGCCGAGTGGTACCTGCCGCACACCGCGTTCTCGATGTACCGGTTCGCCGATCCAGCCGACCCGGAGACGGTGGCGGTGGAGACCCTCGTGACCGACCTGGTCCTGACCGAGAAGCCGGACATCGAGCGGTACGCGGCCCTGTTCGAACGGCTCTGCGAGGCGGCCCTGCCAGCCGACCAGTCTCTGGACTGGTTGCGGGAGGTTGCGCTCGCGGCGGGGGTGACGGACCTCAGCGCCGGGGCGCAGGATGCCAGCGCCGGCGCGGGGGATGCGACCGCCAGGGCGACGGAGCCGAGTGCGGGGCCGGCTGACGCGCGCGCCGGGCGCACCGCCCCGCGTCCCCGGCGCCACCGCGAGCCGGCCCTACCGCCCGACACGTTGGCGAGATCGCCGGCTGCCGGCACCTGATTCGCTTGTCCGGCCCTCATTCGCTAATCCCGGGCCGCATTCGCACATCCAGCCCTCCACCTACCGAACATGCGGCACTGCCCTAACGGATAGGAAAGCCCCGCCGAACGGTGCCTAGGCCTTGCGGAAGATCGCCACGGTGAGTAAGCATGAAACACACTGTTTCGTAGAACTTCCACCTATGAGACTTGCGTAACACTCCGTAAGCCGAGGCTCACGGCCCTGGGGACCTGACTGATGCGGTACCTGATCGTCAAGACCGATGTCCGCAACGTGCCGCCTGAAGAACTCGCCTCCGCGTGGGCGAACGGCCAGCGCGTCCGGGACGAGCGTGTCTCTCCGGAGCCGCGCCGGCAGATGATGTTCGCCGAGGACCGGGATGCCGCGCTGCAGCTGGCCCGCGCGCTCGCCTCGGTCGGCGCGGTGCGCTCCGGCCGCCAGCGCGTCAAGGTCGTGCCGCTCGGCGACCCCCCGCGGCGGCGGCGCGATCCCGACCGGGCCTGACCGCTTCCCGGTCTAGCCGCTGCCCAGCCAGGCCGTCAGCAGGAAGTGCGCGATCGACGCCGGCGGCGGCAGCGTGATCCGCTCGCCGTCGACGCCCCGCACGTCGTCGCCGGCGAGCACGGCGGCGATCTCGCGCCGGGTGAACCAGCGGGCATGCGCGATCTCGGTCGGGTCCACCGTGATCGGCGCGTCCGGGTCGGCCCGCGCCAGGAAGCCGAGCATCAGCGAGCCCGGGAACGGCCACGGCTGGCTCGCCACGTACGTGATCTCCTCGACCGCGAGCCCTACCTCCTCGGCCACCTCCCGCGCGACCGCGGCCTCGGCGGACTCCCCGGGCTCGACGAACCCGGCCAGGCAGGAGAAGCGCCGTACTCCCGGCGAGGCCCAGGCCGCGTTGTGGCCGAGCAGGCACCGCCCCTGCGGCCCGGCCACGCCGTCGTGCACGAGCATGATGACCGCGGGATCAGTCCGCGGCCACAGGTTGTCGCCGTCGTCGCTGGTGCGCACCCAGCCCCCGTCGCGCGCCCTCGTGGGCCTGCCGGTGCTCGGCGAGTACGGGTGGGCGGCGTGCCAGTAGGCGAGCGCCACAGCGGACACCGCGAGCGCGCCGTCCCGCTCGGTCAGCAGGTGCGCGACCTGCCGCAGGGTGACCGCCCGGGTCCCCGGGACCTCCGGCAGAGGGCCGTCCACCCCGAAGTACGGCGTGCCGTCGGCGTCTTCGCCGAGGAACAGCCGCTCCCCATCCAGCACCCGTTCCGGATCCAGCAGGATGAGCGCGTTCTGCGCGTCCACCAGGAACCGCCCGCCGCCGACCGTGTCCACCACGACGACGCGTGCCCGCTGCCACGCTTGGCGCAGCCAAACGTCGTCGGTACGCCGGTGCGCGGCCCGGTCGAGCGGGGACCGGAAGAGCGGGGGGGTGTTCACTCCTCGTCGACCGGCGACGGCCCCCGCTCGATCGGCAGCACCGCGGCGACCGAGGACTCGACCCGGTCCGCGTCGCCGAGCACGACCGCGACCGCGCCGGCCGGCGCCAGATAACGTGCCGCCACCTCGGCCACCTCCTCGCGGGTCGCCTTCGCCAACCGGGCCGCGTGCTCGGCGAGGTAGTCCAGCCGCAGGCCGAAACCTGCGTACGTGCTCGCCAGCCCGGCGAGCCCGGATTGGGTGGACATGCCGAGCTGCAGCGTGCCCAGGGCGTACTGGCGGGCCTGCTCCAGCTCGTCTGGTCCGGGCGGCAGGGTCGCGATCCGCCCAAGTTCGTACAGCGTCTCCACCAGCGCCGGCGCGGTCACCTCGGTGGCCACCTCGGCGGCCACCAGCAGCACCGAACCGGCCGTGGAGTGCTCGATCAGCGAGTGCGGCCCGTACGTGTAGCCCTTGTCCTCCCGGATGTTCTCCACCCAACGGGACGAGAAGTATCCGCCGAACACGAGGTTGGCCAACTGCAGCGCCGCGTGGTCGGGGTGGGTGCGGGTGACCGCGGGCAGGGCGATGCGCATCGACGACTGCACACTGCCGGGCCGGTCGACCAGGGTGAGCGGGCCCGGCACCAGCGGCGGGGTTGGCGGCTGGCGTACCTCCTTGCCGCCGCCGTTCCAGGCCGACAGCGCATCCTCGGCGGCGTCCAGCGCCCTGGCCGGCGCCACGTCCCCGACGATGACCAGCGTGGACCCGGCCGGGTGCAGCCGTTCGTCGTGCAGCGTGCGCAACGCGCGCGGCGTCACCGCCCGCACCTGGCCGGGCGTCGGCGTCTGCACGGCGTACGGGTGCGACCCGTAGATCCGGCGCAGCAGCGCCATCCGGGCCAGGTGCGCCGGCTGGCTGCGCGCGACCTGGATGCGGTCGATCAGCCGGTCCCGCTCGGTGTTCACCTCGGGGGCGGGGTACGCCGCGTCGGTGAGCACCTCGCGCAGGATGGCCAGGATCCGCGACAGGCCGGACGCGAGCGCGTTGCCGCTGATCAGCACCCGGTCGGGGTCCGCGCCGACACTGAGCGCCCCGCCCACCCGCTGCAGCTCGGCAGCGATATCCACTGTGGACATGGTGGAGGTGCCGGAGAGCAGGGTCTGGGACAGCAGCGACGCCCGCGCGACGTGGGTGGGGCTCAGTCGCGCCGACGGCATCGGGATGCGCAGCCGCAGCTCCACCAACGGCACCGACGGCCGCCGGATGGCGATCACGGTCAGGCCGTTGGACAGCGTCCGCTCGGCGGTCCTCGGCAGGGACAGCTTGCGGGTCGGGCCGAGCGCCGGCAGCGGCCTCATCGCGCACCTCCTGGAATCACCTCGACCGACGCGCGGCGTGACGGGCGCAGCGAGGCCGCGGCGGCCACCACGTCGGCCTCGGTCACCTCCCCGATCAGGCGCGGCAGGTCGTTGATCAGGCCGGCGTCGCCGCGCTGCTGCTCGAGGACCGCCATGCGCAGCGCCCGGCCGAGCACCGCGTCGGTGTCCCGCAGCAGGTGGGCGGCCATCCGGGCCTGCGTGCGGGCGAGCTCGCCCGGCTCCAGGCCGTCGTTCGCGATGCGCTCGCACTCCTCGTCCACGGTGCGCAGCACCTTGTCGACGTCTCCCCCGGGCGGCAGGTGGGCCTGCAGCACGAGCGCGGTCGGGTCGCGCACCTCGAACGGCTCGCCCATGAACCCGATGTAGCCGCCCACGCTCGTGGCGGTCCGGTCGCGCAGCACCAACCGCTGCACCAGGCGGGACGCGTCGCCGTCGGTGAGCACCTCGGCGAGCACGACGTACGGCAGGTAGGCGGTGAAGTCGGCGATCGGGTCGGGCACCCGCCAGGCCGCCGCGACCGCCGGCAGCGGCGCCAGCCGGTCCTCGTAGGCGTGCCGGCGCTCGGCGGTGAGGTCCGGCTCGGTGAAGTCCGGGCGCTTCGGGGCCGGCCGCGCGGGCACGTCCCCGAAGTGCCGCTCGATCAGGCCGGTCGCCTCGGCCACGTCGAAGTCGCCGGAGACCGCGAGCACGGCGTTGCCGGCCGCGTAGTAGCGCTCGAAGAACGCCCGCGCATCGTCGACCGTGGCCGACTCCAGGTCGTCGAAGGAGCCGTAGCCGTCGTGCGCGTTCGGGAACGTGTCGAACATGACCGGGGGCAGCTTGAGCCACGGGAAGCCGCCGTACGGCCGGTTCAGCACGTTGACCCGGATCTCCTCCTTGACCACGTCGACCTGGTTGCGCAGGTTCTCCTCGGTGAGCCGGGGTCCGCGCATCCGGTCGGCCTCGAGGAACAGCGCGCGCTCCAACGCGTTGGCGGGCAGCGTCTCGTAGTAGTCGGTGTAGTCCAGGTGGGTGGACCCGTTGAAGGTGCCACCGGAGCCCTGTACGTGGCGGAAGTGGGCCAGCTTCTCCAGGTTCTCCGAGCCCTGGAACATCAGGTGCTCGAACAGGTGAGCGAATCCGGTCCGGCCCTCCGGTTCGGATCGGATGCCCACGTCGTACACGACCGCGACGCCGATCACCGGCGCGCTGCGGTCCGGGGCGAGCACCACCCGCAGTCCGTTGTCCAGCGTGAACCGCTCGATCGGGTACCTCGTCGGCGGGATCTTCGGGGCCCGCGGGGTCTTCGGCTTCGGCGACGGTTTCGGTTTCGGTGGCACGTTGCGACCCTAGCGCGCCGCGCCCGCCGGCGAGCCACGCGCCGTCGATCGCGTCGCCCGATGATCGCGTCGCGCCGATGATCCCGTAGCGTTTTGTCGGCTCTAGCCCTCAGAATCCTTCGCGATCATGGTCCAGTTCGCCGATCGGCATCGGTGAGCTGCTGCGCTTCCGAGTGCTGACCGGCGACCGCCACGCAGCCGAGGATCTCGTCCTGGACGCACTCGAGCGCACGAGCATGGCGTGGCGGCCGGGCATTGAACTCGCGCGTGCCGAGGTACGGCTGCTGGTTGCGATCCTCGCCCGGTGCCGGGACCGGGCGCAGTCTTCTCACCTTCGCTCATCGACTGCGACATCGGCAAGAACGGGCGGCCGTGGCCGGTTGCCCTCGAAGGACTCGCACCGCTCGGCTTGGAGCCACACTAGCCAGCGCATCCGGTGCCAGCACGGTTTCCTTAGTGGCCGCAGGGCGCTAGGGCGGAGGAACCGGCTGCGGCAGGAGCGGGGCTGTGCGCCCAGAGAGGATTCCCACCAGACACGGATGATCCTCCGAAAGCCGTTGTGGTGCCTCACCAATCAAAGCGATCATCGAGCCGGCCCTGCCGGCGCAGGTCAGCCGAGCCCGCCAACGAGCGTGGCGCCGCCGTCGAGCACCATGGTCTGCCCGGTGATCCAGGCGGCCTCGTCGGAGAGCAGGAACGCGACCGCGCCGGCCACGTCCCGGGGCTCGCCGAGCCGCCCCAGCGGGTAGGCCGCGGCCGCCTCCGCCTCGCGCCCGACGTACAGCGCCTGCGCGAACTTGGTCTTCACCACCGCCGGCGCCACCGCGTTCACCCGCACCTTCGGGGCCAGTTCGAAGGCGAGCTGCCCGGTCAGGTAGATCAGCGCGGCCTTGGTCATGCCGTACAGCCCGAGGCCCGGGGACGGGCGCAGCGCGGCGACCGAGGCGACGTTGACCACGGCGCCGCCGTGCTTATCGAGCCAGGCGGCGTGGACCCGCTGGGTCCAGCGCAGCGCCGAGACGACGTTGACGTCCAGGATCTTGCGGACGAGGTCGGGGGTGGCGTCCATGGCCGGTCCGAAGACCGGGTTGGTGGCGACGTTGTTGACGAGGTAGTCGATGCGGCCGAACTCGGCCATGGCCCGCGCGACCGCCTCCTCCTGGTGCTGCTCGTCGTGCGCCTTGCCGGCGACCCCGATCGCGCGGTCCGCGCCCAGGCTCGCCACCGCCTCGGCGAGGCTGTCGGCGTTGCGCCCGGTGATGCAGACCCGGTCACCGCGCGCGACGAGGGCCCGGGCGATGGCGAGCCCGATGCCCCGGCTGCCGCCGGTGACGATCGCGGCCCGGCCGCTGTCCGGCGCGCTCACCGCCCGGCTCCCGGCAGGTCGACCAGCTCGGCCAGGGCCGCCCGGTGCCGGTCGGCGGTGCCGAAACCGACCGCGTCCGCCTTCGCCCGCTTCAGGTAGAGGTGGGCCGGGTGTTCCCAGGTGAAACCGATTCCGCCATGCATCTGTACGCACTCCTCCGCTGCGGTGACGGCGACGCCGGCACAGTGCGCCTGGGCGAGCGCCACCGCGACCGGCGTGTCGGGATCATTGTCGCCCAGGCATGCGGCGGCATAGCCGGCGACCGCCCGCGCCTGGGTGAGTCCGACCCACACGTCGGCGAGCCGGTGCTTGAGCGCCTGGAACGAGCCGACCGGCCGGCCGAACTGGTAGCGGCCGCGTACGTACTCCACTGTGGAGTCCAGGCACCACTCCGCCAGGCCGACCTGCTCAGCCGCGAGCATCGCCGCGCCCGCGGTCAACCCGGCGGTGACCGCGGCGGCCGCCGTCGGACCAGCGGCCACGAGCCGACCGGGCGCCCCGCGCAGGACCAGGTCACACAGCGGCCGGGTCAGGTCGAGGCTCGCCACCGCCACCCGTTCGACCCCCGGGGCGCCGGCGTCCACCGCGTACAGGCCGTCGGCCGCAGGCACCAGCAGAATGTCGGCGCCCAGCGCGTCGGCGATCCCGCGCACCGTGCCGGTCAGCGAGCGGTCGGTCACCGACGCGACGACCCCGGCCGAGAACGGCGGCGTCGAGTACGGCACGGCGAGGACAGCGACGCGCGTGCCGGCGGCGAGGTCGCCAAGCAGTTCCCGGTCATCGGCGGCGAGCGGTGCGCTGCCGTCGACGGCGAGCAGCACGGCGGCCGCCACGACGGCGCTGCCCAGGTACGGCACGGGCGCCACCGCGCGGCCGAGCTCCTCGCAGACCACGGCCGCCTCGCGCGGGCCCGCGCCCGCCCCGCCGTACCGCTCGGGGATCAGCAGCCCGGCCAGGCCCATCTCCGTGGCGAGGGTGCGCCACAGGGTCCGGTCGTACGCCTCGGCGGACTCCACACCGGCGAGCACCCGCTGCGGCGGGCAGCGGTCGGCGAGCATCGCCCGGACGCCGGCGCGCAGGTCCGCCTCCAGCGGCGTGTCCAGCAGGAGCTTCATTTCGGCAGGTCCTTCCAGGCGACGTCCACATCGGAGCGTGGCTCCCGGGGCAGGCCCAGCACCCGCTCGGCGATGATGTTGCGCAGGATCTCCGACGTGCCGCCCTCGATCGAGTTGCCCTTCGCCCGCAGGTAGCGGTAGACGGGCGTACGCTCCAGAAAGTCCACGGTGGAGGTACGGCGCATCGTCCAGTCGTCGTGGCGCAGGCCCTCGACCCCCAGCAACTCCACCTCCAGCGCCGAGAGTCGCTGGTTGAGCGTGGCGAACGACAGCTTGACCGCCGACCCCTCCGGCCCGGGCTGCCCCGCCTCGAGCTGCTGGCGCAGCCGCTCGCCGGTCAGCCGCACCGCCTCGGCCGCCACCCACAGCCGCAGCAGCTCGTCGTGCAGCCCGGGCGTACGCAGATCGGGGCGCTCCCGCCAGGTCCGCGCGAGGATCCCGATCATCCCGCCCTCGCGCGGCTGCGCGGCGCCGCCGATCGCCACCCGCTCGTTCATCAGCGTGGTCTGCGCGACCCGCCACCCCTCGCCGACCGCGCCGAGGCGCAGCCGGTCGGGCAGCCGCACGTCGGTGAGGAACACCTCGTTGAACTCGGCGTCGCCGGTGATCTGGCGCAGCGGCCGCACCTGCACCCCGGGGGCGGTCATGTCGCAGATGAAGTACGTCAGGCCGCGGTGCTTGGGCGCCTCCGGGTCGGTGCGGGCGAGCAGGATCGCCCAGCGCGCCAGGTGCGCCTGCGAGGTCCACACCTTCTGCCCGTTCACCACCCAGTCGTCTCCGTCGCGCACGGCGCGGGTGGCCAGCGCGGCGAGATCCGAGCCGGCACCCGGTTCGCTGAACAGCTGGCACCACACCTCCTCGCCGGTCCACAGTGGCCGGAGGAAACGGCGGCGTTGCTCGTCGGTGCCGTGCCGCAGGATCGTCGGGGCGGCCATGCCCAGCCCGATGCCGATGCGTCGCGGCTCGTTGTCCGGCGCGCCGGCCGCCGCGAACGCCTCGTCGACCACCGGCTGCAGGGCACGCGGAGCACCGAGCCCGCCGAGCCCGAGGGGGTAGTGGATCCAGGCCAGGCCCGCGTCGTAGCGCGCCCGCAGGAACTTCAGCCGGTCCATCGCCGTGTGGTCGTGCTCGGCGAGGAACTCGGCCACCCTGGCCCGCAGTCCGGCCGCGTCGTGCGGCTGCCCGTGGTTGTGCACGTCACCTCCTGATCATGGCCGCCTGATGGGCGGTCGCCGTCACCGGGCCAGCAGGTCGGCGAGCGGGGACGGCGTGCGGCGGCGGGCGGCGGCGGCCCGGCGCGCCAACCGTGGGTGCGCGGCGATCGCCGCCTCCGCGTCACCGGCCCGGGCGGCCACGCCGTGCACGGCGAACCGGGCCGCCATCGCGGCGGTCTGGGCCGTGGTCGCCGCTACGACGCCCTGGCGGTGCAGCCGCACCATCTCGTTGACGACAGCGGCCAGCGCGTACGCCAACTGCTCCGGGGAGTCCGAGCGCCGCGCCACGCCGTCCTCCTGGTACCGGCGCATCGCCTCGGCCGTGTACGCCAGATGCGTGCGGATCGCGGCCTGGAAGGGTGAGTCCGCCCGGTCCCGGGACGCGGCGTTGATCGCGCCGTACAGGTGGTAGTGGTCATCGATGTAGTAGACGGAGACGAGGATGGCCGCGTAGAGCCTTTCCAGCGGTGCCACCAGGCCCCGCACGGCGGCCTCGATCAGCGCGATGAGGCCCTCCTCCACGGTCGCCGCCAGCTCGTGGAGGAGGCCCTCCTTGGATCCGAAGTACCAGAACACCAGGCCCTTGGCGACGCCGGCCCGGGCGGCGATGTCGGTCACCCGTGTCGCCTCGTACCCCTTCTCCTCGAACAGCGCCGCGGCGGCGCGCAGGATGTCCCGGCGCCGGTCCGCGGCCTGTGTCGTCATGCTGTTCGGTTTCCTCCACTTCGGAGCGCGTCGGCGCCGTCAGGGTGCCGGCACGCCGTTCGCCGGCGGCGTGGTGGGCGGCTCGGTGTACTCGGTCACCGGGCCGTCGCCGTCGTCGGTCACGTACACGGGGCCGACCGGCGTCTGCACGCCGTTCGACGTGACGACCAACCGGACCCCGGAGAAGCCGGAGTGGTCGGTCTTGGAGTACCGGAACGGGGTCAGCCCCGGCCCCTTGAACCCGCCCCGCTCCACGGCCTCGATCAGGCCCTCGCGGGTCAGGTCCTTACCGGCGGCCTGCAGGGCCTGGACGAACGTGTAGCCGACCGCCATGCCGTACATGACGTTGCCGTCGAACTCCACGCCGCTGTTGTACTCGTCGTTGATCTTACGGAACAGCTGTACCCACGGGTTGTCTGTCTCGGAGACGCTCGGCAGGTAGTTCGCGCTGACCAGGCCTTCCAGCAGCGGGGTGCCCTCCGCGCCGAGCCGGCCGGCCAGCGTCAGGTAGTCACCGCCCACACTGGACACAACCCACTGTGGCCGGTACGCCAGCCGGGCGGCGGTGCCGAGCGTCAGCGCGGTGAAGCCGGGCACCGTCGCGAGCACGACGACCTCGCAGCCGGCGGCCTTCAGCGCGCCGATCTGCGGGGCGACGTTGGTGTTGGTCGGCACGTAGGTCTCCTTGGCCGCCAGCGCGTCCGCGCCCAGGATCTGCTCGACACCGGCGAGGCTGTCCTCACCGAAGTCGTCGTTCTGGCCGAAGTGGCAGACCTTCTTGCCCGCGTGCTCGTTCTTGATGTAGGTGGCCATGATCTTGCTTTCCACCGTGTAGTCGGTCTGCCAGCCGAAGGTGTGCGGGTACTTGTCCGGCTGGTTCCAGTTGCGGCTGCCGGAGGCCACGAACAGGTCGGGCACGCCCTGCGCCTTCAGGAAGTCCAGCACGCCGGTGTGCGTCGGCGTGCCGAGCCCGTTGAGCATGGCGAAGACCCGGTCCTGCAGGACGAGTTGGCGGACCACCTGCTGGGTGGTCGCCGGGTTGTACGTGTCGTCCATGATCTTGTACTTGATCTGCCGCCCGTGCACACCGCCCGCGTCGTTGACGAAGTTGAAGTACGCCTCGGTCGCCTTGGCGATCTTCGAGTAACCCGGGGCGGCCGGGCCGGTCAACGGCTGGTGGGTGCCGACGAGGATCTCCGTGTCGGTGACCCCGGGCACGTCGGCCCGGGTCGGCGCCGTGCCGTCGTCGCCGCCGCAGGCGGCGAGCGAGGTCACGAGCGCGAGGGCGGCGAGGGCGGCCAGGCCGCGCCGGGCGGCGAGGCCGCGCGGGGCGATACGACCGCCGCGCAACGGGTGGTGCATGGGCTGCATCACGTACCAACCTTTCTCCCCGGAAGACGTGTCAGGAAGCCGTGCCCGACGCGGGCGAGCGCCCGCGCGCCACGACGGATCAGGCCCTGTAGCCCGCCTGGGGCGGCGATCATCACGACGATCAGGGTGAGCCCGAAGATCGCCAGCGGGAGGTTGCCCTGCAGCCGTTGCGCGACCGCGGGCGACAGGGTGAACTGGCCGGTCACCGATTCGGTGAGCGGGGGCAGCAGCACGAGCAGCAGCGAGCCCCACACCGCGCCGGCCAGGCTGCCGAGCCCGCCGAGCACGATGGCCAGGATGAGGAACAGGGACAGGGTCAGCGAGAAGGCGCTGGGCGAGACGCTGAACGCGAGCACCGCGAGCAGCCCGCCGCCCAGCCCCGCGGGGGCAGCGCTGACCACGAACGCGAGCACCTGCACGCGGGCCACCGAGATGCCGGCGAGGCTCGCCGCCACCTCGTCGTCGCGGACCGCCCGCAGCGTGCGGCCGAACCGGCTGCGGACCAGGTTGGCCAGCAGCACCATGGTGACCAGCGCGCCTGCCAACGCCAGCCACGCCTGCCACCGCTCGTTGGGGAAGAACCGGCCGAGCGCCGCCGGCGGCGGGTCGACGTACACCGGTAGGCCCTGATCGCCGTTGAACACCTCGTCGAACGTGGTCGCGATCCCCGGTACGGTGACCGCGACGGCGAGCGTGACACCGGCCAGGTACGGGCCGCGCAGCCGCGCCGCGGCGAGCCCGATGACCGCCCCGACGAGCGTGGTCACCAGCGCCCCCGCGGCCAGCGACACCGCCAGCATCCACGGGCCCGTCGTGCCGTAGGCGTTCTGCAGGAGGGCGACCGTGTAGGCGCCCACCGCCATCAGCGCGCCGTGCCCGAGAGAGAGCTGGCCGCTCTGTCCGACCAGGATGGTCAGACCGGCCACGGCGCACAGGTACGCCGCGGCGGTGGCGAGCTGGTAGTTGCGGAACGAGTCGAGCTGGTAGGTGGCGACGAACAGGGCCACCCCCGCGGCGGCGGCGACGGCGAGATGGCGCAGCAGCGTCATCGCTACACCCGCCTCGCCCGGACCCCGGCGAACAGGCCGCCGGGGCGTACCAGCAGGACGACCAGCAGCAGCGCGAGCACCGCCAGGGTGGTGACGTCGCTGCCCAGGTAGCCGCCGACGTACGACAGGACCAGCCCGACGGCCAGTCCGCCGACGACCGCGCCGGTCGGGCTGTCAAGCCCGCCGACGACCGCGGCGGTGAACGCGGTGACGAAGACCAGGTCCATCGCGGTGGGGTGCAGGCCGAGTCCGGTCGGGATGACCAGCATGCCGGCGAGCGCGCCGACCGCGGCGGCCAGCGCCCAGCCGAGCGTGAGCGTGGTGTTGACGTTGACGCCGAGCAGCCGGGAGACCTCCGGCGCGAACGCCGCCGCGCGCATCCGCAGCCCGGTGGCGGTGCGGGTGAACAGCAGCGCGAGCAGCACCATCACCGCCAGCACGGTGCCGAAGACGAACAGGTCGAACGGCGACACCAGCGGCATCCCGCCGACGGTCAGCGCCTCCTGCCCGGCCGGCGCGGCGAACGGCCGGTACTCGTTGCCGTAGATCATGCCGAGCACGCCCTGCAGCAGCAGCACCAGGCCCAGCCCGACGGTGACCGCGTTGAGGTGCGGTGCCTGCTCGACGAAGCGCATCACGCCCCGCTCGATCACCGCGCCGAGCAGCAGGCCGCCGAGGAGGGCGACCGCGAAGCCCGCCCAGTAGGAGCCGGAGGCGATGGTCACGCTGTACGCGGCGTAGGCGGTGACCACGGCCATCGCGCCCTGGGCGAAGTTCACGATGCGGGTGCCGCGCCAGATCAGCACCAGCGCCAGCGCGAACGCGGCGTACACCGCTCCCTTGGACAGGCCGTCGAAGGTGAGGAAGACGAACCGTTCCAATACCGCCCCCTTTCCGGGCCGCCACCGTCGTCAGAAGCCGAGGTACGCGTGGCGCAGGTCCTCGTCGGCGCGAAGTGAGGCCGCGTCGGTGGCGGCCACCACCCGGCCAAGCGACATCACCACTCCGCGGTCGGCCACCGAGAGCGCGCCGCGCACGTTCTGTTCCACGAGCAGCACGGCCAGCCCGGTGCGGTCGCGCAGGTCGCCGAGCAGCGCCATGATCTGCGCGGTGACCCGCGGCGCCAGGCCGAGCGACGGCTCGTCCAGCAGCAGCAGCTTGGGCCGGGCCACCAGCGCCCGCCCCAGCGCGAGCATCTGCCGCTCGCCGCCGGAGAGCTGATGTCCGGCGTGGCCGCGGCGCGCGGCGAGCGGCGGGAACAGCTCGTACACCTCGGCGATGGCCCGCCGCACGTCGGCCCGGTCGCGCCGCCACAGCCCGCCGAGGCGCAGGTTCTCCTCGACCGTCAACTCGGCCACGACCCCGCGGCCTTCGGGCACGTGGGCCAGCCCCAGGCGCACCAGCCGTTCGACCGGCACGTCGCGCAGATCCCGGCCGTCGAAGACGATCCGGCCCGCGGTGGGCCGGATCAGCCCCGAGATGGTACGCAGCAGGGTGGTCTTGCCCGCTCCGTTGGCGCCGAGCACGGCGACGATCGACGCGGGCGGGACGGTCAACGCGACCTCGGCCAGGACCGGCACCCCGTTGTACCCGGCCACCAGGCCGTCCACTGTGAGCAAAGCGGTCATCGCGCCTCCGCTCCGAGGTAGGCCTCGGTGACCCGGGGATCGTCGCGCACCTCGTCGGGCGCGCCGGATGCGACCACCCGGCCGAAGTCCAGCACCACGATGTGCTCGCAGACCGACATCACCAGATCCATGTGGTGCTCGACGAGCACGACGGCGCACGGGTCCTCGGCCCGTTTCGGCAGGTCGCGGATGAGCTCGGCCAGGCGGTCCAGCTCCTCCGCGCCGAGCCCGCCGGCCGGCTCGTCGAGCAGCAGCAGCCGCGGCCGCGCGGCGAGCGCCCGGGCCAGCGCGACCCGCTTGCGCAGCGCGAACGGCAGCACCTCGGGCGGCTTGTGCGCGTGCTCGGCGACGTCCAGGTCCGCCAGCAGCGTCATCGCATGCTCGCGCAGCCGCCGCTCGTCGCGGTCGCTTCGCGGCAGGCCGAGCAGCGCCGAGCCGAAACCCGCCCGGGCTGCGGAGTGCGCGCCGACCATCACGTTCTCCAGCACGGTCAGCCCGGCGAAGAGCCCGACGCCCTGCAGGGTGCGCGCGATGCCCAGCCGGGCGAGCCGGTGCGGCCGTGGGCGCAGCGGGACGCCGTCGAAGGTCAGCGTGCCGGTGTCCGGCTTCACGAACCCGCACACGACGTTGAACAGCGTGGTCTTGCCGGCCCCGTTGGGCCCGATGACCCCGACGATCGAACGGGGCGGCACCGTCATCGACACGTCGTCCAGCGCGACGAGGCCGCCGAACCGCACCCCGATGCCGTGCAGCGCCAGACCGTCCATCGCCACCGCCCTGGTTGACCGCCGGTCAATGATGGGGCCAACTTACAGTGGCAGACGTCACAACGCCAGACCCGATGAGCTGCGGATCGCCGGCCGCTCGGACGGGGCCAAGCGGGCCGGCGGGCGGGGCGGGCTGATGGGCGGGACCGGCTGGCGGGTCGGGGCGTTCACTCGGGGCGGACCGAGGCGAACACCTCGTCGACCACCCCGTCGAGGTGGGTGTGCGTGTCGGGGATCGAGACGAAGAGGACGGCGGCGTCCGGGCGGCCCACGTCGAGCACGGCCAGGCCGACCAGCTCGCTGGTCGCGGCCAAACCCGGCTCGGAGAAGTGCAGCCGGAAAACCGCGACCCACGCGGCAAGTCCACCCAGGACCGTCTGCTCCTCGCGGATCGGCTCCATCCGGTTGGGCTGCGGATAGTACGACGCGCGCACGTCGGCCATGAGCTGGCGCCCGGTGCACTCCAGATCGATGAGCAGCGAGTCGTTGACCGTCGCCGGCACGTGCCCGGACAGGATCGAGGCGTGGTAGGTGCCGCCCGGGTAGGTCTCGGTGACGAAGTGCTGCCCGACGGCGTACACCACCCGGAGGGTGCCGAGCGACCAGCGGTCGCGCCAGGGCAGCCACGGCGCGCCGTACTGCCGGTAGGAGATGCCCGCCTCGCGGTCCACGGTGCGGGGGCCGACGGGCGGCGGTACGGGCGTGGCCGGCGGCGCGTCGGTGGGCGGCGCGGGCGTGGCCGGCGGCGCGGTCGGCGGCGGGCACAGCCGCGCCAGCGGCGGGCCCGCATCGGCCGGTGGCGGGTAGCGGTGCCGCCGCGGACCGGCGCCGCCGCCGAGCACCACGACCAGCAGCACCACGAGGCCCACCACGAGGATCGCCCCGGCGGCGCCGCCGAACAGCAGCAGAATCCGGCGGTGGCGCACCGCCGGGTCGGCGGTGACCGGCGGCGTGGGATCGGGCAGGCCCGCCGGCTCGTCCACCGGCCATGACTCGGCCGACCGCGTGACAATGCCGGCGCGCCACGGGTCAGACCGGGGTGGGGTGGTCGAGTCCATGTGGCCCCTAGTGAAACACCCGTGTGCAGCACCCGCGACACGGCTCGTGTTCGGCATGGTGCCTGTACCGAGTGCTCAACCAGTGGGACGGGACGGAGCCTCACCCTCGACGGCGCGCATAGCCGAAGGACGTTGCGTCGATAGGCGTCCCCGGCAGCCTGCATCGGTCAGCAGGATTGGATACCGGGCGAGTAGGCCGACGTCTGCTCGATGATCCCGAAGCGTTTTGTCGGAGCCGATATAGCGCTACCTGATCATGGATCGACACGCGCGCGGCACGCGGTCTCAAGCGGAGGTGTCGTCGACCTCGGGCACGCTCGCCACCAGCGCGGTCAGCCCGTCGGCGTCCAGCAGGTCCGCCGGGCGTACCGTGAGATTGTCGGCGACGTAGTGGAAACCGGCCCGCACCCGCTCCACCGGCACGCCGGCGAGCTCGGCCCAGGCCAGGCGGTAGGCGGCGAGCTGCACGGCCGCCGCCCGCGCGTCGGCGTCCGACGGCGGACGACCCGTCTTCCAGTCGATCACGTCGTACCTCGGCCCGGCGTCGCCGGCCTCGTCGAGGAACACCGCGTCCATCCGGCCACGCACCACCACGCCCGCGATGACGGTCGCGAACGGCACCTCCACCTGCACCGGGGTACGGTCGGCCCACTCGCTGGCCAGAAAGCGCCGCTGCAGCTCGGCGAGCCGCTCGTCCGGCGCGGCGCCCTCGTCCGCGGCGCCGGGCAGCTCGTCGATGTCGAGCAGCCCGCTCGCCCCGAACCGCTGCTCGAGCCACAGGTGGAACGCGGTGCCACGCCGGGCGTACGGGTTGGGGGCGGCGGGCAGCGGACGGCGCAGCGCACGCGCCAGCGCGGCCGGGTCGCGGTGCAGCGCGACGAGCTGCGAGACGGACAGGTGGCTCGGCAGCGCCACCTCGGTCACGTCGCGCCGCCGGCGCCGGGCGCGTTCGGCGAGCAGCAGGTCCACCTCGTACGCCCAGCGGCGTGCCTCCTCGCGTTCGGGCTCGGGCAGCTCGTCGGGCACCGGTGGGGGCGTCTTCGCGCGCAGGGCCGCGCGCACCAGAGCGGCCCCTTCCTCCATCGCGGACCGCCGCTCCCCCAGCGGGTCGCTCGGCCACACCGCTCGCGCCACCCGCTCGGCGGTGGGGTTCGTCGCGCCGTCGGGCGGCCGGGCGGCCCACACGTCGACCACGCCCGCCCCGGCCAGACAACGGTCGCGCACCTCGATGAGGAACGGCGACGGGCCGCGGGGGCGGGCCACACCCTCCCCCCACCAGTAGCCGGAGCACAGCAGCAGCCGGCGCGGCCGGGTCACCGCCACGTACACCAGCCGCCGCTCCTCGCGCAGGTCGTGCTCGCGCCAGTCCGCCGCGAAAGCCTCGCGTGCCTGCGCGATCTCCTTCTGGTCGGCGGTGTCTTCGATGCGCAAGGCCGGCAGGTCGTCGGCGTCGCCGCGCAGCGGGAACGGCAGCACGCCCAGCCCGCGCAGCCAGTGGTCGGCCCCGGTGCTCGGCGCCGGCCACTGCTGGTCGGTCAGTCCGGCCACCGCGACGATGTCCCACTCCAGCCCCTTGGCGGCGTGCGCGGTCAGGATCTGCACCGCCCCCTCGACGACCTCGACCTCCCCGGGCGAAAGGCCGCGCTCCTCGTCCTCGGCCGCGGCGAGGAAGGCGAGGAACCCCGAGAGCGTCGGGGCCTCGGACTCGGCGGCGAACCGGGCCGCGACGTCGCCGAACGCGTCCAGATGTCCCCGGGCCAGACCGGCGTCCCCGGCCCGGGTGGCGACCTCGACCTCCAGGCCGATGGTGCGCTCGATGTCCGCGATGAGATCCGGCAAGGGCTGGTCGAGCCGGGACCGCAGGGCGCGCAGCTCGTCGCGCAGCGCGCAGAAGCGGCGGAATCCCTCCGGCGAGTAGCGCTCGGGCTCGCCGAGGTCGTCGAGCGCCTCGGTGAGCGTGGCCTCGTCCAGCCGGTCCGGCACGATCTCCTCGGCCGCGTCCGACGCCTCCTGGGATCCGCCCGGCTCCCCGTTGGCGCCCAAGGCGCCGCGGCGGTCACGGGCGAGCGCCACGGCGCGCCGGTGCAGCGCCACGATGTCACGCGGCCCGATCCGCCACCGCGGTCCGGTCAGCAGGCGCAGCAGCGCGGCCCCCTGGGTCGGGTCGGCGAGCACCTGCAGGGTGGCGACCACGTCGCGCACCTCGGGCGTGTCCAGCAGACCACCCAGGCCCACGACCTCGACGGGCAGGCCGCGGGCGCGCAGCGCGGCGTCGAGCGCGGGGATCTGCTTGCGCGCCCGGATCAGCACCGCGGTCGTGGGTCGGGCGGCCAGCGGGATCTCGGCGATCGGCGTACCGGCGGCGACGCCCGCCGCGTGCCGCCAGGCGGTGGCGATGCGCTCGGCGATCCAGTCCGCCTCGTCCGCGTACGTCTCGTGGAGCGCACAGTGGACGGTCGCGGCGGCGCCGACCCGCGGCTCGGGCCGGGGCGCGGGCACGAGCCGGGCCACCCGCGCGCCGGCGGCCCGCAGCGGCGCGGACAGCGCGTTGGCCACGTCGAGGATCTCCGGCCGGTTGCGCCAGCTCGTGGAGAGCGTCAGCTCCCGGGCCGGGCGGCCGGACTCGCGGGGGAACTCGGCCGGGAAACGGCGCAGCGCGCCGGCGGAGGCGCCGCGCCAGCCGTAGATCGACTGGCACGGGTCGCCGACCGCGGTGACCGGGTGCCCGCCGCCGAACAGCGCCCGCAGCAGCACCGTCTGGGCGTGGCTGGTGTCCTGGTACTCGTCGAGCAGCACCACCCGGAACCGGTCGCGCTCGATCGCGCCGACCTCCGGGTGGTCGCGGGCCACCCGCGCCGCGAGCGCGAGCTGGTCGCCGAAGTCCATGGCCTCGAGGTCGCGCTTGCGTTCGGTGTAGGCGCGCACCAGAGGCAGCAGCGCGAGGCGGGCCCGCTGCCGGTCGAGCACCTTCTGGACATCGGCGTACACCCGCCCCGGGCGGCTGCGCACCTCGGCGAAGAACCGCCCCGTCCAGGCGGCCAGGTCGTCGGGTGTGCGCAGATGCTCGGACAACTCGGCGGCGAGGTGCAGCACCGCGTCCGTGACCGTGCTCACCGCGCTGTCCACATCGGACATGTCGCCGTCGTACGTGCGCACCACGCTGTCGGCCAGCTGCCAGCACGCCGCCTCGGTCAGCAGCCGGGCGGACGGCTCGTAGCCGCCGCGCAGCCCGTGCTCGGCCACGATGCGCGCCGCGTACGAGTGGTAGGTGGCCACGGTCGGCTCGCCGTCGAGCAGCTCGTCGCGGCCGAGCCGGCGGACGAGCTGCGCCAAGCGCGTGCGGATCCGGTGCGCAAGCTCGCCGGCCGCCTTGCGGGTGAACGTCAGCCCCAGCACCTGCTCCGGGCGCGCGTACCCGTTGGCCACCAGCCAGACCACCCGCGCGGCCATCGTCTCCGTCTTACCGGAGCCGGCGCCGGCCACCACGAGCAGCGGCTCCACCGGGGCGCTGATCACCGCGGCCTGCTCGCTGGTCGGCGGGTGCAGCCGCAGGAGCCTCGCCAGCTCGGCCGGGGTGAACCGGGGCCCGGCGTCCGCCCGGGCCCGCCGCGCGCCGACCGTGCCCAGGTGACTCATAGTTGGCGCCCCTTTCCGGAGACCGGGCACGAGGTGCGCACCGGGCAGGCGCGGCAGCCGGAGTTCGCCACCGCTTCGAAGGTCGCCGCCGCCATCGTGTCCGCGGCCCGGCGTACCATCGCCCGCGCCCAGCCGGGGTCGGCCGCGTCGCGCAGCGGCGGCTGGACCTGCTCGCCGGCGGACTTGGCCTTGTCACCGAGCGGGACGAGCACCGCCCCGCCGGACTCGGTGCCCACGTCCGCGAACGCCCCCGCCTCCACCGCGACCTGGTACGCCCCGAGCTGCGGATGCTCAGCCAACTCGGCCGCGGTCGGCTTCGACGCGCCGGTCTTGAGGTCCACCACGACCAGCCGACCGTCGGCGTCCACCTCCAGCCGGTCCACCCGGCCGCGCAGCCGCACACCGTCGTCCAGCGTCACCTCGAAGTCCCGCTCGATCGCGGCCATCCGGCGCGGATTGCCCGCCAGCCACCGCACGAACTTCGCGATCATCTGGTCGGCGCGGGCCCGTTCCCGCTCGGCCAGCCACCGGGCGGCCAGCTCGATCGCGTCGAACCGGTCACCCACGTACTCGGCCAGCCGGTCGGCGAGCGTCGCCGGATCGGCGTCCTCCCCGGCGAGCATCGCGGCCGCGTGCACCAGATTGCCGATGCCCTGCTGCGCGGTCGCCGGTGGATTGCCCCCGTGGCGGCGCAGCAGCCACTGCAGGCCGCAGCGCAGCGCGCTCTCCACAGTGGACGGAGAGACCGGCGTCGGGCCCAGCGGGCGATCGTCGGACAGCGGCCGCAGCCCCCACCACTCGTCCGGATGCGCGCCGCGCACACCGGCCGCCGCCAGCTTGGCGAGCTGGGCCGCCGCGGTACGCCGCCGGGTAGGGCTCGCGGTGGGATCGGTCACCACGGTACGCAGTTCCGCCACGAGCGCGGGCAGCGTCAGCGCGCGCGGCAGGCGGGTCGGCGGGCGGGACCGCGGCAGCGCGGGCAGGGCCTGGTCGCCCGTGGGCGGCGCCGCAACCGCCGGGTCGGCGACCGCGGTCGACTGAGCCGACCCGGGCTCCACCTCGGCGGGCACCTCCTCGCCGGCGAGCTCGTCCAGGAACCGGCTCGGCTGCTCCTCCCCGTCGGCGGCACCGGTGTCGCCCGAGGCGACCGCGGTGACCAGCAGCCGCCGACGCGCGCGGGTGACCGCCACGTAGAACAGCCGCCGCTCCTCGTCCAGCAGCGCCGCGGTCTGGCTGGCCGCGGTCACGCCGGCCCCACCGTCCGGCGCACGGCCCACGGTCAGGTCCACCAGCGTCTCCGAGCCGAGCAGGCTGCCCCGCAGCCGCAGATCCGGCCAGACGCCCTCCTGCACGCCGACCACGGCCACCACGTCCCACTCGCGCCCCTTGGCCGCGTGCGCGGTCAGGATCTGCACCGCATCGCCCCGCTCGGCGGTCGGGGCGATCGAGTCGGCCGGCAGTTGCTGGCTCTGCACGTGGTCGAGGAACACCTCGACGCCCGCGCCGGGCAGACGGTCGGCGAACCGGGCCGCCGCGTCGAACAGCGCCACCACCGCATCCAGGTCACGGTCGGCGGCGGCGGCCCGGTGCTCATCGACCGTGCCGCCGCCGCTCGCGCCGCCGCGCGAACTCGCCGCCGTCCAGCGCTGCGCGAGCCCGCTCGCATCCCACACCGCCCATAGCACGTCCTCGGCGGTGGCCCCCGGGCGCGCCGCCACCTCCCGCGCGATCGCGAGCAGCTTCGCGACCGATCGGGCCGGGGCGGCCCAGCGGCGCTCGACCGCGGCGAGTTCGGCCGGATCGCGCAGCGCCGCCACGAGCAGTTCACCCGAGGAGCGCGGCTCGCCCGCGGCGAGCGCCATCGCCCGCAGCCCCTGGCGCAGGCGGCGCTCCGCCATCGGATCGGCGCCGCCGAACGGCGAGTGCAGCAACGCCACCGCCGCGTCCTCGTCCAGCCGCTCGGGCCGCAGCGCGCAGCGCACCAGCAGCAGCAGCGGCGCGACCGCGGGCTGCGCGTGCAGCGGCAGGTCCTCCGCATGGGTGACCGTGGGCACCTCGGCCTGGGCGAGCGCGCGCTGCACGACGGCGAGCTGCCGGGCGGTCGACCGCATGAGCACGGCCA
This sequence comes from Micromonosporaceae bacterium, assembly GCA_047459115.1. Lineage (GTDB taxonomy): Bacteria > Actinomycetota > Actinomycetes > Mycobacteriales > Micromonosporaceae > VSCG01. Next base: position 27,453 of record VSCG01000022.1, read on the forward strand.
TCCGCGACCACGGCAGCCCGTACACCAGGTGGGCCTCCCGCAGCCGGTGCGCGACGTACGCCGCCTCGCTCGTGCCCGACCGGAAGGTGCGCACCTCGACGGCCGGCGGCACCGGCTGCTCGACAGCCGCCGGTTGCCCGCGCGCCGGGTCGGCGGATCCGTCGTGTGGGCCGATGGCCGCGGTGAGCGCGCGGTGGCCGACCGGGCCGCGCAGGCGGCGCGCCACCCGTCGGGTGGCCGCGAGCAGGTCGGGGTGCGCCCGGTAGCACCGGGTCAGGGTCACCGTCGGCGCCGGGGCGCCCGCCGCCGTCCGGAACCGCTCGCCGAACGTGCCCACGATCGACGGGTCCGCGCCGCGGAAGGCGTATATGGAGGAATCGGGATCGGCGAACGCGACCAGCGGCTTGCCGTCCCCGGCGACGAGCCCGAGCAGCTCGATCTGGGCCGGGTCGGTGTCGGCCAGCTCGTCGACGTACACATAGGACAGGCGCTGGCGCTCGGCGGCCAGCAGCGCGGGGTCGTCGACCAGCAGGGCGCTCGCCGCCCGGACGAGTTCGGCGTTGTCGTAGGCGACCGAGCCGCGGCTGGTGGCGTCCCGCAGCGCGAGCACCTGGGCGTACTGCTCCATGAACCGGGCCGCGGCGAGCCAGTCCGGGCGGCGCAGGCGCCGGGCGTACTCCGCCAGCTCATCCGCGTCGACGCCCCGCTCGGCAGCGCGCAGCAGCAGGTCGCGCAACTGCCCGGCGAATGCGCGGGTCGCGAGCGCCGGGCGCAGCGGCTCCGGCCAGCCGACCGGGTCGTCGTCCGGGTCGGCGCGCACGAGTTCCCGGATCACCGCGTCCTGCTCCGGACCGGTGAGCAGGCGGGGCGCGGGCTCACCGTGCTCGGCCGCCGCCCGGCGCAGGATCCCGAAGGCGTACGCGTGGAACGTGCGGACCAGCGGCTGCGTGGTGGTGCGTGGCGCGCCGGTGGGCTCGCGGCCCGCCGCGAGCCCACCGGCCACCCGCGCCTCGATCGCGTCGCGCAGCCGCGCCGAGCCCCGCCGGCCGAACGTGAGCACGAGGATGCGCTGCGGATCCACGCCGTCGCGCACCACCCGGGCGGCCACCGCCTCGACCAGCACTGTCGTCTTGCCGGTGCCCGGCCCGCCCACGACGAGCAGCGGACCGTCCGTGTGGTCGACGACGGCGTGCTGCGCCGGGTCGTCGGCGAGCGCCGGCCGGGCCGGCGCTCGCCGACGCACCAGCCGATACCCCCGCCCGCCCCGCTCGCTCACGCCCGCTATGACACCACGCGGGTACGACGTGCGGTCATCCCCGGCCGGTCACGGCACCCCGCTGCCCGGACCGGCCCGACGGCCCTGGGCCGCCTCGGCGGCCGCACGGGCCTCACGCTGCGCGGACGCCATCCGTTCGGCCGCCTCCTGCTCGACGGTCTCCTGCTCAGCGGCGAGCGCCGCGTCCGCCTCCGCGATGTGGGCCACGGCCACGTTCACGTCATCGGTGACGCACATCAGCTCCAGGTCGAACTCGCTGATCTTGCCTTCCGCGGCCATGGTGTCCCGCATCCAGTCGAGCAGGCCCCGCCAGTACGCGATGCCCATCAGCACGACGGGAAACCGGATCACCTTCTTGGTCTGCACCAGCGTGAGCGCCTCGAAGAGTTCGTCCAGCGTGCCGAACCCGCCCGGCAACACCACGAACGCCCGCGCGTACTTGACGAACATGGTCTTGCGGGCGAAGAAGTAGCGGAAGTCGATCCCGATGTCCACCCACTCGTTGAGGCCCTGCTCGAACGGCAACTCGATGCCGAGCCCGACGGATAGCCCACCGGCCTGGGCCGCGCCCTTGTTGGCGGCCTCCATCACCCCCGGCCCACCACCGGTGATCACGGCGTACCCGGCCTTGGCGAGCGCGGCGCCGAGGCGCTCGGCCAGTTGGCACTCCATGCTGTCCGGCTTGCTGCGCGCGGAGCCGAAGACGCTGACCGCCGGGGGCAGATCGGCGAGGGTGTCGAACCCCTCGACGAACTCCGAGACGATCCGCAGCGCCCGCCACGCGTCCCGGGTCCGCCAGTCCGCGCGCGCGCGTGAGTCGAGTAGCCGCTGGTCGGCCGTACTCTTCGGAATGGCCTCGCCGCGCAGCGTGACTCCACCCCGGTGGCGTTCCGGTGGGCCCGACCGATCCCGCGCCATGCCGTACGTCATGTGGTTAACCTAACTGCAACTTCGGCGGCAACCTTTACGGCTCCCCGTGCGTCTGTATTAGTACATACGCGGTATGCCGACGGGGGTGGTGAGCGTGTTGAGCCGGACGCTGAGCCGACGTGAGTTGATCCGTGTGCGCCGCCAGATCGACCGGCGCATCCGCGAGACGCTCGCCCTGCGCCGCGCCGTGCCGCCCCACCAGCGGCCGCCCGAGGACGAGCCGGTCAACCCGCAAGCCAGCGCCGCAGCGTCTCCGCCCCTGCGTTGATCTTGCCGATCTCGACGTGCTCCTCCCGGGTGTGCGCCAGGTTCGGGTCGCCCGGCCCGAAGTTCAACGCCGGTACGCCCAGCGCCGCGAACCGCGACACGTCGGTCCAGCCGAGCTTGGCGGCCGGCGGCTGCCCGACCGCGGCCAGGAACTCCTGGGCGGGCGGGGCGGACAGCCCGGGCAGAGCCCCAGGCGCGGAGTCGAACACCTCCACCTCCCAGTCCGCGAACACCTCCCGCACGTGCTCGGCCGCCTGGGCCTCGGACCGGTCCGGCGCGAACCGGAAGTTCACCTGGATCTCGCAGGCGTCCGGGATCACGTTGCCGGCCACGCCACCGGAGATCCGCACCGCGTTGAGCCCTTCCCGGTACGTACAGCCGTCGATCGTCACGCTGCGGGCCCGGTACCCCTCGAGCCGTCGCAACACCTCGCCCGCGGCGTGGATGGCGTTGCGGCCCAGCCATGACCGGGCACTGTGCGCCCGGCGTCCGGCGGTGCGCACCCACGCCTGCAGCGAACCCTGGCAGCCCGCCTCCACCACGCCGTACGTCGGCTCGAGCAGGATCGCGAAGTCCGCGGCCAGCCACTCCGGGTGGGCCCTGCTCACCAGGTACAGCCCGTTGCGCTCGGCCTCGACCTCCTCGGCCTCGTAGAACAGGTACGTCACGTCGTAGCGCGGCTCCGCCACCGAGACCGCCAGGTGCAGCGCGAGTGCGGTCCCGGACTTCATGTCCGAGGTGCCGCAGCCGTAGATGAGGTCGCCGGAGACGCGGGACGGGAAGTTGTCGGCCAGCGGCACCGTGTCCAGGTGCCCGGCGAGCACGACCCGCTGCGGCCGGCCCAGGTCGGTGCGGGCGACCACGGTGTGCCCGAGCCGGTCCACCCGCAGGTGCCCCACGCCGCGCAGCACCGCCTCGACCGCGTCGGCGATCTCCCGCTCGTTGCCGGACACCGACTCGATGTCCACCAGCGCGCGGGTGAGCGCGACGGGATCGGCCAGCACGTCGGGCGTCAGCCGGTTGCTCATGACCGGCCATCGTACTGTTCGCCGCTTGGTACGGTCTTTCATCGTGACGTACTCCGTAGAGTCCGCCTGGGGCCGTGGTCTGGCCACCGTGACCGCCGAGGGTCAGGTACTCGACGTCTGGTACGAGTCGCTCGGGCTCGGCCCGGCGTCCGAGCAGCCTCCGCCCGCCGAGGCGGAGCGCCCGGGGGCGCTGCCCGGCCTGACCGTGACCGAGGTCAGCGTCGCGACCGCGTCCATCAACGAGGCGCCACGCGACGCGTACGACGTGTACCTGCGCCTGCACCTGCTCTCCCACCGGATGGTCCGCCCGCATGAGGTGAACCTCGAGGGCGTCTTCGGGCTGCTGGCGAACGTGGCGTGGACGTCGGCCGGCCCGTGCCCGCCGGACCGGGTCGACGAGCTGCGCCGCGCGGTCCGGGCGAACGGCGGGCACCTCGCGGTGTACGGCGTGGACAAGTTCCCCCGGATGGTGGACTACGTGGTGCCCTCCGGCGTGCGGATCGCCGACGGCGACCGGGTGCGGTTGGGCGCGTACCTCGCCCCGGGCACCACCGTCATGCACGAAGGATTCGTCAACTTCAACGCGGGCACGCTCGGCGCATCCATGGTGGAGGGCCGCATCTCGGCCGGCGTCGTGGTGGGTGACGGCACCGACATCGGCGGTGGGGCGTCCATCATGGGAACGCTGTCCGGGGGCGGCAAGGAGGTCATCCGGATCGGTGAGCGCTGCCTGCTCGGCGCCAACTCGGGCGTGGGCATCTCGCTCGGTGACGACTGTGTGGTCGAGGCCGGCTGCTACGTCACCGCCGGCGCGAAGGTCACCCTGCCCGACGGGCGGGTGGTCAAGGCGGCTGAATTGTCCGGGATGGACAACCTGCTGTTCCTGCGCAACTCGGTGACCGGCACGCTGGAGGCGAGGCCACGCCAGGGCGGCGGCATCACGCTCAACCCGGCGCTGCACGCGAACGCGTGATCCGGGGGCGAGCAGCGCGGCGGGTCGCAGCGCCGCCAGGCAGTCGCCGAGCACCCGGGCCGCAGCGGCTCGGCATCAACCGCATCGCGCGCGCACGGTCTGCGGCTGCGGGTCGAGCTCGAGCCGGGGTGCGACTTCCTGAAACTCGCGGTGTCGACTCGGCCCATCCGGGCACGGCTTTCTGAATATCGCGCGGTTCCGGCCGCTGATCGACTCCGTTTCCCCGGAAAACGCGCTATCCGAAGCACAAAGTCAGCCCGCTTTCAACGAAATTGCGCCGCTTACGGCTTCGGACACCGCGACGTCCTGCATCTGGAGGGCCGCCGACCCCGCGAAAACAAGAAAGTCGAGTGGATCATCCCGCATTGAGGGACCAGTCGGTGCGCTAGGCCTCAAACAAGCGAGGATTGGGTCGGCTCGGCCCTGCTGGATGGCTGTCGATGAATTTGGTGGTCGTGCGGATCGCAGGCCGGTGCCGATCGTTCCTTTCGTCGGTGGCGCATGGTAGCGGGTGTCCGGTTTGGTGTGGTTCTGGCCACTGGTGCTGGTGAGTGGGCGTGGGGCATCGCCGCCGCTGCTCGCGGCGGTGGCTGGGTGACGCGGTGGGGTGGTGGTCAGCCTGCCCGGGCGGTGGCGCCGGCGAAGCGGATGCGTTCGACGGTGGTCCAGACGCTGAACAGGCGGTCCACGCCGCTGGTGTAGACCACGACCCGGTAGCTGCGTTTGCACTTGCCGGGCCGGTAGGTGAACTCGGCGACGTCCTCGTGGTTGAGCCGCAGGGTGACGTACTCGTTGGCAACGACGATCTGCTCCTTGACGTTGTCTCGGCGGGCCCGGGTCCTGCCGGTCTTGGTCGTGTACCGGGGTGGGCGCTGCAGCCGCTGCCACGCCTGGGC
>VSCG01000023.1:0-32746 GCA_047459115.1 Micromonosporaceae bacterium
CAGTGGGAGACCCAGGCCGCCGAACTGGTCGCCGACCTGTGGAACACCACCTGACCAGGCGGTGAACCACACCGGCAACCACCAGCCGGCAAACCACAGCCGAACAAAACACGAAAGGCCCTGGCCGGGCCCCGGAAACGGGGCACCGGCCAGGGCCTTTCCCGTATCCGACGCCCGGTCACGATACGGCTGATCCGCTGCCGGGGATCATCACTGCTGGCCGGGCGCGAGGTGCACGCGGCGCAGTGTCTGAGCGTTGAGCGCGACCACGATGGTCGAGGCGGACATGAGGATGGCCGCGGCGGCCGGGCTCAGCGAGACACCGGCCCACGCGAACAGCCCAGCCGCCGCTGGGATCGCGATCACGTTGTACCCCGCCGCCCAGGCGAGGTTCTGGATCATCTTGCGGTACGAGGCTCTGGAGAGCCGGATGGTGCTGGTGACGCCGCGCGGGTCCGAGGAGGCGAGAATGACACCAGCCGATTCGATGGCGACGTCCGTGCCGGCCCCGATCGCGATGCCGATGTCCGCGCGCGCCAGCGCGGGCGCGTCGTTGACCCCGTCGCCGACCATCGCCACGGTCAGGCCCCGGGCCTGCAGCCCGGAGACGATCTCGTCCTTGTCCTGCGGGAGCACCTCGGCGAAGACCTCGTCGACACCGGGCCGGAAGTCCAGATCGGCGGCGACCGACTCGGCGACCGACCGGGCGTCGCCGGTGACCATCGCGATCTTCTTGATGCCCAGTTCGCGGAGTTGGGTGATGGCCTGCGCGGCCTCAGGGCGTACCTCGTCCTCCAAGGCGATGGCCCCGAGCACCTGCGGCGTGCCGTCCAACTTGACCAGGTGCAGCACCGCGGCGCCACGGGCCGACCAGTTTCGGGTCTTGTCGCTCAGGTTCCCGGGCGGTACGGTGTCCAGCTCCCGCAGTAGCGCCGGGCCACCGACCGCGTACGCGGCCCCGTCGACGCTGGCCCGCACCCCACGACCGGGCATCGCCTGGAATTCGGTGGCCACCGGCGGCTGACTGCCCTCGGCGGCGGCGGCCACGATCGCGCGGGCGAGCGGATGTTCGCTGTTGGCCTCCACGGCGGCGGCCAGTCGCAGCACGTCGTCCGCGCCGGTGACCGCCGCGGCGGCGACGTCCGTGACCGTGTGCGAGCCCTTGGTTAGCGTGCCGGTCTTGTCGAACAACACGGCGTCCACCACCCGCATCCGCTCCAGCGCCAGCCGGTTCTTCACCAGAATGCCGCTGCGCGCGGCCAGACCGGTGGACAGCGCGATGACCAGCGGGATCGCCAGACCGAGGGCGTGCGGGCAGGAGATGACCAGCACGGTGACCGTGCGGACCACGCCCTGGCCGAGACTCTCCCGGGCCCACCACACCACGAGGCTGACCACGGCGACGGCGACCGCGATGTAGAACAGCCATCCCGCGAACCGGTCGGCGAGGTCCTGCGCCCGTCCGCCGGCCTGTGCCTGCGCGACCAGGCGTTGGATGCCGGCCAGCGCGGTGTCCTCACCCACGGCGTCGACGTGCACCCGGATCGCGGAGTCCGTCGCCACCGAACCGGCCACGACGCGCGCGCCGACACCGCGGGGCACCGGCCGCGACTCGCCGGTGATCATCGACTCGTCGACCTCCGCCGTACCGTCGACGACGTGCCCGTCGGCCGGCACCCGGGCGCCGGGACGGACGAGCACCACGTCACCGACCCGCAGGTCGCGCACCGTCACCCGTTGCACCCCGCCGTCCGCGGTGACCCGTTCGGCCTCGTCGGGCAGCAGTTCGGCCAGCGCCGTAAGCGCCCCGCGGGCCTGTCCGATGGCCTTCATCTCCTGCCAGTGCCCGAGCAGCATGATGGTCACCAGCCCGGACATCTCCCACCAGAAGTCCAGGTCCAACAACCCGAGGCTGGTGGCCGTCGAGGCGAGGAAGGCCACCGTGATCGCCAGGCTGATCAGCAGCATCATGCCCGGTGCCCGGTCGCGTGCCTCGCGCAGCGCGCCGATCAGGAACGGCCAGCCGCCGTAGAAGAAGACGACCGTACCCAGCACCGGGCCGATCCAGGGCGCCCCGGGGACGTCCAGCCGGTAGCCCAGCCAGTGCTGAACCAGCGGGCTGGTGGCCACGATCGGCACGGTCAGGACCAGGCAGACCCAGAACTTGCGGCGGAACACGTCGGGGTCGTGCCCGGCGTGCTTGTCCCGCGCGGCATCGTGATGGTCGTGCGGCCCGTGCCCGCCGTCGTGCTGGCTCATGCCTTCGCCTCCCGGCGCTCAGTATCACTTGCGCAGTGCCCGGCTCGGACCGGGTCGCCCAGCCCTTCACCAGGTTGACGCCGGGACATGATCATGTAGCGTGAGGTCGGCTCTGGCCGACAGATTGCTACGGGATCAGAGTTCCGGGATCGGCATCCGGCTCACGAGCAAGACCAACGACGGTCTGGCCTTCAGCGAACCGTTCGCGGACCGTCCAGACAGCCGGCGGGTGCGCAGCTACCGAGGGTCGCCCTGACCGCACCCGGGGGTTCAAGCGTCCAGCACGGCGAGGCGCGCTGATGTAGAGCGTCGGCGACCGGATCAGCACCCTCACCCTTCAGGCGTCCTACGACGACGGCGCAGCCGGGCACACCGTCGTTGCCGCCGACCGTCGGTGTCTGTGCAACTACTGATGGTTGTGCTCAGGGAGCGACGTATTCCCACACTGGCTATTCGGATCACAAAAACGTCTCAGGTCTCCCGCGCTCTCCAAAGTTGTTATAACGTTCTGCCAATTCGACAACTGAGCCTCGGAGTGGGAGGCGAGATGAGAGTGACCCGATTCCGGGCACTGCGGCCGGTCGTAGCCGCCGCGGCGGCACTGGTCGTTGCCGGATCCGCCGCCGCCTGCGGCAACGACGGATCCGCAGGTGACAGACAGACGATCACCTTTCTGACGCACTGGGCACCAGACCAGGTCAAGATGCTCGAGGCCGCCGCGGCGGCGTACGAGAAGACGCACGACAACGTGGACGTGCAGATTCGGGCGGTTCCCTTCGCGAACCTGCTCAGCACCCTGCGCACGCAGGGCGCGTCGCCCAACGGCCCGACGATCGCCAGCATCTACGACCTGTGGCTGCCGGAGCTGGTCCGCGACGGGCTCGCCGCACCCGCGCCGCAGCAGTACGCCGACGACGTGGCGTCGAACTGGCCGGGCAACCTGGTCGAGGACGTCACGAAGGACGGCAAGCGGTACGGCTACCCCAACGAGGTGGACCTCTACGCGCTGAACTACAACAAGCGGCTTTTCGCGGAGGCGGGCATCGCCGAGCCGCCGAAGACGTGGGCCGAGCTGGAGGCGGCAGCCGCAAAGCTGACCAAGCCGGGTCAGCAGGGCTTCGGTGTCATCACGAGCTGGCCGGCCGGCGTGGTCCACCCGTTCCTGTCGCTGGTGGCGTCCAACGGCGGTCAGCTTCTCGACGGGACGGCCCCGCAGCTGACCGACCCGAAGGTGGTTGCGGTCGCGGAACTCTACCAGCGGCTGGTCGACAGCAAGGCGACCGATCCGACCATGAGCCAGGCCAATGCGAACACCACTGGCCCGTACCTGGACAACTTCGTCAATGGCAAGACCGGCATGCTCATCATGGCCAACTGGTGGCAGAGCTCGCTGCAGCAGGCCATGGGGGACAGATACGCCGATGTGGGAGTGGCCCCGATTCCGGTCGGGCCCTCGGGCTCGAAGCCGTCGGCCATCTCGTACTCATGGCTGACCATCGTCAACGCGAAGGCCACCCAGGCCAAACAGGACGCGGCATGGGAGTTCCTGGCCTGGCTGAACGGGCCCGAGTCACAGAACATCGTGGAAGGCGGCAAGTCCGGCGCCTCGGCCATGGCTGACGTGCTCATGTCGATGGGCATCCTGCCCAGCCGCACCAGCGACCTGAAGGCGTACGAGACCGAGCTGTCCGACCCGTTCCTGAAGGCGTACGTCGACGAGCTGCCGAACGCGACGCCCTTCCCGACGGTGCTCGGCGGCGAGCAGGCGACCCAGATCATTCAGAAGCACATCGAGGACCTCTTGTTCGGTAAGGCGTCCGCGGCGGACGCGATGAAGGCCGCGCAGGAGGAGGCAGCGGACGTGCTTGCGAAGGCGAACGGGTGACTGTGCCGTACGTGGCCCGGCGCCGCGGCGCACTGGCGCGCCGCGGCGCCGGGGCCGTCTTCCTCTCCCCAGCTCTGATCGTCATCGGCGCGTTCGTGTTCGTGCCGCTCGGGCTCAGCGCCTGGATCAGCCTGCACGAGTGGTCGATGTTCACGCCGATCAACGAGATGAGCTGGGTCGGGGTCGACAACTACCGCACGCTCTGGACCAGCGGAGACTTCCGGACCACTCTGTGGAACACCTTCCTGTACGGGCTCATGGTGGTCGGCTTGACCCTGCCGCTGGCGTTCCTGCTCGCCCTGCTGCTCTACTTCCCGACCGTGCGGGGACGCTACGTTGTGCGCACAATTCTGTTTGCCACGTACGTCGTGCCGACCGTCGCCGTGGCGCTGGTGTGGGGTAACCTCTACGCGCCCGGCTACGGACCGCTCGACCAGTTGGTGGCGGCGCTGGGCTTCGAGCCTGTCGGCTGGATCAGCGACCCGGATGTTGCGCTGTTCTCCCTCGCCCTGTTCAACGTGTGGCAGATGCTCGGCTACTACACGGTCCTGCTCGTTGCCGGGCTCACCCAGATCCCAGGCGAGGTCTACGAGGCCGCACGGGTGGACGGCGCGGGCCGCCTGCGCCAGACCGTGAGCATCACCATCCCGCTGCTGGGCCGGACTCTCGTCTTCGTCGGGATGATCGCCGTGATCAACGCCGTACAGGTCTTCGAGCCGGTGTACCTGTTGACCCAGGGCGGTCCGTCGAACGCCACGAACGTGCTGACCTTCGACATCCAGCGCACCGCGTTCCAGTTCGGTCTCGCCGGCCAGGCCAGCGCGATGGCGCTGAGCATGCTGCTGGTGCTCGTCGTGGTGGCGGGCGCCGTGTTCGGGACCCGCCGGCTGGTGGTGAGACGATGAGGACACTCGGTCGGGCCGGGGCGGTCGCCGGCCTCGTCGTCGCGGCGGTGTTCCCGCTGTTTCCGCTCTACTGGATGACGATCTCCAGCCTCAAGTCGCCCGCCGAGTTGAGCGCGATCCCGCCGTCCTGGTGGCCGCGCGAGCTGACCTTCGAGGCCTACTCTACGGTGTTTGACGCCGTACCGTTCGGGCGGGCGTTCGCCAACAGCACGCTCATCGCGGGCCTCGGGACGCTGTCCGTGCTCGTCACCAGCGTCCCCGCCGGCTACGTCTTCGCCAAATACCGCTTCCCGGGCCGTGATGCCCTGTTCTGGGCGTTGGTCGGCACGATGTTCCTGCCGCCGATCGTGACCCTGGTGCCGCTGTACTGGATGGTGTCCTCGCTCGGGCTCGCCGACTCCTACCTCGGAGTGCTGCTGCCGTGGCTGGCCAACCCGTTCGGCATCTTCCTCATGCGGCAGTTCTGCGCAGACGTGCCCGACGAGCTCATCGACGCCGCCCGAGTCGACGGCGCGGGGGAGCTGCGGGTGCTCATGCGCGTGGTGCTGCCGCTGTTGAAGCCCGCCACCGTAACGCTCGCCGTCTTCGCCTTCGTCTACTACTGGAACAGCTTCCTTTGGCCGCTGTCGATACTGCAGAGCGACACCAAGTTCCCGGTGGTGCTGTCGCTCGCGCAGCTGCTGACGTACGCCTCCAGCGTGCGCTACCAGTCGGTAGTGATGGCGGGCGCGCTCATCGCGAGCGTGCCCACCATCATCGTGTTCCTGTTGACCCAGCGGGTCTTCATCCAGAGCATCGCCCGGACCGGTGTGCGATGACCGTGTTGGGAGTGGATGTCGGCGGCACGTCGGTGCGGGTGTGCGCGCAGCGGGGCGCCGTAGCTGCCCGGCCTACGCCGGGCAGCTACGCGGAGTTCATCGAAACCATCGCCGCCCTTGCGCCGCCCGAACCGGTCTCCTCCGTCGTCGTCGGCCTGCCAGGGGCAACCGGTACGGACGTTCCGCGCTGGATCCCCGCGCTGCGCTGGATGGACGGGCGCCCCCTTGCTGCTGACCTTTCCGAGCGCCTCGGCGGTGCCACCGTGGCCCTCGCCAACGACGCTCAACTGGCGCTGTTGGCCGAGGTGCGCGAGGGTGCGGCCCGAGGGGTACGCGACGCCGTGCTCGTCTCGGTCGGCACCGGTGTCGGTGGAGCGATCATGCTCGGTGGCCGGATCGTCCGGGGGGCGAACGGCACCGCCGGGTCGTTCGGCTGGCTGCCGTCGGCGGGCGTTGATCCGACCGCCGACCATGGCGCACTGGAACTGGCGGCGTCCGGTTCCGCACTGGACCGCCTCGCCGGGCCGGGTCGGGACGGACCCGACCTGGTCGCCGCGGCCCGTGCCGGTGATCGGTCCGCGAGGGCCGTGCTGGACGCGTGGGCGACCGCGCTCGGTACCGGGATCGCCGCGCTCGCCTCGATCCTCGACCCCGAGCTGGTGGTCATCTCCGGCGGGCTGTGCACGGCGTTCGACGCGTACGCCGAGGCGCTGCGCGCCGCCGTCACACGCTGCGGAAGTCCGGACGCGCGTCGCGTGCCGATCGTGCCAGCGGCACTGGGCGGCGATGCCGGAGTCATCGGGGCGCGGTACGCCGCCGCCGAGGGTAAGGAGTTGTGGTCATGACGGCGCGGCCTCTCGACGTGTCCACCGGCGTGCCCCTGCACAAGCAGGTCGAGGACGATCTACGCCGCCGGATCGCAACGGAGTGGCGCCCGGGGGAGAGGATCCCGGCCGAGGAGCAGCTCTGCGCGGTGTACGGCGTCAGCCGCATCACCATGCGTCAGGCCCTCGGCCGATTGGTCCATAGTGGACTATTGGTCCGGGAGCGTGGGCGTGGGACGTTCGTGCGGGACACCGCGCTGACCGCCGGCGCCCGCCACGTCACGTCCTTCACCACCGAGCTAGCCCAGCTCGGGCTCGTCGCCGGCGCAAAGGTGCTGGACGTGGCGACGGTCCCGGCCGACGAGCCGACCGCGCTGGCGCTCGATATCGACGAAGGGGATCCGGTGGTGCGCGTGCACCGGTTGCGCACCGGGGATGGGAGGCCGATAGGAATACAGACCTCCTACCTGCCGGCGCGGCGGTTCCCTGGGCTCGAAAGGCTCGAGATCGGCGACCGCAGCCTGTACGGTCTGCTGCGTGCCGAATACGGTGTGACCCCGACCGAAGCCGTGGAGACCTTCACCGTCGGCACGATCAAAGGCCGCGACGCCACCCTGCTCGAGGTCACGCCGCGTGCCTGCGGCTTCTTCGTCGAGCGAGTCACCTATCACCAGCACGGCCCGTTCGAGCGGGTCATCAGTGTCATGCGCGGTGACCGGTACCGGATCCGGCTAGTGCTGCGCAATCCGTAGGTCCATCTGCAATGGAGGTTGAACAGTGTCCACCCAGCCCGCGTACACTCGCCGCCTGATCCAGTTGCTCGAGCGGCTCGCCGAGACGCAGAACGAGGCGCTCGACCGGGTTGCGCAGCGGTGCGCGGACGCACTCGAGTCCGGCGGGCTCGTGCATCTGTTCGGCACCGGCCACTCGGTGATTCCGACGCTGGATGCGTTTCCGCGCTACGGCAGCTTCGCCGGTCTGCACCCGCTGACCGACCCCCGGGTGATGTGGCACAACGTGCTCGGCCCGGGCGGCGTGCGGGAGCTGCTGTGGCTTGAGCGCGCCGAGGGCTACATCGACAAGTTCCTGGCGCACCAGCCGCTCAACACCGGAGATGTGCTCGTCGTCTACAGCCACGGCGGACGCAACTCTGCCGGTATCGAGGCGGCGATGTACGCCGGCGAGCGGGGCCTGTTCACCGTCGCAGTTACGTCCTCCGCGTCGCTGCCCCGCCCCGCCGAGCATTCGTCGGGCAAGCGGCTGGCGGACGTCTGCGACCTCATGATCGACACTGGTGCGCCGGTCGAGGACGCCCTGATCACTGTGGATGGTTGGGACCGCCCGGTCGGTGGGTCCTCCACCGTCATCGCCAGTGTGGTCAGCCATGAACTCGTCACCCGCACCGCCGCGGTGCTCAGCTCGCGGGGCGTGGTGCTGCCGACGTTCGTCTCGCCGACCGTGCCCGGGGCCACCCTTGCCAGCAACGACGAGGTCTTCGCCGCACATCGGGCACGTCTGCACGCGGCCGAAGCGAAGGCGTTGGGCGTCGCCTGACGAGTCACTGCCCTGCTCGTGCCGCCACGGTCGTCTGGGCGATCATCGCCAGCGCCGCGGGGCGCAGCGCGTCCTCCCGGCGCCAGAGTTCGTCGGACAGCGCGTCGCGCTGGCCGACGCTGCGTACCGCGTCAAAGCCGCACTCGGCCAGTAGGTCGGCGGCCTGTGCCGGGGTGAGGAAGGTCAGCCAGGGCTCGCCGTGCTCGGCTGTCATCGCCCCGACCAGCTCGGCGTACATCTGCCCGGCGGGGTCGCGGAGTTCGGCGGGGAGCAGGTAGTCCATGACGAGCCGGCTGCCGGGGGCGAGGGTGCCGAGTTCCTTGAGGGTTTCCCTGATCGCGCTGCGGGTGAGGTACATGCTGACGCCGAGCCAGCTGACCACCGCCGGGCGGGTGGGGTCGAAGCCGCCGGCGACCAGGGAGGTGAGCAGGCGGTGGGTCTCGAAGTCGATCGGCACGTAGCTGACCGTCGTCACAGGGGAGATGCCCATCGCGTCGAGGCGGTCCCGCTTGTACGCCTGCGTGGCCGGACGGTCGACCTCGAAGACGCGCACCTGCTCGGCGATCGGCGAGCGGTAGGCGAAGGAGTCGAGACCGGCGCCGAGGATGACGTACTGGTCGGTGCCGGACGCGACGGCGGCGGCCAGCTGTTCCTCGGTGACCCGGGCTCGGATGACCGCCTGTGCGCGGGCGCCGGCCAGCACGGGGAGGTCGCCGTGGTTGCGGTGGTACGCGATGAACTCGTCGCCGCGCTCGCCGAGCAGTCCTTCGGCGAGGGTGTCGGCGAAGATGCGGGGCTCGCGGTCGACGATCAGGTGGGCGGCGCGGGCGGCGGCCGCGGTGAGTGCGGTCTGACTGGCTTGAGCGATCACCCGAGCGAGGCTACCGCGCGTTTCCGGCAATATACCATAAGTAGGAAATTTTTTTCAAGTCCCATGTGGTCGAGTGGGGGTCGTTCGTTTGGCCGATACGGCGTGACCGGCCGCGCCATTGCGGTCACAGCGGTTGCGGTGGCGCGGGGTGCCGCCTATCCAGGCAGGACGGAGGCGCCGGAGCGGGACACGATCTCCTGAAGCGCCGCGACGTGCCCGTCGAAGGCCGCGCGCCCGGCGGCGGTCAACGCCGCGGAGGTACGCGGTCGCTTGCCCACAAAGGACTTGCGGATCTCGACATAGCCCGCGTCCTCGAGCGTGGTCAGCTGTTTGGACAGCGCCGAGTCGGAGAGGCCGACGTTGTCGCGGATGAACGCGAAGTCGGCCCACTCGGATGCGGCGAGCAGGGAGACGATCGCCAAACGGGTCGGCGCGTGGATCAGTTCGTCGAAGCGTGGCGCGGTCATCCGGTCACCCCGGAACGGTTGTCGAGCATGATGCGGCGCAGTGTCCGCATGAGCCACGGGCCACCCGCGACCAGCAGGATCGCGCCGAACAGGTTGCCCAGCGTGGCCGAGTGCGGCACGTCGGCTGCGTTCAGGCCGAAGGCGACCCCCAGGGAACCGCCGACAGTCAGTAGCGCGAATCCGGCGATCAGCAGGCCGCCCCGCCAGCCCAGCAGCTGGTTGCGGACCTGGACGCGCATGGCGCGGCGCAGCGCCCATGCAAGGCTGGCGAGGACTCCCGCCACGAACAGCGCGGTACCGACGCCGATCACGAGCCGGTTGCCCGACTCGACCGCAGCGGCGAGACCGACGACGAGCGCCCCGAGCACCCACCAGAACCAGGTGGGGACGAACGCCGCATTGATCACCTGCTCCTGACGGTCCCGGATCCCGGCCAACGCCTGCGCGGCCTCGTCTGCACGTACGTTGTCGTTCATCTCGCCGCTCCCCTCCATGCCTGACCTCCTATGGAGAAGTTAGCAAGTACTTTCTAAATAGGCAAGTACTTGCCATCACGGAAGGCTGCGCCGCGCGGTACCCGTCATTCGAGGTAGCCGGCTAAGTACCGCCACGAGGCGGCCGTGTCCTCGGTGACGCGGTGCGGCTGGCGCAGATCGTCGACGTAGACGGCGATATCAGCGAGCTCCCACCACAGCCGGTAGAGGGCGAGACCGGCCGGGTCGACGGCCCGCCCGGTCGCTTTGGCGTAGTCGGCCAGCACACTGTCGGAATCATCGGTCGCGAGCAGCCACAGATCCCGTTCGGGCGGGGCGATCCGTACCGTGTCCCAGTCGATGAGGCGCAGGCCGTGAGCGGTGCGCATCACGTTGCCCGGATGCGGTTCGCCGTGCGTCACCACCCACGGGCCACCGCCGTCGCGTACCCGCGCGACGAGCCGGTCGAAGTCAGCGAGCATCGCTCGGACCCGGTCGGCGCGGGCGGCCAGCAGGCGACGCACGCGTTCGGCGAACGGGCCGCCTGTCCAGACCCGGTCGAGGTCGTGCAGCGCGCTCTCGAGTCCGGCGCGGCCGGGCAGGACGAGGTCGGTGCGGACCGCGACCGCCGCGACAACCGAAGTAGCCTTGTGCAGCCGGACCAGCAGTTCGACGACCGGGCCGCGGTCCTGCGGGCGGTGCGCGCCGAACCGCCCGGCCTCGCCGTCGAGCATCGGGAACACCGAGACCGCGTAGCGCGCGTTGAGCCGGCGTACCGTCGATCCGACGTCGTCCGGGACGGGCGCGACCACGAACTCAAGCCCGGCCTCGCGGCGAAGGGCCAGTGCGGTATCGAATGCCCGCCCGAGCGTGCTGAAGGCGTGTTCTCGGGCGTTGACCTCGCGGCTGAGGTCGTCCACTGTCACGAACCACGCGCCCCCGGTGTCATCGGTGACGGCCCAGTGGTAGCTGCCGGCGCCCACCGGGAGGTACGAGATCAACCGGACGTCCAGCCCTCATCCGTCAAGCAACACCGCGACGAGCTCGTTCTCCCGCACACCCTCCGGCCTGTCCCGCATGGCCGCGATTATCTTCGCGAGCAGCGAGCCGGACGAGCGGATTACCGCGGGCCGGCGGACCGGGGAATCCGCGCTAGGCCCGCGCCCACAGGTCGTACGGGTGGCGCCCGGGGCGGAATCCGCACGCCTGCGCCATCGCCGCGGCCGCGGGGAAGCCGCGGGCCAGCGCGGCCGGGTCGTGGGCGTCGCTGCCGAAGCTGACGGCGTCCCCGCCGACGTCGTACCACCAGCGCACGATCTCCGGGCGCAGCGGCCCCTTGGTGTTCACCTCCAGCGCCCGCGACGTCTCCGCCAGGGCGCGCAGCACCTCGCGGAACTCCTCCTCGAACATCGCCGGGTCGTACGGCCCAGCGTCCGCAGGCCAGGACCGCAGCGCGTAGTCGATGTGCGCGAGCACGGCGAACGTGTCGCTGGCTCGGACCATGCGGGCCGCCTCGGCCAGATAGGCGCGCAGCACCTCGGCCGCCCGGCGCGCCGGGTCCGCCTCGCCAACCGGGTAGGCGTCCCCGATCTCCAGGAACCGCCCGTCGCCGGTACGGATGGAGTGCACCGAACCCAGGATCAGGTCGAAGGCGCCGGCGGCAAGCAGCCGGGTGGACTCGGAGACGTGCCAGTGCGGCTCGCCGAGCTCCACTCCGGACAGGATCCGCAGCCCGGGGAACCGCTCCCGGCACCGCTGCAGGCACTCCAGGTAACCGTCCACGTCGAGGGCGGGCGGTACGAACGACCCGTCCTCGCTGACTTGAGCCCGCACGCCCGCGGGCAGCCTGCCGGACAGGGTCCAGCGCGTGAAGTCGGCGTGCTCGGTGAACGCCACACACGGCAGGCCGATCTCCACCGCACGGGCGCAGGTGCGCTCCATCGAACCCTCGACGGCGTCCCACGACCATTCACTGTGGACGTGCCCGTCTGCTGGCACCATGCGCCGATTCTGCCAGGCCGCTGCGGCTCGGATCCGCATCCCGGGCCGCGCCGGGTCTAGACACACCGATTGATTAAGTGATTAGATCACTTGGTCACTTTCTTGTAACCGGCCATGACGAGAGGAGCGGCCCGTGCGACACCCGATCTCCCGCCGCACCGTGCTCGCGGGACTCGCCGCGGTGCCGGCCGCGTTGGCCCTACCACCTGCGCTGGCCTCTGCCGCGGTTTCCCAAAGGCCCGGTCAGAAACCGGCCGCCGACGGGTTAACCGTGCTGGACGCGGGTCCGCACGCCGGGCTCACCACCGCCTTCACGGCGTACGGTGACAGCGGCCAGGGCTGGACCGGCGCGGACAGCACCTACTCCCTGGCGCTGCCCGGCGCCCGTCAGCTGTGGATGTTCTCCGACACCTTCCTCGGCACGGTCGAGCCGGACGGATCACGCGCGTCCGACACCCCGATCGTCAACAACACCTTCGTGGTGCGCCGCCATGGCGACATGCGCACGATCCATGGTGGAACAGCGCAGGCGCCGCAGGCCATCCTGAGCCCCACCCAGCCGGACTCGTGGTACTGGCTCGGCGGGTCCTACCTGGGCGCCGGTGCGGTCAACATCATGTTCCTGCGCTTCCAGCGAACCGGCCCGGGCATGTGGGACTGGGCCTGGCAGGAGAACGTGCTCGGCCGCTTCCGGGTCGACGACCTCACCCTGCTCGGCACCTACCCGATGCCGTCCGCCGCCAAAATCCAGTGGGCGAGCTGGCTCGACCGCCACGGTGCCCACACGTACGTGTACGGGGTCGAGGACCACGGGCTGACCAAGTACATGCACGTCGCCCGGGTGCGCGGTGACGACCTGCGCCACCCGTGGGAGTACTTCGACGGGCAGGGCTGGTCGCCGCACGAGACCGACTCGGCGCGGATCATGGCGGGGGTGGCCAACGAGTACAGCGTGACCCGCTGGCGGGGCCGCTACCTGCTGGTCACCCACGACACGAACACCCTGTTCAGCAACCAGATCCTCGGATACGTGTCGGCCGCGCCGACCGGGCCGTTCACCCACCCGACGCTGCTGTACACCACACCCGAAACCGGCGCGCTGGGCAGCTATGGAGACCCGGACGTCATCACCTACAACTCCCACGAGCACCCGGAGTTGCGCCGCGGCGACCGGCTGATCATCACCTACAACGTCAACAGCCTCGACTTCGACGACGTGCTGGCCGACGTGACCAAGTACCGCCCCCGGTTCGTGGAGATCCGGGTTCGGGGTTGAGGAGTAACCGATGGAGCTGGTTCGCCAGACCCTGTCCGACGCGTTGACCGAGCGGCTGCTCGTGCTCATCAGGGACGAAGGGCTGCGCCCAGGCGACCGCCTGCCGTCGGCGCGGGCGCTCGCCGAGCGCTTCGCGGTCGCCACCCCCACCGTGCGCGAGGCGCTGCGCCGGCTCCAGGCCACCGGGGCGATCGAGATCCGCCACGGCGCGGGCGTGTACGTCAGCGACGCGGTGGACCGCCTCGTCCTGCCCAACCCCAACATGCCGGAACTGCACGGCGAACAGCTCCTCCAGCTCCTGGACGCACGGCTCCTCGTCGAACCGTACCTGGCCGGCCTCGCCGCCGAGCGGCGTGATCCGGCGCGACTGTCCGCGCTGCGCGAGACCCTCGCCACCGCGGAGCGGCACCTCTCCGGCGAACCGGGCGACGACGCCGCCCTGCACGAGGCGAACATGGCGTTCCACCGGGCCGTGGCCGCCGCCAGCGGTCACCGCGTCCTGCACGAGGTCATCGACTCGCTGCTGTGGGCGCACGCCGGAGAACAGCGACAGATCATGCGGTTGTTCGACGACCGCAGCCGCGACTACGACGAGCACCGGGCGGTGCTCGAGGCCATCGAGGCGGGCGACGCCGAGCAGGCAGGGCATCTGATGCGGCGCCACCTCGACGACGTCAAGCGCGTCGTGGCCACCAGATCGCAGGACTGACCCCCGAGAAAGAGGTTGACATGCACGTGCGGCGCGTACGCCTGTTCGCGGTCATCGCGACCAGCGCGGCGCTGGCCCTTTCGGCCTGCGGCGGCTCGGAGAGCACCGAGCCCAAGACGACCGTCAAGCTCTACAACGACAAGGGCGCGTGGTCGGAGTACTTCAAGCAGCTGGGCGCTCTGTCCAAGGAGCAGATCGGCCTGGCCATGGAGCCCGTCGGCTACACCGACGCGGCCACCTACGACGCGTTCATCAAGGCGTCGTTCCGTACCAACACCAAGCCGGATCTGTTCACCTGGCACACGGGCGGGCAGTTGAAGGAGATCGTGGAAGCCGGGCATGTGGCGGACACGTCCGAACTGTGGAGCGAGGCGATCGCCCAGGGCTATCTCACCGAGTCGCTCAGGGAGCACTACACCTACGACGGCAAGCAGTACTGCGTGCCGCTGAACATCGCCTACTGGGTGATGTTCTACAACAAGAAGGTCTTCGACGAAGCCGGTCTGCAACCGCCGAAGACGTGGGCTGATCTGACGACCGCGGCAGCCACCCTCAAGGCCAAGGGCATCACGCCGTTCTACCAGACCGCCGAGCTGTTCAACTTCGTCTGGTTCCAACACCTGATGATCGGCTCCGACCCGGACCTCTACGTCAAGCTCGGCACCGGCGAGGCGAAGTTCACCGACCCTGGCGTGGTCACGGTGATGGAGGAGTGGAAGTCCCTGATCGACTCCGGGTACATGTCGGACCCGGGTGACAAGACCGAGCCGCAGGAGCTGCTGAAGTCCGGCAAGGTGGCGATGGTGCCGTTCGGCACCTGGTTCAACACGAGCATGACCCAGGCCGGCCTCAAGCCGGGCACCGACTACGGCATGTTCCTCATCCCGAACCTCAACCCGGCTGTCACCAGGACCACCCTGCTGTTCGAGAGCGGCCCACTGTGCATCCTCGACAAGGCGCCCGACAGGGAGGCGAGCATGAAGTTCGCCCGGTGGTGGCTGTCCACCGAGGCTCAGGAGAAGTGGGCCAACTCGCGCGGCGACGTGTCGGCGAACCCGAAGGTGGTCATCCCGGACCCGGGCCTCAACGAGATCAACCAGCTGGCCGGGTCACCGGAGGTGTCGTTGGCGAACCGCTTCTTCGAGGCCGTCCCGGCTCCGGTGCTCACCGCGGCGTTGGACGCCTTCGGCGCCTTCATCGTCAAACCCGACGACTACCAGACGCAGTTGCAGAACCTGCAGAAGGCCGCGGACGACTACTGGAGCAAGGCTGGAGGCTGAGCGTGGTCACCGTGGCCGCCCGGACCGCCGGCGGGCGCGAACGCGCCCGCCGGCGGTCCGGCAACCAGGTCGGGGCCCTCGGCTTCGCCGCGCCGGCCGTGCTGCTCGTCGCGCTGCTGCTGTACGCCCCGTTCCTCTACACCGCCTACCTGGGATTCACCGACTACGACGGGCTGCGCCCGGCGCAGTTCGTCGGGCTGGAAAACTTCCGCCGGTTCCTCGAGGACCCGGCGCTCGGCACGTCGGTGCGCAACACCCTCCTGTGGGCCGTCGGGGCGACGGTGCTCCCCGTGGCGCTCGGGCTGCTCGTCGCCGTGCTGTCGTTCGGCATCCGCGGCGGCAGCCTGCTGCGCCTGCCGTTCCTGCTCCCGTACGCGCTGTCCGGGGCCGGGCTCGCGGTCATCTGGGGCTTCATCCTGCAGTCCGGCGGCGCGGCGAACGACCTGCTCGGTGCCCTCGGGCTGCCGGGCGCCGACACCCGCCTGCTGATCGAGGAGCCGTACAACACGATCGCGATGATCGTCGCGTGGACCTGGCAGCAGGCCGGAGTCAACGCCCTGCTGTTCATCGTCGGTCTGCAGTCGATCCCGAAGGAGCCGCTGGAGGCGGCGCGACTGGACGGGGCGTCGGGGTGGCGGCTGTTCCGGCACATCACCTGGCCGCTGCTCGCCCCGCTCACCACGGTGGTCGTCGGGCTGAGCCTCGTGGCCGGGCTGAAGACCTTCGACATCGTCTGGGTGATGACGCAGGGTGGCCCCGGACGCAACTCCGAGACCCTCGCGGTCACCATGTACCGCAACGCGTTCGTCTCCGCCGAGTACGGCTACGGCGCGGCGGTCGCGTTCGCCCTCACCGTGGTGACCGGGCTGGTCACGTTCACCTACCTGCGCCGGCAGATGTCGACGAAGGAGGGCCTGGGATGAGTGCCGTCAACAAACTGTTGCGCCCTGGGGTGCTCGTCGTCCTCGGGGCGCTCTGGCTCCTCCCGACGTACCTGCTGCTCGCCAACGCGTTCCGCCCGGCGACCGGGTACTCGCCTGACGAGATCTGGCGCCCGTCGCCGGAGTTCGGGTTCATCGAGAACGTGCGCCTGGCCTGGGATGCCGCCCAACTCGGCCCGAGCATCGCCAGCACCTTCCTGTACGCCGCGGTGTCCCCGGCGGCCGGGGTCGTGGTCGGCGCGCTCGCCGGGTACGCGATCGTCGTGCTGCGGCTGCGCGGTGGGATCTGGTGGTTCATGTTCATCTTCGGCGCCACCATCTTCCCGACGCAGATGCTGCTCATCCCGCTGTTCCTCGGCTACAGCGCGCAGTCGCTGTACGACACACGCATCGGGCTCATCCTCATCTACACCGCGGTCTGCGTCCCGCTCGCCGCGTTCGTACTGCGCAACTTCTTCACCGGGATCGCCTACTCGCTGTTCGAGGCGGCGCGCATGGACGGCGCCTCGATCTGGCGAACCTTCTGGCGCATCTACCTGCCGATGTCGCTGCCCGCCCTCGGAGCGGTGTTCATCCTCGAGTTCACCTTCATCTGGAACGACCTGCTGTTCGGCCTCACCCTCTCGCAGACCGACACCGTGCGACCGGTCATGACGGCGGTCTCCTCCCTGCACAGCGCCTACTCCGGCAGCACGGTGCCGGTCGTGCTCGCGGCCGGGCTGTTCATCTCTCTGCCCACCGTGCTGCTGTTCCTGCTCACCCAGCGGCTCTTCGCCCGCGGTCTCGCACTCGGCCAGTTCTAGAAAGGACACCATGACCACCCGACTGCTGCGTGCCAGCTTCGGCTCCCCGACCTACGACGACATGCGGGCCACGCTGCGCGCCACGCACACCCCACCGGTGCTGACCGGCCGCGGCGTGGCGCTGCACGCCCAGCCGCTACCGCTGTTCAGGCGGCACCCCGGGGTCGGGCTCAGCCAGGCGGTGCGGGTGGCGCTCACCGCCGAACCGGGCGTGCGGCTCGGCGTACGGCTCGGCGACCAGACCGCCGAGGTGACCAGCGGATCCAGTGTGGACCTGTTCGTCCCCGAGGTCACCGCGCCCACCGAGCTGACGCTGGCCGCGGCCGACCTGGGCGAGGCGTGCGTGACGGTGGGCCCGCAGCGGAAATGGACCGTGTACGTGGTGCACCACTCCCACCTCGACATCGGGTACACCGACCGGCAGGGTGTGGTGCTGCGCAACCACCTCGAGTACCTGGACTCCGCGCTGGAGCTGGCCGAACAGACCGACGACTGGCCCGACGACGCGCGGTTCCGCTGGACGGTGGAATCAGCCCTGCCGGTGCGGCGCTGGCTCGCCGCGCGCGCGGACACGGTGGTGGAGCGTTTCATCGCCCGTGCCCGGACAGGCCGCATCGAGGTCACCGCCATGCCGTACCAGCTGCACACCGAGGCGTGCTCGGTGGAGGAGCTGCACCGGCTGCTGCGGTTCACCGACGACCTGCGCGAGCGGTACGGCATTCCGATCACCTCGGCGATGCACACCGACGTGCCGGGGGCGGTCGTCGGCTTCGTCGACGCGCTCGCCGCCAGCGGGGTGCGCTACCTGTCGGCCGCGCACAACTGGGCCGGGCGGTCGGTGCCGTACCTGCACGGTGGGCAGGAGCTGGGGCGGCCCTTCTGGTGGCGCTCGCCCGCCGGCAACCGGGTGCTCGTCTGGTTCACCGACACCCCGCACGGCATGGCGTACATGGAGGGCAACGTCGTCGGACTCGCCGAGAGCTTCGCCGCCACGCTCGACCTCCTGCCCGGCTACCTCGATGCGCTGGCGCACCGGCCGGTGCCCTACCAGCACGAGGCGTTCGGCTGGTCGGGGATGAGCGGTGTGCCGGTGACCCGCCGGCCGTACCCGCACGACCTGCTGCACCTGCGGGTGCAGGGCGGCAACGCGGACAACGCCGGGCCGTCGATCGTGCCGGCGAGCGTGATCAGACAGTGGAACGCCGAGTACGCCTACCCTCGGCTGCGGATGGCGACCAACACCGAGTTCTTCGCCGCGGCCGAGGCCACGCTCGCCGACCGGATTCCGGAGCACACCGGCGACTGGACCGACTGGTGGGCCGACGGGCTGGGCTCGGGCGCCCGGCCACTGGGGTACGCCAGGCGGGCCCAGCACGCGGTGCGCCACGCCGAGACCCTGCACACGCTGAGCGGCGTGTCCGCCGACGCCGCCATCGACGCGGTCTACGACAAGCTGGGACTCTTCGACGAGCACACCTGGGGCGCGGCGAACCCCTGGCACGATCACGAGGACGGCTTCGACTCCGGCGGCCTACAGTGGGCGCGCAAGTGCGAGATGGCGTACTCGGCGGCCGACGACGCCGAGGACCTGCGGCACGCCGGCGCGCGGCGGCTGGGGGCGGCGTACGCGCCCGCGCCGGGGGCGCTCGCGTCGGTGCTGGTGGTCAACCCGGGGGCCGGGGCCCGCAGCGACACGGTCGTCGTGTTCCTGCCGGCGAGCACTGTTCCGCTGGAGACCGCGGTGTCCGTCGTGGATGCCCGCACCGGCCGTCGGATGGCGCACCACGAGGAGGTCGTACGGCGCGAGGAATGGCCGACCCGGCCGGCCGGGCGCCGGCTGGTGTTCACCGCCGCGCAGGTGCCCGCGGTCGGCGGGGTCCGGTTCGACGTGGTGGCAGGAGACGGGCCGGACGCCCCGGTCGACCTCGGCGGCGACGGCGTGCTGGAGAACGACCACTACCGGGTCCGCTACGACCTGCGCGCCGGGGTGATCGGGTCCGTGTTCGACAAGAAGGCCGGACGCGAACTCGTCAACACCGGGGCGTATGCCGGCATGAACCAGTACGTCTACGATCGCTACTCGACGATCGGCGAGGTCAACCACCTGTCCGGTCACATCGAGGCGGCCGGGACCCACCGGCTCGCCCTGCTGTCGGCCCGCACGCTGGGCCGCCGCCCGTCCGTCGTGCGCGCCGAGCGGACCGCGGCCGGCCAGACGCTGGAGGTCGCCCTCGACGGCGACGGCGTCGAGTGGCTGCGCACCACGATCACGCTACCGGCCGGCGTGCCCCGAGTGGAGATCACCAACCGGCTCTACAAGAAGGCATCCTCGGGCAAGGAGAGTGTCTTCTTCGCCTTCCCCTTCGCCGTCGGCGCCCCGACCGGGTGGGAGCTGACCGGCGGTGTGGGCGGGCCGGACGCCCCACGCGTGCCGGGCGCCGCCGAGCACATGCAGCCGATCCGCCACTGGGTGGCGTTCAGCGACGGCGAGATCAGCGCCGGTTGGGCGACGCTGGAGGCGCCGCTGGTCATGTTCGGGGACCTCTACCTGCCCTACTCGCCGTTCCCGCCGACGGTCGAGCCGTCGCCGCCCGAGCCCGGCACCATCTACTCCTGGGCGCAGAACAACATCTGGGACACCAACTTCCCGGGTCAGCAGACGGGCGAGACGACGTTCCGCTACGCGATCACCTCCGGCCGTGGTGACGAGCCCCCGCATGTGGTCGGCGCCCGTGCGGCCGCCGGGCTGACGGACCCGTTCATCGCCGTGCCCCTGACCGGCGCCACGCGCACCCCCGAGGTGCTCGTGTTCGCCGACACAGGCCACCCCGATGTGCAGGTGTCGTCCCTCAGCCGCTCCCGCCGCGGCCACGACCTCGTCGTATACCTGCGCTCGCTGGCACCGCAGCCGGTGACCACGACCGTGCGGCTGGCCACCCCGGTGCGGGCGGCCTACCTTGCCAGCGGCCTCGAGCGTGACGCCGCGGCGGTGCCGGTGCGCGACGGCGCCGTCGAGGTGAGCCTGCCCGCCGGGGCGTTCGCCACCCTGTGCGTCGATCTGGACGAGCCGTCGGATGGGTGGCAGCGGTGAAGATTGTCGACATCAGGGCGACCACGGTCACGGTCCCGCTGCACGCGCCGCTGCGGCACTCCAACGGCGCGCACTGGGGCCGCTTCGTGCGCACGATCGTGGAGGTGGAGACCGACAACGGCCTGGTCGGCCTCGGTGAGCTGGGCGGGGGCGGGGAGAGCGCGGAGGCGGTCGTCCGCGGGCTCGCCGCCTACCTGCGCGGGCACGATCCGTTCCGCCTCGAGGCGCTGCGCTTCGCGATCACGAACCCGACCGCGAGCCTGTACAACAACCGCACCCAGGTGCACGCCGCGATCGAGTTCGCCTGCCTGGACATCATGGGCCAGCACCTCGGGGTGCCCGTCCACGACCTGCTCGGCGGCAAGCTGCGCGACACCGTGCCGTTCGCGTCGTACCTCTTCTTCCGCTACCCGGACCCGGCAACCGGCCAGGGCGAGGTCCGCACGCCGGACCAGCTCGTGGCGCACGCGCGCGAGCTCAAGCGCGCGCACGGATTCGCGGTGCACAAGCTCAAGGGCGGCGTCTTCCCGCCCGAGTACGAGCTGGAGTGCTACCGCGCGCTGGCCGGCGCGTTCCCCGGAGACCGGTTGCGGTACGACCCGAACGCCGCGCTGTCGGTCGCGCAGGCACGCCGGTTCGGGCGACAGATCGTCGACCTGCAAAACGATTACCTGGAGGACCCGACGTGGGGCCTCAACGGGCTGCGCCAGCTGCGGGACCTGGGCATTCCGCTCGCCACGAACACGGTGGTGGTGAACTTCGAGCAGCTGGCGACCAACGTGCGCGACCCGGCCGTGGACGTGGTCCTGCTCGACACGACGTTCTGGGGCGGGATCCGCCCGTGCCTGAAGGCGGCCGGGGTCTGCGAGACCTTCCAGCTCGGTGTGGCCGTGCACTCCTCGGGAGAGCTCGGCATCCAGCTCGCCACGATGCTGCACCTCGGGGCGGTCCTGCCCAACCTCACCTACGCCGCGGACGCCCACTACCACCACCTCACCGACGACGTCATCACCGGAGGCAAGATGTCCTACGTGGATGGAGCGATGGCGGTGCCCTCCGGCCCGGGCCTCGGGGTCACGCTCGACCGGGACAGGTTGGCCCGCTACGCCGAGCTGTACCGGGAGCTCGGCGGCTACCCGTACGACCGGGATCCGGGACGCCCCGGGTGGTACCCGCTGATCCCCAACGACCGCTGGGCCGACCCGGAGGCCGGAGCGTGAGCCGGTGGCGGCCGCAGCGCAACTGGGGCGCGCGGTTGCACGAGATCGTCGTGCACGGCCTGCGCGCGGTGGTGCTGGAGAACGAGCGGCTGCGGGTGACCCTGCTCGCCGACAAGGGCACCGACCTGGTCGAGCTGAACGACAAGCGACGCGACCTGGACTACGTCTGGCTGGCCCCGAACGGCGTGCGCGCCGCGCCGGACCTGGCCGGTGGCGCGCCCGACGCCGTCGCCGCATTCCTCGACACCTACCCCGGGGGCTGGCAGGAGGTGCTGCCCAACGGGGGCGCGCCGAGCCGGCACCGCGGCGCCGAGTGGGCGCAGCACGCCTCGGTGTCGACCGTGCCCTGGGACTACCGGATCGTGGCGGACTCCGCCGAGGAGGTCGCGGTCGCGTTCACCGTGGCGGTGCCCCGTACCCCGCTGCGGCTGACCAAGACGGTGCGGCTCGCCGCCGGTGACACGGCGGTGGAGTTCGACGAGGAGCTGGTCAACGAGGCTCCGGTCACGGTGGAGGCGATGTGGGGCCACCACATCACGTTCGGCGCGCCGTTCCTGCGGCCGGGGTGCCGGGTCCGTCTGCCCGACGGCGTCACGGTGATCCCCCACGAGACGCCGATCCACCCGTCCGGGGCGCGCCGGGTGGCGCCGGGCGGGCCGTACCCGTGGCCGGTCGTGCCGGCCGCCGACGGCGGCACCACCGATCTGTCGGTGATCGGCGAACCGGGCGGCCCGAGTGACATCGTCTACCTGGCCGGCGCGTCGTGGTACGAGGTGGTGGACCCGCAGCGGCGGTGCGGCCTGCGGGTGCACTGGGACGCGTCCGTGCTGCCGTACCTGTGGCTGTGGCAGGAGCTCGGAGCGACCACGGACTATCCGTGGTGGGGGCGGGCGTACGTGGTCGGACTGGAGCCGTTCTCCAGCTACCCGACGGACGGGCTGGCGCGGGCCGTCGAGAACGGCACCGCGCTGCGGTTGGCCGCCGGGGAGCGGCGCGCGCTGCGACTCGGCGCCCGGATCGTGGAGGAGGCATGAGCGAGTTCGCGGGCAGGGTCGCCGTGGTGACCGGCGGCTCGCTCGGCATCGGCGAGGCTGCGGTGAGGCGGCTCGCCGGGGCGGGAGCGGCCGTGGTCTTCTGCGGCCACGAGGAGAAGTCGGTACGCGCGACCGAGGCGTCGCTGCGGGCGTCGGGCCTCACCGTGACCGGCGTGGTGGCCGACGTGACCTCCGAGGAGGCGATGGGGCGCCTGGTCGAGCGCGCGGTGACCGACCACGGTGGACTGGACGTGCTCGTGACGTGCGCCGGCATTCAACGGTACGGCACGGTCGAGGACACCTCCCGGGCGCTGTGGGACGACGTGATCGGGGTGAACCTGACCGGAGTGTTCCTCGCCTGCCGCGCGGCGCTGCCGGCGCTGCGCGCGCGCGGCGGCGGGGCCATCGTCGCGGTCTCCTCGGTGCAGGCGTTCGCGACCCAGCAGCGGGTGGCGGCCTACACCGCGAGCAAGGCGGGCATCAACGCCCTCGTCAAGTCGATAGCGGTGGACTTCGCCGCGGACCGCATCCGGGCCAATACGGTGTGCCCCGGCTCGGTGGACACGCCGATGCTGCGGTGGGCGGCCGACCTGTTCCGCGGCGACGCCACGGTCGAGCAGATCGTCGCCGAGTGGGGCCGCACTCATCCGCTCGGTCGGGTGGCCACCGCCGCCGAGGTGGCCGAGGTCATCGCGTTCCTCGCCAGCGACCGGGCGTCCTTCGTCACCGGCGCGGAGTACCGCGTGGACGGCGGGCTGCTCGCGGTCAACCCGGCGGCGATCCCGCCGTCCGCCGCCGCCACGGGCCCCGGGGAGGCGGTCTGATGCGGGTCTTCTACGACGGGTTCCTCGGCTCGCCCCGGCTGGACCACCCGGAGGGCGTCGCCGTGCACCCCGACGGCAGCGTGTGGTGCGGGGGAGAGGCGGGGCAGCTCTACCGGATCGCCCCGGACGCGTCGGCGGCCGAGGTCGTCGCGTGCACCGACGGTTTCCTGCTCGGCGTGGCGGTCGCCCCCGACGGCGAGGCGGTCTACGCCTGCGACATCGCGCACCGGGCCGTGTTCCGCTACGACGTCGCGGCGGGCGCGTTGGAGCGGTTCGTGACCGGAGCCGACGGCGTGGGGTTCCGTAACCCGAACTCGATCGCGATCTCCGCGGACGGCTCCGCCATCTACGTCTCCGACAGCTATCCGGCCCACGTGCCGGGGCCGTCGGTGTTCCGGTTCACGCCATCCGGTGATGGTGCGGTGTGGTTCGGCGAATCCTCTGCGTTCGCCAACGGGATAGCGCTCGCGCCGGACGGGTCCGCGCTCTACGTCGCCGAGTCGTTCCTGCCCGGGGTGCGCCGGATCGCGATCGACGCGGCCACCGGTGCGGCCGGCGTGCGGGAACTGGTGGTGGAACTGCCGGGCACGGTGCCCGACGGGCTCGCGTTCGGCCCCGACGGGCTGCTCTACGTCGCCTGCTACGAGCCGAGCCAGATCCTGCGCGTGCTGCCGGACGGCCAGGTGCAGGTCGTCGCCCACGACCCGACAGCGCACGAGCTGTGTCACCCAACGAACATCGCCTTCCGCGGATCGGCGATCATCGCCGCCAACCTGGGCCGCTGGCACCTGACGGAGGTGAGCATCTGATGGCGCTGGTCGACCGGCCGCTGGCGGAACTCGAGGCGTACGCGCCGCCACGCGAGGAGCCCGAGGACTTCGACGCGTTCTGGGCGCGCACGCTGGCCGAAGCGCGCGAGCACCCGATGCGGCCGACCGCCACACGCGTCGACTCGGGGCTCGCGGTCCTCGACGTCTTCGACGTCACGTTCCCCGGCTACGGCGGAGACCCGATTAAGGGCTGGCTGGTCCGGCCCCGCGACACCTCCGGCGTGCTGCCGTGCGTGGTCACCTACGTCGGGTACGGCGGAGGGCGAGGACTGCCACACGAGTGGCTGCTGTACGCCTCGGCCGGCTACGCCAACCTGGTCATGGACACCCGCGGCCAGGGCGGGATGTGGAACCGGGGCGACACGCCGGACCGGTGCGAGGCGCCCATCGACCCCCAGTACCCAGGATTCATGACCCGCGGCGTGCTCGACCCCGAGACGTACTACTACCGGCGTCTGATCACGGATGCGGTGCGGGCGGTGGACGCGGCGCGCGCGCTGGACGGGGTTGACCCCCAGCGCATCGCGGTGTGCGGGGGCAGCCAGGGCGGCGGGCTCGCGCTGGCCGTCGCCGCGCTCGCCGAGCGGGTGGTCGCCGCGATGGCCGACGTGCCGTTCCTGTGTCACTGGCGACGGGCGCTCGACGTGGCGACCGAGGGGCCGTATCCGGAACTCGTCGGCTACTGCCGGGTGCACCGCCACCAGGTCGACCGGGTGTTCCGCACGCTGTCCTACATGGACGGTGTGAACTTCGCCGCCCGCGCGTCGGGCACTGCCGCGCTGTTCAGCGTGGGGCTGATGGATCCGGTATGTCCACCCTCGACTGTCTATGCCGCCTACCACCACTACGCGGGGCCGAAACACATGACCGTGTGGCCCTACAACGGACACGAGGGCGGCCAGACGTACCAGCAGGCCGAGCACCTGCGGTTCCTGCGCGAGACGTTGGCGCGCTGACCGGGGTGGGAGCGCCGGGACAAGGCACAGGATGAAGGTCCCGCGTGGACGGGACCTTCGTCGGTGGCGAACGGCCGCTCAGGGCGCGAGATTGAGGGTGCGACACCCGCCGGCGAACCGGACGGGCAGGCAGCTGCCGGGGTTCCGGCAGCGTGGTCCTGGGCCGTAGATCCGCCGTCGTCGCGACGGAGCGACCGTCGCCCGTCCGGCACCGTGCGGGTGTCGTCCACTCGGCCGTGGCTACTGCGGGTCGTACCTGATGCGGTCAAGCTCGATGCCAAGCGTGACCAGAAGATCACGTAGAGCTTCCACCATGCCCCGTGGGCCGCTCAGGTACGCGTCGTACCCGGCCCAGTTTCCGCGGCGGGCCACCGCGTCGACGACCGTGCCTGCCTCGTACGGATACGCGTCGCCGTGTGACACGGCGAAGACCACACGCAGCCAGAGGTAGCGGCCGGCGCACCGGCTGAGTTCCTCCTGCTCGTAGAGGTCCTCGCGTGTGCGGGCGCCGAAGAACAGCCAGGTCGCCGGCGGGTCGGGGCGCCGCGCCACTTCGGTGAGCAGGGCCTTGACCGTGGCCAGGCCGGTGCCGCCCGCCGCCAGGAGCACGCCACGTTCCGACGGCGGCGCGAGGGTTACGGTCCCGCGGGCCGGGGCGAGTCGCAGCACGTCGCCCACACGGGTGTGGTGGACCAGCACGTCGCTGAGCCTGCCGGTGCCGGTGGCTCGGACGTGGAACTCCAGCGGCTCATTCTCGCCGGGCGCGCTGGCAATCGAGTAGCTGCGCCAGGCATGCGGCAGCCGCGGCGACTCCACGGTGGCGTACTGGCCGGCCACGAACGGGTACGGTTGGGCGGGCTGGACGCGCAGCACGGCCAGGTCCGGTCGACGAAGCGTGTGGTGCACGACGGTGGCCCGCACGTACGGCGGCGTGTAGATATCGCTTTGCGCGGCACTGCTCATCACATCGGAAATGAACCCGTACGCACGCAGCCAGGCGGCCTCGTACTCGGGCCGCCAGGCGGCCCCGGCACGCCCGCGCAGCGCCTCGAGGAACGCCGACCCGAAGGGCCCGTAGTGGACCGTACGTACGCCGAGCTTGCGATGGGCGCGCCCGAGTTCCGCGAAGATCGGTATGAGGACGTCGGGCTTGTCCATGTCATCGATGAGCCTGATCAGGGACCAGGCGAAACGCTCCTGCTGCGCCTGAAGTGACTCGGGGAAGAGATTGCGCAGGTGTGGGCGGTCCCGGAACAACGCGCTGTAGAGGTCTCCCACCGTCTCCGCCAGCGGCTGCACCGTGGGCAGGCTCTCCCGCAGCACCCGCTGGTCTGCCAGCCGCTGGGGCCAGGCGGCCAGCAGCGTCGCGACATGCCCGTGCCAGTCGGTGGAGTCCACACCAACGCCGCGCAGCCGACGACGCAACAGCATGGAGTGATGCAGACCGAGCAGATCGTGGTAGTTGTTGCGGTGTGCAGTGTCCCGGGAGCTCACGCCTCGCACGCTACCCATGTGCCCCAGGTCACTGATCTTGGGTCGCCGGGGAGTGGACAAGATCTCGTTGACAGGACCACGGCTTGCGGCTGCGGCACGTAGCCCGCGGAGTGGAGAGTTTCGGCGCTCATTCCCCGAGTGACCGCAAGGTCAGTGTCCTTTGTGACCGCCCACGTCGCCACTCCGCTGAGCTACGCCCGCGTGATGGTGTCCGTCGAGCCTGATACACCGATCCGGTGGGATCCCGGGCGCGGTCGTTTCGTCGGCGGCCTAGATCAGGCCCGCACGCGCCCACAGCAGCCGACCGGGACCCGCGACGAGGCCCAGATCAGCCAGGAAGGCGTGCACCCGCTGCGCCGACCAGCGCAGCGATGCGCGGAAGTTCGGGTTGGCGCGGGCGGCGGCGCGCCCGACCCGTGGCGGGATGCCCACTGCGGCGTACACCCGCGGGTGCACCAGGCGGGTGGCGATGGAGTACGCGGCCCGGCCGATGAGCAGCCGCGCGTACGCCATGTCGAGCGGCCCGGCCGCGGCGACCTGGCGGACGAGCTCCTCGCGGGCGAACCGTACGTGCCGGGCCTCCTCGACCACGTGGATGCGCGACACCGCCCGGATGAGCGGTTGCAGCGACTCGTCGGCCATGATCTCGCGTTGGAACGCGTCGAGGATCTCCTCGGCGATGAGGATCGCCGCGTACATGTGCGGGCCGGTCGCGGTGGCCTTGAGGTAGCGGCCGAGCAGGTGGTCGATCCTGCTCGCCGGGTAGACCGGGCAGCCCATGGCCTCGATGAGCCGGCCGAACATGATCGAGTGGCGGCACTCGTCGGCCACCTCGGTCAGCATGTACTGGGCGTGCCGGCTGGTCGGGTCGGCGTCGTAGTAGTGGCGGATGAGCATCTGCATGAGGATCGTCTCGAACCACACGCCTGCGCTGGCCGCGCTGGCCACTTCGTGCTTGGTCAGCTCGACGCGCTGCGCGTGGCTGAGCCGCTCCCACAGGTCCGTGCCGTACAGGCTGCTGCGCCGAGGCGGCAGCCAGTAGGCGTCCGGCAGGTGTGGCGCCTCCCAGTCGATCTCGACCGTCGGGTCGTAGCTCAAGCGTGCCGACGCCGCGAGTAGGCGCTCCGCGACGGCCTCACGGCCGGACGAGCCCAGGCGGGTGTCCATAGCCGACCCCCATTGACGTTACTAGCGGGTAACTGCTACCACTACAGCATGCGAGCCGCGGGCACAGAAGTCAATCGCCACCGATACATCTGGGCGGCGCCCGACACGCCGGGGCTGCCGTGAGCTACGAGGGCCCGGCCGTCGTGGCGGATGTCCCGGTACACCTGCGGTGTGGCGGTTGGTGGGAGCCGATCGACGGCCGCTACCACTGGGTCGGGCGGATCAGCCCCGACCCGGCCATCGCCGCGCTCGTGCGCGCCGGCCGGCGCGAGGTCAGTGTGGTCGTCTGCGGGCGCAGCGCTCCAGCCCGCCTCGGCGAGGTCGATCCCTGGGGCGGGGTGCGCATCACCGGCGTCGGCCGCCCACCCTGGCCCACCGACGCCGACCATCTCGACCCGCTCCCGGTGCCGCCGCCCGGCGGGTGAACCGCGCCCGGCTCACTCGAGCAGCCGGACCACCAGGTCCGCGCGGTGCCGGGTGGCGTGCACCAGCTCGGCGTTGCGCTGGTCGCTGCCGTACGCCCAGGCGTGGGCCTGCTCCGCCGATTTGCCGTACTGCTCGTGCCGGCGGACCAGCCGCTCGAGGCGTACCGGCTCGGGCGGGGCCAGGAACCACACCTCGTCGAGCAGCCCGCGCACCGGGGCCCAGCCGCCGCGGTCGACGAGCAGGTAGTTGCCCTCGGTGACGACCAGCGGCACGTGACGGGGCACGGGGATCGCGCCGGCGATGGGTTCCTCGATCTCGCGGCGGAAGACCGGGGCGTAGACGCACTCCTCCGCCGGATCGCGCAGCCGCTGCAACAGCACCGCGTACCCGGACGCGTCGAAGGTGTCGACGGCCCCCTTGCGGTCGCGGCGCCCCAGCCGTTCCAGCTCGACGTTGGCCAAGTGGAATCCGTCCATCGGCACCAGCGCGGCGTCGCCGTCCAGCGCCGCGACCAGCGCCTCGGCCAGCGTCGACTTGCCCGCCCCCGGTGGCCCGGTGATGCCCAGGATCCGCCGCCCGCCGGCCCGGGCCAGCCGGCGCGCCCGCTCGACCAGCTCGGGCACGGTCGCCACCCGTTCCGTCCCGGTGCCAAGCGGCGACGCGGCCACCCGCTCCGTGGTCGAATCGCCGGTCACGCCGACCTCCCCGTCTCGTCCCGCGCACAATCCCGGGCACCCACGCCGGCGGTCACTTCCGCTCAGCCACGGACCGCGCCATCCGTTCGATCGCCTCGCGCATGATCGGGCGCGGAGTCGCGAAGTTGAAGCGGACGAACCCCTTGCCGGCCTCGCCGCACAGCGCGCCGTCGGTCAGCGCGACGCCCGCATTGTCCAGGAAGAACTCCGCGGGATGGTCACCCAGGCCGAGATCCCGGCAGTCCAGCCACGCGAGGTACGTGCCCTCCGGCGGGGTGTAGCGCACCTGCGGCAGGTGCCGGGCGAGCAGGTCGGCGAGCAGGTGCCGGCTCCCGTCGAGGTAGGCGAGCACCTCTGTCAGCCACGGCCCGCCGGCCGTGTACGCGGCGGTGTTCGCGACGACCCCGAGGTTGGCCGCGCCGTGCTCGGCCAGCACCCCGACCTCGGTCCACTTCGCCAGGTCCGCGTCGTTGGACAGGATCAGCTGCGCGCACTTCATGCCCGGCAGGTTCCACGCCTTCGACGCCGAGGTCGCGGTCACGGTGTGTGCCGCGGTGACCGGTGAGATCGAGGCGTACGGGATGTGCCGCTGACCGGGGTAGACGAGTGGGGCGTGGATCTCGT
Organism: Micromonosporaceae bacterium; assembly: GCA_047459115.1. Lineage (GTDB taxonomy): Bacteria > Actinomycetota > Actinomycetes > Mycobacteriales > Micromonosporaceae > VSCG01. The sequence goes on from VSCG01000023.1 coordinate 29,428, forward strand.
CGGCGAAGACCCGGCCGCTGTGGCGCGCGACGACCTCGGAGACGGCCAGCATCTCCTCGCGGGTGAGCACCCGGCCGATCGGGTTGTGCGGATTGCACAGCACGAGCAGATTGCCGCCGGCGCAAAAGGCCGCATCGAGCGCGTCCAGGTCGTAGCTGAGACGCCCGTCGACCGGGGTCATCGGCACCTGGATGATCTCCCGGCCCATGGCCAGGGGAACGGACAGGAACGGCATGTAGGCCGGGGTCGGGATGATGACGGGGGACCCGGGCGCCGAGAAGTGTTCGATGGCGACGGTCAGGCCGGCGATCACGTCCGCTAGCGGCCGCACGTTCTCCGCGGGAACCTCCCAGCCGTACGTGGTCCGGGACCACTCGACGTACGCCTCGGACATCCGTTGCGCCAGCGCCTTGGGCAGGTAGCCGAAGTTGCCTACGTCCACCTCCGCATGCAGGGCCTGCGTGATCGGCGGGGCGACCCCGAAGTCCATCTCTGCGATGAAGGCGCCGATCGCGTCGGGGAACAGGCTCCACTTCACGCCGCCGATGTCGCGCAGTGTCTCGATCCGAATGTCGTCGAACCGGTGGGGGAGAGTCATCGTCGGGGCCCCTTTCGGTCATCCGGCCGGCGGTCAGGCCGCGGCATCGGTGGGCCTGTTCCCGTGGGCGCTGCTGAGGTAGTTATAGATGGTGCACGCCGTGCTGTTCGCCGACCGGGTGCTCGCCGGGCCGGATCTGTCCCTCATCCACCACGGTGCCGTGATCGTGGACGGCGAGACGATCACCTGGGTCGGACGGGAGGCGGACCTCTCCGCGGACCTCTACGGCCCCGACGCGGATCTGCGGCGGCTCGGCGACGTGACGCTGCTGCCCGGCCTGATCGACTGCCACGTGCATCTCGCGTTCGACGGCGGGCCGGCGCCAGTCGAGCGGATGACCGCCGAGAGCGACGCCGCGCAGGTGGCGCTCATGCTGCGCAGCGCCCGCGAACTGCTCAGCGTCGGCGTCACCACGGCCCGCGATCTGGGCGCCCGCAACTACCTCGACGTGGCGGTGCGGGACGCGATCGCCGACGGCACCGCCCGCGGTCCCCGGTTGCTGACCGCCGGTGCGCCGATCACCGTCACCGGAGGGCACTGCTGGTTCATGGGTGGGGAGGCGGACACCGCCGACGAGGTCCGGCGCATGGTCCGCCGGCACCACAAGATGGGCGTGGACGTCATCAAGATCATGGCGACCGGTGGCTTCATGACCCCCGGGTCGGCGCCGTGGTTCGCGCAGTTCGAGACCGAGCACCTGCGGGCCGCGGTCGAGGAGGCCCACCGGGTAGGCAAGACGGTCGCGGCCCATGCGCACGGTGTGGACGGTATCGCCCGGTCGCTGGCGGCCGGTGTGGACACCCTCGAGCACTGCTCCTTCGTCCACGCCGACGGCCGGCACGAGGTCGTCCCCGAACTCGCCGACCGCATCGCGGCGTCGGACTGCTACGCCTCGCCCACGTGCAACTTCCGCCTCTCGGAGCTGCGGGCGCTGCTGCCGGACCAGGAGTTCGCGATCGGCGAACTGTACCGCCGGGGCGTCAAGATGATCGCAGGCACGGACGCGGGCATCGACAACACGCCGCACCACGGGTATGTCGGCGGGTTGGTCGCCATGACCGAGTTCGGTGTGCCGACGCGCGAGGTCCTGATCGCCGCCACCACCCGCGCCGCCGCGGCGCTCGGCCTGTCCACGGTCACCGGACAGCTCACCGCAGGCTACTCAGCGGACCTCATCGCCGTCGGCGGCGACCCTCGCCACGACATCGCGGCGCTGCGCGACCTGCGGCTGGTGCTCAGCCGTGGCACGCCGTTCGTGCCGGACCCGTTGCCCGCGATCGAGCCGCTGCCGGCCGACTACGTACCGGCGTTCGTCAAGCCCCGCCCACCGGTGGATGCACCCCCGGCCGTACGCGAGCCGACGGGGTAGCTGCGCCCGCCCTGCCGGTAGCGGCCACCACCGTCGCTGCTCATGGCCGCTGCCGGTGTCGGGCGAGACCGGCGGTCACCATGACGGCGGTGGCGGCGCAGTAGCACAGGATCGTCCACGACCAGCCGGCCGCGTAGGCGCCGGTCGCGTCGACGAGCAGCCCGAACAGCGGCGGGCTGAGGAACAGACCGCCGAAGAACGCCCCTTGCACGCGCCCGGACGAGCGCGCGACCGCGGCACTCCGGGCGGTGCTGATCACCACCATCATGGCGACCCCGTTGAACGCGGACGCGCTCAGCCCGATGCCGATCGCACCGACCCAGACGGCCGCCGGGCCGAGCCCCTGCGCCAGTGCGATCGCGCTGGTCGCCATGATCCCGGCTGCGGACATGCCGGTCAGCATGCGGACGCCCGCCCGCTGCGGGTCGGCGGCGCGCTCCACGAGCATCGTCGCCGTGATCCGGGCCAGCACGGAGCACAGGCCGACGGCGGCGAGGAGCGCCCCGGCGGTGTCCACGCCGAGGCCGACGCGCTCGTGCGCGTACAGCACGAGGTAGGTGTTGGTGGTGGCGATCCCCGCGCCCATCAGCGCGGCGTAGACCGCGAGGCGGATCACCGTGGCGTCGCCGCCATCACGGGCACCGCCGTCAGCGGGCGCGCGGGCGGCGACGGTCGGCCGTGCGGGTACGGCGCGGGGCATCGCCGCAGCGGCGGGAAGCGCCAACGCGCACAACGCGGCACAGGCGAGGAACGCGCCTTGCCATCCGGTGGTCAACGCGATGGGGGGCAGCAGTGTGCCGGCGAGGAACGCCGCCGCCTGCACCCCCGATTGCTTGACCCCGACGAGCATGGCGTGCGGACGGGGCATGGTGGAGATGGCGAGGTTGGTCGCGGGGTTGGCGATCGCGCTCGCGGCCCCGCCCACGAGCGCGCCGCCGAGCAGCGCCAGCAGGCTCCCCGAGTACGAGAGGAAGAGGACGCCGAGTCCGGCGAGCGCGACGGTGAGCAGGCTGGCCACCCGGGCCCCCACGGTGTCGGCCATGCGGCCCATGACCGGTGACCCCACCGCCGCCGCGAGGTAGAAGCAGCCGGTGACCAGACCGAGGTCGGAGCGGGACAGCGACAGGTCCGCGGTGAGGAACGGCCCGAGCGTGCCCAGCGCGAACTGCATCAGGCTCGGCACGACCATGATGGCCGCGAGCGCGACCGCGGCGACGATCCGCCGCCGGGTCGGGTCAGCCGGTCGCCGGAGCACGACGGTACCGGGCGCGCGAATCCGTCATCGCCTCGAAAGCCAACGGGGACGGGGGTGCGTCACGCCTGCTCGCGAAGGGCACGCTCATGATCGTACC
>VSCG01000024.1:0-32180 GCA_047459115.1 Micromonosporaceae bacterium
GGTGCTCAAGCCGGAGGTCTATTCCCGCTGATCCGGCGCTGGTCCCGCTAGTCCGCGCCGGCCCGGAGGTGCCCGCGGCCAACCCCGATGAAGATCGTCGGGCGAGTGGCGGAATCCGCTGCCACGCAGCGTCGCCGATCGGCTCCGCAGTCGGTAGCCTCGATAGCTGACATGGACCGGTGCTGCCGGTGCGGTCGTGCCGACTCGCCGATTTGCGAAGTTCTGGCGATCGTGTCGGATGCTCAGCGCTGATCTCGCCGGTACGGTGTACCGTCGAATGACTGGGCCGGCGAGAGCCAGAGCCCGGTCCCAGACGACTCGACGTAGATCGGGAGGAGCCGGGCGCTTCGCGCTCGACAACAGCATGGAACGGACTCGCTTGTTCCGCCGTCCGGTGATCTGGATCATTCTGGTCATCGCCGGTGCGCTCGCCCTGAGCTCGCTGTTCACTGGCGGGGGCGGCTATACGAAGGTCGACACTTCGGTCGCCCTTGCCGAGTTGCAGGCGGGTGGCATCGAGAAGGCAGTCATCGCCGACAAGGAGCAGACTCTGCGGCTCGACCTTGCCGGGAAGAAAGCCTTCGACGGCACGCAAACCGACAAGATCGAGGCGCAGTTCCCGGCCGAGGCGGCCGCTGACATCTGGGAGACGGTCAAGCAGGCGAAGGCCGACAACAAGGTCACCGAGGCGTACAACACCGAGGTCACCCGGGACAGCATGTTCCTGACGCTGCTGGTGAACGTGCTGCCCATCGCCATCCTGGTGATCCTGCTGCTGCTGTTCATGTCGCAGATGCAGGGCGGCGGTTCCCGGGTGCTCAACTTCGGCAAGTCCAAGGCGAAGATGATCACCAAGGACATGCCGAAGACGACCTTCGCCGACGTGGCCGGCTGCGATGAGGCGATCGAGGAGCTGCAGGAGATCAAGGACTTCCTGCAGAACCCGGCCAAGTACCAGGCGCTCGGCGCGAAGATCCCCAAGGGCGTGCTGCTGTTCGGCCAGCCCGGTACCGGCAAGACCCTGCTCGCCCGCGCGGTGGCCGGCGAGGCCGGCGTCCCGTTCTACTCCATCTCCGGCTCCGACTTCGTGGAGATGTTCGTCGGCGTCGGCGCGTCCCGCGTGCGTGACCTGTTCGAGCAGGCCAAGGCGAACGCGCCCGCGATCGTCTTCGTGGACGAGATCGACGCGGTCGGCCGGCACCGTGGCGCCGGCCTGGGCGGCGGCCACGACGAGCGCGAGCAGACGCTCAACCAGTTGCTGGTCGAGATGGACGGCTTCGACACCAAGGGCGGTGTGATCCTGATCGCCGCCACCAACCGGCCGGACATCCTCGACCCGGCGCTGCTGCGCCCGGGCCGCTTCGACCGGCAGATCGCGGTGGACACCCCCGACATGGAGGGCCGCAAGGCGATCCTGCGGGTGCACGCCAAGGGCAAGCCCTTCAGCCCGGACGTCGACCTCGATTCGGTGGCCCGGCGTACCCCCGGCTTCACCGGTGCCGACCTGGCCAACGTGATCAACGAGGCCGCGCTGCTCGCCGCGCGCAACGACAAGCGGGCGATCACCAACGAGTACCTCGAGGAGGCGATCGACCGGGTGATCGCCGGCCCGGAGCGCCGTACCCGGGCGATGAGCGACCACGAGAAGAAGATCACCGCGTACCACGAGGCGGGGCACGCGCTCGTCGCCTGGGCGCTGCCGCACTCGGCGCCGGTGCACAAGGTCACCATCCTGCCGCGGGGCCGGTCGCTGGGCCACACGCTGGTGCTGCCGACCGAGGACAAGTACACCCAGACCCGCGCCGAGATGATCGACACGCTGGCATACGCGCTGGGTGGCCGGGCCGCCGAGGAGCTGGTCTTCCACGAGCCGACCACCGGCGCCGGCGACGACATCAACAAGGCGACGAACCTGGCCCGCGCGATGGTCACCCAGTTCGGCATGAGCGCCAAGCTGGGCGCCGTGAAGTACGGCACCAACGACAGCGAGCCGTTCCTCGGGCGCAACTACGGCCACGAGCGGGACTACTCCGACGCGGTCGCCGCCGAGATCGACGCGGAGATCCGGTCGCTGATCGAACTCGCCCACGACGAGGCGTGGGAGATCCTCGTCGAGTACCGCGACGTGCTCGACAACATCGTCCTGGAGCTGATGGAGAAGGAGACGATCTCGCAGCAGGACATGGCGAGGTTGTGCGCCCGGGTCAAGAAGCGCCCGCCGATGTCGCCCTACAACGGCTTCGGCAAGCGGCAGCCGTCCGACCTGCCCCCGGTGCTCACACCGGCGGAGAAGGAGGCGCTGAAGGCGCAGGCCCAGGCCGACGGCGCCCAGGCCCAGGCGGACCAGGCCAAGGCGGAGGCGCAGGCCGAGGCGGAGTCGGCCCAGCCGGCGGTGAACTCGACGGTCGAGGGCACTGCCGACCCCGCGGCGGACGCCTCCACCGCGGAAGGTGCGCGCTGAACGGCCCGGCTCCCGATCCGGTCGTGGGCTCGGCGCCCGGGTTGGCGACCGGCTCGGCCACCGAGCCCAACGGTGACGGCGAACTCGACTACCTCGCGGCGCGGCTGGTCGACGGCAAGCTGACCGGTACGCCGGTGGAGCAGTCCGTCGACCTGGCGCGCATCGAGAAGGCGGTCCGCGAGATCCTCATCGCGGTCGGCGAGGACCCGGACCGGGACGGGCTGCGACTCACGCCCGCGCGGGTCGCCCGGGCGTACGCGGAGCTGTTCGCCGGCCTGCGCGTCGACCCGGCGACCGTGCTGACGACCACGTTCGAGGCCAACCACGAGGAGCTGGTGCTGGTCCGCGACATCGAGGTGATGAGCCTGTGCGAGCATCACCTGCTGCCGTTCCGGGGTGTCGCGCACATCGGCTACATCCCCGGGCCGCACGGCCGGATCACCGGGCTGTCGAAGCTCGCCCGTCTGGTGGAGGTGTTCGCCCGGCGGCCACAGGTCCAGGAGCGGCTCACCTCCCAGGTCGCCGACCTGCTCATGGCGCAGCTCGATCCGCGCGGGGTGATCACGGTCCTGGACTGCGAGCACATGTGCATGGCGATGCGCGGCATCCAGAAGGCCAACGCCCGCACGATCACCTCGGCGGTCCGCGGTGTGTTCCAACGGGACGCGAAGGCCCGCGCCGAGGCGATGAGCCTGATCATCCGCGGTTGAACGGTTATCCACAGCCAGCTCCGATCTTCACCCCGAGTTATCCACAGCCGTTGTCCCCGCCTGGGCGGTCTCCTAGCCTCGCGGCATGGATCTAACAGTGACGATGGAATCGTGCCGCCGATCCCTCGCCCGCGCGAGTCAGCAGTCCGAGGACCGGCTACGGCCCCTGCTGCGCGAGCTGATCGCGCAGCGTGAGCGGCTCCGGGACGCCGTGACGGTCGCCGCGGCGGAGCTTACGGAGTTTGCGCGCGGCGACCGCGCGGGCAGCGAGTTGCGCACGGTCCAGCGGCGCGTCGACCGGGGCGAGCTGTCGTGGCAGCGGGTGGCGCTCGGTGAGGGGGACATCCTTGCGGGCCTGCTCGGCGACCGTCTCGCCCGCCTGCCCGAGGCGTTCGCGCGGGCGTACACGCTGGTTGCGGAGGGCGTGCCGCCCGAGGAGGCGGCACGCCAGGCGCGGGCCCTGCTGAGCCGGGAGGGCGACGCCGCCGGGCCGGTCGACCCGGACCGGAGGGCCGGGCGGTGACCATCCAGGTCGACCCCGCTCAACTCGACGGATACGCCGTCCAACTGGAGCGCAACAGCGGGCACTTCATCACACCGCTGCGGTCGTACTGCGCGGCCCACTGCACGCGCACCGACGGCATGACCGGGCTGCTGGCCCCGGCCAAGCCCATGGTCTCGCTCGCGCACGAGGCCACCTCGGCCCTGTTCACCTCCGGTGAGCGCAACCTGTTCCAGGTCGCCAGCAACCTGCGGGCGGCCGCGGCGACGTACCGGGCGGGCGACGTCGTCGCCGCGGAACGGATCTGGCTGACGAAGCCGCGACGCCCGGCGCCCGAGGGGTACCGGGGCCGGGACCACGTCGGGCATCCTGGCGACTTCCGTGACCCGTTCACCCCCCAGCCCGCTGCGCCGGTCGAACGGCACGAGTTCACCAGGTACATCGCGGAGGTCCGCCAGCAGATCGGTGAGATCGACGATCTCCTGGTCCGCTACGCCCGGTTCAGCCTCGCCGAGCAGGTCTTTCCCTGGATCGCCGGGGACTGGGACACGCTGCGGGAGAACGCCGAGGCGTACGCCGCGCTGGCCGGGATGGACGGCGTGCAGGCGATCTCGGTGAACATCGCCTACGGCATGGACTCCCTCTCGGCCAGTTGGGACTCGCCGGCCGCCACCCAGTTCGCGTTCCAGATCCGCGAACGGTGGCTGCCCGCCCTGGAGACCCTGCAGCACTTTCTCCAGGTGCACGAGGAGGCCTTCGAGCACCTCGCGCAGCAGGCCGAGATCATGTTCCACACGCTCGTGCTCCTCCTGGAGGTGCTCAAGTTCTGGGTCATCGAGAAGGTGCTGCGTCTCACCAGGATCATCGGCTCAGTGCTCGGCGGCGGCCGGGTGTGGGACGAGGTCATGGAGTTGATCACCGGGGTGCTCAAGGTGTGGCACCAGATCAAGATGCTGTTCGAGGTGCTGCGCCTGATGATCGACGGCGCCTTCCAGGCGGTGCAGGCGGCCGGCGCGCTGGCCACCGCGATCGAAGAGACCTGGCTCGCCCCCGAGAACCGGCTCGACCCGGTGCGGGTGGGCGTGGTCACGGCGGCGTGAGCGCGCCTGGGCGCGTACGTCCTAGCGCAGCAGCGCGTACCCGCCGAGCGTCAGCAGCCCGAGCACGACGAGCGCCATCGCGCCGTACATGATTCGGCTGCGGAGCGCGCGTATTAACGTGGCGAGCCGGGCAGCCCGCCGGGGACGGCGCAGGTCGGCGAGCGCCGCATCCATGTCATCCAAGGTGGACCGGGCGCGCCGCAGGGCTCCGAGCACCGCGGCTGGATCGCTACCCGGTTCGAGCGCGGCGTTGATCTCCGCGTTGCTCGGCGTCAGCCCCGGCAGCCGCACCCGGTACCGGCCGCACGCCTCGGCGAAGCGTACCTGCTGGATCGTGAGCCGCCGGCGCACGACGACCAGTTCCTCGCGGGCGGCCTGCAGGGCGTCGCCACGTGCGGCCGCGTCAGCGGCGGCCCGCCGGCGCACCTCGGCGAGGTGCGTCACGGCCGCCCGGTACTCCTCCCACGGAGTCATGCCGGCACCTCGATGCGTCCAATCGAGCGGGAGAACGGCACGAACACGGCGGTCCGGTCGGCGTGCTGGTCGTGCAGCAGGGCGCGGTTGGGTCGGGACCGCCAGTCGACCGGGCGACCGAGCAGCGCCGCCACGTCAGCGCCGGGCACGTTCAGGAAGACCAGCCCGGAGACGTAGTCGGCGGCCGTGGGTCCGACGTGCTCGGTGAAGCGGCGCAGCCCTCGCCACCAGCCGAACACGTGGCAACCGTCCGCCGGGCCGTGACGCAAGACGGCGCGCAGGGCGTTGCGCTCCAGTTCGGCGAGGTCCGCCCCGAACAGCACGAGATAGGCGCTCCCGCCGTCACCCCTGAACTCGTCCAGCGGCACGACGCCCGGGTGGGTGGAGACCTCGTGCCCCTGCGCCTTCAGCTCCGTGGCCAGCCGTGCGACGACCTCGGGCGTGTCCGGCGCGAGCGGGACGAGCAGGAAGCGGGCGCTGCCGGGCACGTGCTGTGCGGCCACGCTCAGCGTGGCCGCCTCGAGCAGTCCGATCGCAGCGGTGCTCGGTCCGAGCACCGCGAGGTGCCGCCCCGGAGTCGCATCCAGCGGGTACGCCGCCGTGGACAGCTCGACGTCGATCATCCGTCCGATCAGGGCAGTGGGGTGCGGGGTCGGGGCCAGCCGGGCGAACGTGGGATCGTCGGCGAGCCGCTGCTCGGCGTCTCCGAGGAAGACGTGCGGCGGACGGGTGCCGGGCGGCCGGGCGGCGAACAGGCGCTCGCGCAGCGCGGCAACCGCCTCCGGTTCGGCGTACGGGTCGGGGAAGCGTACGACGGTCTCGTGCCCGCGGGTGGCCCGGCGCGGTCCGCCGAAACCGCCCGCGGTGTTGACCACGGCCGCTCCGACCGGCAGCCCGATCGCCGCCTCGTTCGCCGGATCCAGCACGTCGGCGCCGCCGGTGAGGGCGATCCGCACCGGAAACTGGCCGAGGATCGGGTCGCGCTTGGCGCGGAAGGTGCCGACGCTGCGGGCCGCGCGGCTGGCGAGCAGCAGGTGTATCCCGTACGTCCGGCCACTGCGGGCCAGGGATCCCAGCAGGCCGAGCGCCTCCGTGGCGATCGGGTCCGTGCCCTCGAACAGGATGTGGAATTCGTCGATGACGCAGAGGATGCGGCGCAGGTGGAGTCCGGCCGCCCGGGCCTCGGCGAACCTGGTCACCCCGGCGTCCTGGTACGCATCCTCACGGCGCTTCAGCTCCGCGGCGAGGTCGCGCAGCACGGCCAGCCCGTACTCCCGGTCGGACTCGATCCCGATCGCCCGCGCGTGCGGCAACCACACTGGGTCGTCCCCGGTCGGCACCAGCCCGCGCAGCGCGGCGCCGTCGGCGAAGTCGAGCAGGTAGAAGGTGAGTTCGTCGGGCGGGTAGCGGGTGGCCAGGCCGAGGAGGACGTTGAGCAGGAATGAGCTGCGCCCGGCTCCCGCCCGGCCGCCGACCATCCAGTGCGGGAACATGTCGTCGAAACGCAGCGTCACGGGCGCGTCCGCGGCGACGCCCACGGCCGAGACGAGGCTCGCCGCCGCATCTTCCGTCCACTGTGCGCCTTCCGGTATCAGGTCCGTCAGCCGAAGCCGCGCCACCGTCTCGACTTCGGCGGCCAGCACGCGGCAGACCTGCCTGATCAGCCCGGCCGGGGGATCGTTGTCGAGGAAGACCGGCACATCGATTCCCGGAGCCTCGGCATCGGGGTGGGCGCCGAAGTCGATCCCCGCGTCGGGGGGCGTGGACACCACCGCGTACGCGTCGTCAACCGAGACCCGTGTCGCGAGCGGCAGCGGGTCGTGCGCCGGCCCGGCGGCCGGCGGTGGCCAGCCCGCGAGGAGGAAATGCACCCCGGCAGCCGGACCGGCTCGGGCCAGGGCGCGGATCCGGTCGAGGTCCGGTGCGTCGGTCTGCTCCGGCAGACCTGCGATGGCGACCAGCAGCAGGCGATCACGCCGGGAGTGCCGGCGGTTGCGGGTGGCGGTGTGCACCCACTGTTCAGCCTCGTCGAGCACGCTGCGCAGGCCCGCGTGGTCGGTGACGGCCGGCGGCATCAGGGGTGTGGCGGACAGCCGGGCGAAGGGGCCGAAGACGGCGTCGAGCCCAGCCATGTCCACAGTGCGTACTCGCAGCGTGCCGGCGGGTGACGCGGCCAGCAGGCGCAGCACCACCGCTCGCATCACGGCCGCCACGTGTGGATCACGGGCATCGACGTCGAAGGTCAGGTGACCGTGCGTCAGCAGCGGCACGATCACGGGAAAGTGCCCGTCCTTGAGCGGCTGCGCCGCCCCGATGCGTACGTACGATGGCATGTCGTGCGCGCCGAGCGGGGTGGCCGGGTCCAGGTCCGCCAGGGGCATGCCCAGCCAATCGGGTGCGAGCCGTGCGGTGATGGACCGCAACTGCTCCACCACCTCGTGCTGCTCGGCGGCGTGGACCGGCTCGGGCTGTTGCCGGGCGAGAGCTTTGCGGCTGGCCGCGGCGATCGCCGCCGCCTCGCGGTGCAACGCGGCCGCGCGTCCGATTGCCGTACGCAGCCTCGCCACAGTGCTCACCTCCCTCTTGGCACCGTAGTGGGTTTCGGGCCTCGAGGGACAGATCGGCGCGCGTGCGCGTCCGGGTGTCGGCGACGGCCTGGTGGTGAGAGTGACCTGGGTGGGTGTCGACGACCGGGATCGGCGTCGACCCCCACCCAGACTATGCAGGGCGCGCGGTCAGAACGGACAGCAGGTCAGTTCGAGGGCTTCGCTGGGCGGCGACTGGTTGCGCTTCTTGTCGCGCGCGGTGATGTAGAGCTGAACTCTGTCGCCCTCGTTCCAGAGGTTTGCGGTGATCGGCACGAAACTGAGGTCGAACCGCTCGGTATTCGTCGTGTCCCAGATTCCCGACAGCGATTCGAGGCCCTCCACCTGTGACGTGTCCAGGTGAAGGTCGTACCACAATTCGCCGACGCCCTCGGTGGAGGGGTCGAACAGGAGGAATGCCGGGTTACCGTGTGAATCACGTTCGATACGCAGGTTTGTCGGCGCGTTCGGAGCCGTGAAGTCCTCGGGCACCGGGGTCCTTACCGTGATCGGATCCGCTTGCGCGCGGGACCGCTCATCCTTGAACTCGTTGTAGAAGGCCGTGACCGTGATCGTGTACTTGGTGTCCCAGACCAGGCCGGTGTAGGTCACCGGATCGCCGTGACTCATGCGAGTACCCGCCCACAGCGGCGACACCGAGACTATGTAGTAATCGGCGCCGTCCGGCTCGTCCCAGTCGACCGTGAAGCTCGTGGGCTGCAGGTTGACGACCCGCACATCACCCGGGGGCTCGCTGGTGACCGTGTGGGCGTGCGCCGGTGCCGACCCGAGTACGAGCGTGGCCAGGGCGAGGACGAGGGCGGAGAGGGCAGCGGTCAATGCTGTGGTAGGACGTCTGCTCATAGGTTCGGCCCCCTCGGGGAAATCAGTCGGAAACCCTCTTCTATGCCTAGATGCACGAGGGACGGACCGGCACGGTTCACCTTCCGGCCCGGGCGGCCCGGACCGCCTCGGCCAACGCCTTGTCCACATCGGCCGTGCGCGCGGCGCTCAGCGCGTCGGTGTGCGCGTACTTGCGGGCCACGATCTCCGCCGCGTCGGTGAGGATCTCCGCCACCCACAGGTACTGGCCGAGCAGTCTCATCGCCTGCGTGAGGCTCTCGTGATACCGGTGCTTGGCGTCGTACACGTAACCGCTCGCGGAACGCACGCCGAAGCACACGCCGTCCCCGAGCCCGGCGCGGACCTCCGCCGACTCCGGCCGCAGACCCGCGTTGGTCTCCGTGCGCATCACACCGACCAGATCGGCCAACGCGGCGAGGTTGACGTGGATCCGCTCAGGCTGCGCCCGGTCCGCATCCGGCAGCCACCGCTCAGCGCCCATCTGGCCTCCCCGGCACCCTCAGACACCGGCCCAAGGCTATCGATTCATCCATGTCCGCGGTGGACCTGTGGACAGCGGGGCAGCCACTGTCGCCTAGGGTGATCGATACGTCGTCGAGTGGCCGGAGTCGGGGAGGTGACGTCCGCACGTGTCCCAGCCGGATGAGCCGCGAGCCCAAGAACCGCGAGCCCCGGAGCCGCAGCCGCCGGCGCCCCGGTCCGCGCGGCGTCTACGGATGCGGCGGGTTCTCCTGCTCGCGCTGATCGCCGTCGGCGTCGTGGCCGTCGCGACGCCGGTGTACGTGTTCGTCTGGTACGACAGGGCCACCCGCCCGGATCTGAGCCAGCCCGACCTGGTCGCGTCCAGCTACCTGCGGGCCCTGCTCGTCGAGCGCGACGACCCCCGCGCCAACCTCTTCGTCTGCGAGGACCCCGACCTGGGCGCGATCCGGACGCTGCGCGATGAGATCGAACGACGGGAACGCGACTTCGGGGTCACGGTCCGGGTCTCCCTCGGCGCCTTGACGCACACCCGCACGGCGACCGACCGCGGGACCGTACACACCGATGTCACCATCACCGGCGTCTCCTCCGGGACGGCGGTGCGCAGCGAGCGGACCGAGACCTGGCGGCTCGACCTGGTCGAGGACGACGGCTGGCGGGTCTGCGCCGCGACCAGGGCGCCCTGACGCTGCACTGGTAGTCGGGTCTGGGCGCGAGCCGCACGACTCATGCCGGCTGTCGGGCCGAAAGCCGTCAATCCACCCACAACAGGTGGACGGGGACCTCCATGGTCTTCGGCGCCTGCCCGGTCCACGCCCAGCGGTACCAGTCCAGTTCGGTCGCCACCCGCACGCAGATGTCGCCGTCGGCGCTGGAGTACGGCTCGGTGACCGCCCGCAGGTCACGCTCCTCCCCGTCCTCGGTGAGCCGCACCACGCGCCGGCCTAGCGTGCTCGGCGCCGTACTCACGGGCACGGCGTCCCGCGGTGGTGGCGCGTCGAGCGAGACCAGCCGGGACACGATGTCCGCCCCCGGCGGCGCCTCCGATGTGGGCGGCTGGATCTCCTCCAGCCACACCCGCTCGACCGGCACCAGCGGTGCGAAGACCTCCGTCTGCTCCGCCTCGGCCCGGTACCACTCCTGTTCGGCGAGCACCGGCACATACGTGCGGCTGCCCTGCACAATCGGCTCGTCGGCCCGCATGTCGCTGCGCCAACCGAAGCCCGGCAGCCCGACGATCACCCGCCGGCCGCGCAGGTCCCGCCTACCGAGGGCGGGTACGGGCACCACCCGGCCCGGTCGGCGCGCCGCCCACTGCCGAGCCGGCTCTCCGGCTGCCCAGTCGCCCCAGTCCGGGTCGGTTCCTCGCCCCCGCATCAGTCCTGCTCCCCGAGGGGTGCTCCCCGTTCGCGCATGAACTCCTCCGGGTCCACCGCGCCCGCTGGTGAACGGTCGCCGTCCACGTGTGTCTCGAAGTGTAGGTGCGGGCCGGACGAGTTGCCGCTGGATCCGACCAGGCCGATCACCTCGCCTGCGGCGACGTCCTGCCCGACCATCACGAACGGCCTGGCGACCAGGTGGCAGTACCGGGTGAGGACCCCACCGGGGTGCAGCAGGTCGACGTACCAGCCACAGCCTCTGATCTCCGGCGAACCCGGTTGGTCGCAGGAGTACGGGGTGCCGTCCGCGGTCGCGGCGTCGCAGCGGGCCACGAGCACCACGCCTGCTGCGGCCGCCCGCACCGGCGTGCCGGTGGGCGCGGCGATGTCCACGCCGTGGTGCCCCGGCCGTTCAGGGGTGCGGAACCGGGACACCACCGGGGCGGCGACCGGGACCGTCCAACCCGACGCGGAGATCTCCCCGGGCGCGGCGCACCGCAGGGATTCCAGCCCTCCCACCGCCCGGGCGGCGCCGTCGGCCAACTGGTTCACCACGTTCGCGGCCAGCGGCTCGTGCTTGGCGTACGCGTCGGGGTACGCGCTGCGCTGCACCGCCTGGGCCGCCTCGGTGAGGGGCAGCTCGTGCCAGCCCGGCACCCGCAGCAGCTTCTCGTAGAACTTCCGGCTCGCGTACACCGGATCCATGAGCTGTTCCGGCGTGCCCCAGCCCTGGCTCGGCCGTTGCTGGAACAGTCCGAGTGAGTCGTGGTCGTTGTCCGGCCCGAGGTGGCCGAGGTTGCGCAGGCTGGACTCCTGCAGCGCGGTGGCGACCGCGATCACCCAACCGCGCGGCGGCACGTTCATCTCCGCCCCGACGTTGATGATGATCGCGGCGTTGCGGACCTGCTCCTCGCTGAGCGATGCGATGCGCGGCAGCGGTCCGTACGGGTCGAGCGGTCCCCCCTGGCCGCAGCCCACGCCGGCGGCGGCCGGCCCGGTCGTGCCGCTGCCGAACGCGGTGAGGACGTAGGCCACGGCCCCGCCGCCGCAGCACAGCAGCACCAGCGCCGTGGTCAGCGCGGCGGCGAGGCCGACCCGGCGGGCCGTCCGCGGGGCACCCACCGCGTCGGTCATCGCGACTCCAGGTCCGCCGTCACCGCCATGTCCCACCCGTCGTCAACGCCGCTCCCAGTCGACGACGTCGACCAGCCACCGCCCGTCCGTCGCGACGAGGCGCAGGCGCAGCAGTCCCGCGTCGATCGGGACGGTCACCTCGACGAACGACTCGCTACGCGCAACGAGCTGCGCGGCACCGGTCACCCGGTCCGCCGGCACGCTCGCCGGGTCGCTTTCGGTCATCCGCCGCGCCAGCGAGGGCGTCAGGTACGGCCGTAGCCGGCTGAACCAGGTGGCGGGGTCGACGCCGCGGTGGTCGAGCCAGGCCGCGACGAACGCCTCCCCCACCTGTTCCGGCCCGGCCGCGCCCGGGCTGGTCGCCGGGCTCGGCGTGCCCGGCACGCTCGCCTCACCGTCGTCCCCGGTGGTCGGGTTCACCGTCGCGGCGGTTTCCACGCCGGAGCCGCGCAGGCCGCCCGGCCCGGCCGACGGGCCGATCAGCCGCGCGATCCCGACGGTGGCGAACACGGCCACGGCGAGCAGCAGCGCGACCACGTACCGCGTGCGCAGCAGCCGGGCGACGAGCGGGCTGGCACCCATGGTCACCTCGCCTCAGTACGGATCCGCGGCGTTTCGGATGCCGGGACGGTGGTCGTGCCCGAGCCCGGGCGGTAGATGGTGTACGACGGCGGGGCATCCGGTACGTCGTACTCGACCCACTCGATCGAGCGGCGGTCGGCCCGCTGCACCGGGCCACGGCGGGCGGTCTCGGCCGGCGGGGAATCCGCCGGATCGACGCGCGCCTCGGGGCGTACCACGGTGACGATCCCGGGTTCGCGCCGGGTCGGGCCGGTCAGGTCCGGCTCGGCGGTGCCGCCCGGGATGGACACGGCCAGCCTCGCCTGACGCAGGTCGCCGAAGAACCGTCGGTGCCAGGAACCCGCCGCGGTGATCGCCGCGGTGCTGTCCTTGCCGCCCAACTGGGTGATCCGCCGGTACGGGCGCAGCAGCAGCCAGCCGACCACGCCGCACAGCCAGACCAGCACGACCTGCAGCCAGCCGGGCAGCGACGGGGTGTGCATGATGAGATCGACCGCGAACAGGTAGACGGCCGCGCCGGTGCCGAAGATGGCGATGTTGAACACGGCCGCGACCACGGCGTTCGCGAGCCGGCGCAGCCCGGCGCTCGCCGGGCGCAGCAGGCCGATGGTGCCCAGGATCGGTGCGGCGACCACCGCCCAGCGGAAGATCAGGAACCCGAGCAGGATGAGGATCGACGCGGTGAGGTCGAACAGCGCGTAGAACACCGCGGCCAGGATCGCGATGAATCCGGCTCCGATCCGCTCCATCCCCTTGGCGCCGGTCAGGTACTCGTACGCCTCGGGATCCTCGGCCTTGATCTGTTCGGCGACCTTCATCCACTGCCGGTTCTTCGCCGCGAACGTGGCGTCGCGGTCGCCCGGGCTGGCCCGCAGCCGTTCCGCGTCGGCCCAGGTCAGCGACCTGGCGTCGTACAGCGCCTCCCCGTACTTGCGGGCGGTGACGCTGTCGGCGGAACCGAGCAGGCCGCGCAGCCAGTTGCGGTAGAGCATGCCCTCGGTCGCGGTGTCACTGGCGCGCACCGCCGGCGGCCGGCGGTCGGTACAGGCGCCCGGGGTGGGGTCGTCGCACTGCTCGGGCGGGGTGTGCGCCGGCCGGGGGCCGACCGCGTCGTGCACCACCCCGAGCGTGGTGGTCAGCGTGGCGTCGGCGAGGTTGGCCGATCGTACCGGCCACTGCGCGATAGCGGTGACCGCGACCATCACCAGCAGTGCCCATCCCGCGGTGGTCATCGCGTTGCTCATGTCCGACTGCCGCGACCGCCACAGCAGGTACAGCCCCACCACGGCCAGCGTGATCACCCCGAACACGGTGAACACCCGCTCGTAGATGGCCTGCGTGGCCTCGGTGACCAGCGGATCGGCCCAGCCCCACATGGATTCGGGGTCCCAGGCCCGCTCGCGCAGCGCGTTGGACGCGCCGATGATCGCCGTAGCGATCATGAATTCCGCGTTGGCGACGGTGTTCTCGAACTTGTAGTCGGGGTGCGCCAGCGTGGACAGGCAGCCGAGGTCGTAGGTGGTGTAGCTGTAGCCGGCGTAGCCGTACCGGCTGTAGATGCCCTTCGGGCCGGGCTCGGTGGCGGACTCCGGGCGGGCGGCGAACCAGCCGGCGAGGCCGGAGTCGGGCGCGGACGGCGTCGGGGCGACCAGGCACTGCGCGCGGGCCGTGCCGACATCGGAGAGCTTCTCGGCGCAGGCCCGGAAGTCCGCGTGCCACTCCTCGACCGAGCACAGGTCACCGGGCGCGCCGGCCACCGGACCCGGCATGCCCACGGGGACGCCGGGACGGGCGCCGGCGGCGGGAGCGCCGAAGAGCGTGGCCACCGCACCGACCAGGACGGCGAGCGCCAGTGCGGCCGTCCGGTGTCCTCTCGCGACCATGTCAGCCTTCCGGTTCCCCTGCTCCCGGCCCCGCCGGCGGCGGGGCCGGCGCGCCCCCGGTTGCCCCCGGGGTGGTGTCCAGGTAGGTCAACAGGTCCGGTACGTACGACACGTCGACGCGTACCTTCTGGACCCGACCGTCGACGTCACGCATCACGAACTCGCGGAACCCCAGCCGTGACGAGGCATCCGAGTCCACTGCGGACAGGCCGGCGAGCACCGCCTCGTACCCCACGTCGGTCGGCACCCGCAGCAGCCGCAGCGCCTCGGCGGCGATCTCCGGGTCCTCGGCGATCCGGCCGACGAACACGGTCGAGACGAGGTTCTGCACGTCGAGGCCGAGGATGTCGCGGGGGTTCTGGGAGGACACCAGCGCGGCCAGGTTCCACTTGCGGGAGTCGCGGGCGAGCCGGACCAGGAACGAGCGGCCGGAGCGCCACCCCTCCATGAAGTGCGCCTCGTCGAGGCCGACGAGTTTGCGCGACTCCATGGAGCCGCCGTAGCAGCGGCGTACGGCGAGCCGGTGTGCGGTGTGCAGCATGGGCAGGGCGAGCGCCTCCTCGGCCGACCAGTACTCCCGCTCGATCTTCAGGTCGGGCAGCCGCAGCCCGGCCATGGTGATGACGGTCAGCGCCACGTCGGAGCCGAGGGACCCGGGTGGCGGGGAGCCGAAGAACAGCAACGCGAGCGGCATCTCGGCGGTGTCCAGCAGCAGGTGGGCCAGTTCCCGCCCCTCCTCGTCGCCCTGCGCCGACAGCGCCGCCACCACGTCGTCCAGTGTGGAGGTCTCCTCGGCCGGCACCTGCCGTACGGCGTGGCGCAGCAGGGTGGCGGTCGACGCCTCGCGGGCCACCTGCGGCGGCAGGAGCATCGCGCAGATGTCCTGGACCAGCATCCGCCGCTCGGCCCGGGCGTTGGACACGGCGATCTCGAATTCGCGATCGCCCCCCGCGCCGGTCGGGAACTCCGACCGCCGCGGGGTCGGGATGAGCGCGTACGGCGCCAGCGTCCCCTGCTCAGATCCGGTCAGGTTCAGCACCCGGCTGTACGGGCGCAGCTCCGGCATCTCGCACAGCCGGGCCAGCGGACCGGACGGGTCGAGCAGCGTCACCTGCACGCCGCGCCGGGCCGCCAGGTAGCCGAGCGCGCCGAGGAGGGTGGATTTGCCGCCGCCCGGCTCGGCCACGAACACGGCCAGGCCCGAGCGTTCCCGGACCTCCATCGGGAAGTGCAGGTCCAAGAAGACCGGCCGCCGGGAGGTGCCGGCGGTACGCCCGAGCAGGTCGCCGCGCCGGTCGCCGACCGTGGACGCGGCCTGGGGCAGCGCGGCCGCGAGCAGCTTGACCGGCATGCGGCGCAGGTAGCCGGTGTTCGCGATCGGCTCGCCCGGGATGAACTCGCGGGCCAGCCAGCCCTGGTTCTTCGGGTGTTGCAGCGCGATGCGCAGCTCCCGGGCGTAGAGCTGGATGAGCCGACGGCACCGCTCCAGGCACTCCTCGCGGGTGCGCCCGCCGACCGCGATGCGGTGCCAGCCGTGCGCGCGGGCCGAGTCCACCGGCAGGCCGGTGGTCATCTGGTCGCCGATGACCAGCGCCCGGTGGGCGAGGCGTTCGAGCTCGGGCGGGGCGTCCATGCCGTGCTCGGCGTAGTCCCGCTGCTGCGAACGGATCATCCGCAGCCGCTGCTCCAGATTGCGGAACGAGTCCGTCGGGCCCAGGATGTCCACCCTGGACGAAAGCTCCATCGGCCAGGGCATCCGCTCGTGGTAGTGCAGCCACGGCTCGTGCCGTTCGGGGATCTCCAGCGGTTCCATCCGCCCGACGGTCAGCACGGCCACGTGCCGTTCCTCGCCGGTGAGCCGGTTGACCAGCTTCACCGTCGAGCCGTACGGCGTGCGGTAGCGCTCGATCTGCTCGGTCAGCGCCAGCAGGTCGCCGCGCTCCCACTCGCCGGAGGAGACCGGGGACAGCTGCGTGGGCGGCGCCATGCACAGCGCCACCGAGCGGTAGAGCAGCCACTCCAACTCGGCCGGGGTGGCCCGCCGCCCGCGCATGCCGTAGGCGCCGAGGACCTCGTCGAACTGCGTCACCATGCGCGCCAGCCGCCGGCGTTCGCCGTCGGTCACGCCCCGGCCGAACATGCGCATGATCCGTTCGGACATGCTGTCGCCCAGCGAGCGGCGGGCGAAGGTCACGCCGAGGTAGGTCTGTCCCTCGGCGGGGTTGGTCGACAACAGGTGTTGCTGGGCGGCGACCAGGTGGTCGGACCAGGTGGGCGCGCCGGGCACCGGCGGCAGCGGGCGCGGGGTGTTCGCGTCGAGCGTGCGGGCCCATTCGTCGGCGGCGAACGGGCGGGTGGTGCGCCGCAGGTGCAACCGCAACCCGGCGAGGCCCGCGTACTGCTCGGAGATGGCCAGCAGCAGGGTCTCCCGCTCGGCGTCCGGACGGAACGCCCACTGCACCTCGGGCAGCGTGTACCACGCGGTCACGGTGTTGGACGTGAACGTCAGGTGTCCCGCGATCTCGGTGATCGCCAGCTCCACGGCGGGGTCACGGTCCTTGTGCCTGGGCGGGCGGGGGGCCGGTGCCGGGGCGCGGCGCCGGTCGCGCGGTGGGTGGTCGCGTGGCGCGCGGTCGCGCGGCGGGTGGTCGCGTGGCGTGGCTGGCCGCCGCTGGCGGGGCGGCGCGGCGCTTCGCGCCCGTGGCGCGGTCTGGCGTTGCTGGCGTGGTGGCGGGGCGGCGCTTGCCGCCGGTGGCGGGGCAGCGTCTGGCGTGGGCGGCGCGGCCGGGCGCGCCGGGTCGACCCGGGGCGCGGCCGGGCTCTCCCGGCCGCGGTACGGCGCTGCCGGCGCGGCGGCGAACAGGTCCAGGAACGGCGAGTCGATGTCGGGCCGTCGTTGCGGGGGGCGGTCCTGCTGCTGGCGGTCCCGCCGCGGCCGTTCGGTCGGCTCGCGCGGCTTGGGCGCCCGGAACACCGCCACGGCCCCGTCCGCGGGATCGGTGACGAGGTCGTCGTGCACCACGTCGAGGTCGTCGTGGTCGAGTTCGTGTGCCAGTGGATGTGCCGTTTCGTGTCCGTCGGCCCGGCCCCGCCCGGCGCGGCGGGGCGCCGCCGGTGGCGGGATACGCGTCACGTCAGGTCACCCCGGATCCGGATCCGGCGCGCCACCAGCGTGGGCTCGCGGTGCTCCCCGCGCTGCTCGCGGCTGGTCCGCCAGTCGGTCAGGGCGGTACGGATGACCATGCGGGCCGGTCGGTCCGGGTCCACGTAGCGGAACACGAACGACGTGGTCACCATCGCGAGCGCGATCTCCCACGCGGGGAAGACCTCCACTCGCATGGTGAACAGCCAGTGGATGAACATGTAGCAGGGCACGAGCACGATGAACAGCCCGTACTGCGCGTACGGCAGATGGAACGGCAGCGTGTACCCCGGCGGGCCCAGGTACACCAGGCGCGCTCGGTAGATGTCGTCGTCGGTGCGCAGCCGCATCCTTCACTCCGTCCGCTCGTGCCCGGCGCGAGCAGTGCCTGTTCGAACAGCGCCGCCTATTTGAACAGCAGACGGATGAGGTTGTCGCCGACGAGGAACAGCACGGTCGCGCCGGCGATGAAGGCAAGGCCGACGATGGCGATCGCGGAACTGGTGATCACCCGGGAGATCTCGCCCTTGCCCGCCCGGCCGATGAAGATCACGCCGAGCCCGGCGAGCAGGATCGGGGCGATCGTGCTGGCCAGAAACGACAGCACGCCCTCGGTGTTGATCTCCCCGGCGGGGGCCGCCGTGAGGTGGTGCGGGGCGGCGGCGAGCACGTCCGCGGCGAGCGCCGCCCGGCTCCACACGGCCTGGACGAACGCTGTGAGGACCATCAAGACCTCCCCAGTACCGTGGTCGGCCAACCCGGTACGGCCTCCGCGAGACCAACGCAGCGGTACCAACCCGCCGATCCGGATGGGCCGACTGCGAAGAGCATCGCAGAGCGTACGTTGTCGGGTTGAATCGAACAACCCAAGCACTTGGCACCAAGATATCCGCTCCGTCACCCCGAAGGCCCCGGTGGCTGGGATCGTACCGGGCGCGCCCCAGTCGCCGGAGTAACGTGAGCGGAGTGACGCACCTGCTACGCGCGGACCATCCCGTGGTCATGGGGATCCTCAACGTCACTCCGGACAGCTTCTCCGACGGGGGCCGGTACGCCGACCTGGACGCCGCCATCGCGCACGCGGTCCGCATGCACGCGGACGGCGCCGACCTGGTCGACGTCGGGGGTGAGTCCACCCGGCCCGGCGCCGGGCGGGTCGACCCGCAGACCGAACGTGCCCGGGTACTCCCGGTGATCCGCGAGTTGGCGGCGGCCGGCGTGCCGATGAGCATCGACACCATGCGCGCCTCGGTAGCGCAGGCGGCGCTCGAGGCCGGGGTGTCCGTGGTCAACGACGTCTCCGGCGGGCTCGCCGACCCCGACATGGGCCGGGTGGTGGCCGACGCCGGCTGCCCGTGGATCCTGATGCACTGGCGCGGGCACTCGGCGGACATGCGGGAACTCGCCACCTACGGGAACGTGGTCAAGGAGGTGTGCGCCGAACTGCGGCAGCGGGTCGACGAGGCGGTGGCGGCCGGGGTGGACCCCTCGAAGATCATCCTGGATCCCGGGCTGGGGTTCGCCAAGACGGCCGAGCACAACTGGGAGCTGACCAGACACCTGGACCAGGTGCTGGCGCTCGGGTTCCCGGTACTGGTCGGGGCCAGCCGCAAGTCGTACCTGGGCAGTCTGCTGGCCGGGCCGGACGGCCGGCCGCGGCCGGTGGACCAGCGGGAGGCGGCGACGGTCGCCACCTCCGTGCTCGCTGTCGCCGCCGGCGCCTGGGGGGTCCGGGTGCACGACGTGCGCGGCACCGTCGACGCGCTCAAGGTCTGGCGGGCCAGCGGCGCGCCTCGGCTGGACCCCCGGGCGGACGGCGGCGCCCGGCCACGGGGTGCCCGATGAGCGACCGGATCTCGCTTACCGGACTGCGGGTCCGGGGACGGCACGGGGTGTACGACTTCGAACGCGCCGAGGGCCAGGACTTCGTCGTCGACGTGGTGCTGGAGTTGGACCTGTCGATCGCCGCGCGCACGGACGACGTCGCGGACACCGTCCACTACGGAGACCTGGCCGACCGGCTCGCGGAGATCGTCGCGGGTGAGCCGGTGCGCCTCGTCGAGACTCTCGCCGACCGGCTGGCCGCGGAGTGCCTGCGCGACCCGCGGGTGGCGGCGGCGACGGTGACCGTGCACAAGCCGCAGGCGCCGATCCCGCACGCCTTCGCGGACGTGGCCGTCACGCTGCGAAGGGCCCGGCCGTGACCCGCGCGCTGCTCTCGCTCGGCAGCAACCTGGGCGACCGCGCGGGGCATCTGCGCGCCGCCGTCGCCGCGCTGCGGCCGTGGGTCATCGCCCGGTCCGGGGTGTACGAGACGCCCCCGTGGGGCGACCCCGACCAGCCCGCCTACCTGAACGCCGCGGTGCTCGTCAGCGACCCGCAGGCGGGGGCGTACGAGTGGCTGGCGCGGGCGCGGGGGATCGAGCGGGCGGCGGGGCGCGAGCGCGATCCGCGGCGCCGGTTCGGCCCGCGCACCCTGGACGTCGACGTGATCGCGGTGTGGCGCGAGGACGGCTCCCCAATCGAGTCGAGCGACCCGCAGCTCACCCTGCCGCATCCCCGCGCGCACCTGCGCGCCTTCGTGCTGCGACCCTGGCTGGACATCGACCCCCGCGCGCAGCTGCCCGGGCACGGCGCGCTCGCCGACCTGCTGCGGTCGTCGCCGGTGGCCGACGATCTCGCGACGCTGTGCCCACGTCCGGATGTCGCACTAGAGTCGGACCAGTGAGCGAGCACCGCCGCGCCGACACGGACCGCACGCCCCTCCAGCAGCCGCGTCCGTCGATGGAACCCACCCGTCCGGCGGCCCTGGTCACCGCCGCGCTCGCCGCCGCCGCCTTCGGCTGGCTGCTGATCAGCCAGTTCTACTACGACCTGCCCAGGCTGCCGTGGTTGCCGGCGCTGATGCTCGCGGCGCTGGCCGTCGGCGAGGGCTTCGCGGCGTACACGACCAAGGCCCGCATCGAGCGCCGCCCCGGCCACCCACCGCCCGATCCGCTGTACGTGGCCCGGCTGGTCGTGCTCGCCAAGGCGTCGTCGATGGTCGGCGCCATCTTCGGTGGGTTCTACGCGGCGGTCACCGGGTGGCTGCTGATCGAGCGGGGGCGCAACGCCCATCCCGCGCAGGACCTGCCGGCGGTGCTCGCCGGCGTGGTGGCGTCGGCGCTGCTGCTCGCGGCCGCGCTGTGGCTCGAGTCGGCGTGCCGGGTCCCTCCCGAGCGTCCGGATGAATCCGGCAAACCGCCGTCCGAACGAACCAGTTAGTCCTAATTCGTTCACCCACAGGGCTGTCGTACGCGGCTCTGCCGGGGTAGCGTGCGACCCGTAGTCACCGGTCGCCGCCGCACAGGCCGCGGGACGGGGGAGGTGTGCGATGGCGTACGACGCGACGACTTCGCGTACCACGGCGCCGGTTCCTCCGACGACCAGGGAAGCTAATCCGTGACCGATTACCCGACCGACGCCAGTGGGACAACCTTCGGCGGCGACCGGCAGTTCGGCGCCACGAGCACCTCGGGCATCTCCCCGGCCTCGCTCGAGGACGTCTTCGACGATCCGGAACACGGCGAGCCCGGCCGCGACCGGATGGGTGTCCACGCCGGCGTGGAACTCCTGCTGCTGATCGCCGTCGGTGTGCTCGGATTCCTGCTGTGGAGCAACCATCCGGCCGTGTTCCGCGGTCAGGAGTTGCGCAGCCTGCTCGTCCTCATCGCCTGGCTGGGCCTGCTCACCATGGGCGCCGGGCTGAGCCTGCGCGCCGCGGCACCCAACCTCGCGGTCGGGCCGGTGGCGATGGCCGCCGCGGTGCTCTTCGCGCAGGACGGCGGCCAGGGGATCCTTCCGGTCGTCGGGGTGGCGACCCTGGGCGCCGTGGCGCTCGGCGTCGGCGTCGCGGTGCTCGTGGTCGGGGTGCACGTGCCCGCGTGGGCGGCGAGCCTGGCCGCGGCGTTCGTGGTCGTCGTCTGGATCCAGCAGCACTCCGGCCCGATCACGGTCAGCGGCGGGTACGACCCGACCAGGCACGCGTTCTACCTGGTCGGCGGGTTCGCCGCGCTCGCCGCGCTGGGCGGCCTGTTCGGTTCGATCAAGACGGTGCGGCGGGCGCTCGGCCGGTTCCGGCCGGTGGCCGACCCGGCCCACCGCCGCGGTGCGCTCGCCGGCGGCTTCGCGGCCGCCGCCCTGATCATCTCGATGGTGCTCGCCGCCGTCGGCGGGGTGCTGGTGGCCGCGAACGCGCCGCAGGTGACCCCGACCACCGGCCTGGAGTTGTCCGGCCTCGCCCTGGGAGCGGCCCTCCTCGGCGGGACCAGCGTCTTCGGGCGCCGCGGCGGCATCTTCGGCAGCCTGCTCGCCGTCGTGCTGCTCGCGTTGTTCCTCCGGTACGAGCAGGCGGAGACCTGGCGGATCTCCTGGTATGCGATCGCGGCCGCGCTGGTGGCCGCCGGACTCGTGGTGACCCGCCTGGTCGAGTGGCTGGGGCGACCGAGGTCGGCCCGGGACGGCGACGACGATGACGCCGAGGACACCTGGCTGCCCAGCGGCGGGGTGCAGCCGCAGTCCGGGTCCGACTGGTCGACCACGATCCACGACTCGTGGTCCTCGTCGTTGCCCACGCAGCCGGGCATCGGCCGGAGCGGGGACCCGTGGTCCGACGACCGCTGGGGTTCGCGTAACGCACCGTGACCGAGGCGACTACGCTGAGGCCATGACGGATTCGCGCTTCGCCGAGCTGGACGCCCTGTCCACGGCGGAGCTGCGGAGGCGGGCGTTCGCGCTGGCCCGCCAGCGCAACGATCTCGGCTTCTTCTGGGAGATCCTGCGCCACCTGCCGCACGCCGACGACGCCGAGAGCCTGGAGCTGTCGCTGGGCTCGCTCGGCGCCTCGGTCGACGATGCGGTGGCGTTGTGGCGCGAGTTCGAGGGCCGGGGCCTGGGCGATGCGGAACCTCTGCTGCGCGCCGCCTTCATCGACTACCTGCAGACGGATCGACACGCCTGATCCATCGACGTTTGCAAACTCCGCCGATGCGGGTACCCGTCCTCATGGTTCTCACCGCTTCCCGAAACCGCACCGCGACGGGAACCGGGGTCCTGGCGGCCGGCATCCTCGTGCTCGCCTTCGGGAACCCGGCGTACGTCGACTGGGTGCCGGACAACACCAACCCAGACACCGCCGGAGGCTGGTTCCTCCGGCTGCTGGCCTGGCCAGCCTGGCGGTTCAGCTCCGAGGAGCCGCTGCGGGACCTGATCGCCGCGGACCTCAAGGCGATCCTGCTGATCGTGTTCGCCGCGGTGTTCCTGGCGACGTTCGGGGCACCGCAAAAATCCGGTGGCCGGGTCAGTGCGCTGCTCGCCGGCTGGGCCGCGTGCATCTTCGCGGCCGCGGTCGCGGGCCTGGTGGCCGCGCTCCTGCTGACCGATCCCTCGCTGCTCGGCGCCTTCCAGGCAGCCGGCGCGGGCGGTGCCTACGGCCTGTTCACCGGGTGGATCATCGGTCTCGCCGCGCTGGCCGGTAAGCACAGCGATTGACGGCGCACGATCGCGGGCACGCGTGGCCGCCGGGAGCCCTCCCCGGCCCGGCGGCACCACCGCGGTGCGGCGCGTGCGTGGCCGGGTTGGCGGTCACCGCGCCCGGATAGAAGACTGCTGCCATGACGCTGGTGCACTGGCACGAACCGACAGGGCGACCGACCGAGCCGCCGCCGGACCTGGCGGCCGGCGCCCACCGCAGCCGAATCGCGCTGGAACGGATCCTGGCCGACCCGTACGACGACGAGGCGTGGGGTCTGCTGTCGGCGTACTACGACGAGGCCGCAGACGGCTGGGGCGAGTGGGTGCAGACCCAGCGGTGGTATGTCGCGCCGGTGCGGGCCGGGCTCGACCACGCCAAACCCGCGGAAACGGTGCTGGAGGTCTCGTGCGGCTCGGGTCAGGCGACCCCACTGCTCGACGCGTACGCTCCGCTCGTCCTCGCCACCGACAGCAGCCCGTCGATGCTTGCGGAGGCGCCGCGCGCCCTTCGGCACACCCGCTACGCCCTGGTCGACGTCCGCCGGCTGCCCGTGCGCACCGGTTCGGTAGACCTCATCGTCGGGCTCAACGCGGTGCCGCACGTCGACGAATTCGCCAGGGTGCTCGCCCCTTGGGGACAACTGCTCTGGTGCACGTCGTTCGGTGCCGGTACCCCGCTGTACGTGGACGTGGAACGATTCGTGCGTCTCCTCGGGCCGGGCTGGCGGGCGGACGCCGGGCGCGCGGGGCACGGCGAATGGCTCCTGGCGACCCGGGTGAGGTAGGTGAGCGTGCGTATCGTCGGCCTCGGCGTCTTTCTACTTCCGGTGCGGTTCGCCCTGAGCGCCCTGATGAGCCGGGCGCGCGAGCGGGTGGTGTCGGCCGTCGCGGCCGCGCTGCCGGAGTTCGGGTCCAACGGCGAGTTCGAGCAGAGCGAGTTGCTGCTGGACTTCCACCGGTCGCACGGCGCGCGGCAGTTGGAGTCGATGGTCTTCGAGGGGTCCGCCTCGGTCGACGGGCTCGGCCCCGTCAGGCTGTACATCAGCAGTCTGTCGGTCGGCTTCGTCGTGGTCGAGTTCGAGCTACCCGACGACATCGTGGTGGACCTCGAGGCGGCGGACTCCCGTCGGGCGTTCAAGTCGCACGAGGCGCCCAGGTCCGCGGCGCTCCAGCCGCTGATCCAGGACTGGTCATCGCGGATCGCGCGGTCCGTCGACGCCGACCTGACCGAACCGCGTCAGGCGGGCGGCCTGCCTGCCGGCCAGCTCCTGTGGTGGCACCGGATCGCGGTGAACCCGACCCCGGGTCAGGAGTTCCCAGCCGCGCGGTGGTACGGCGAGCGGGCGGAACTCGCCCACGGCATGGCCGCGATCGTGGGCGACGGCGTCAGCGTGGTCTACGGCGACCGAGACGAGGTCATCGTCGACGTCGTCGAGGGCCTCATGGTGGCCACCCAGGAGTGGCTGGTCGTGGACGATGCGAAGCGGCTGCTCGCCGAGCATCTCGTCCGGCTCTCCGGGTCACGCAAGGTCGACCTGGCGAGTGTGGACGCGCAGTACCTCGAGGTGCTGCGCCTGACCGAGGAGGTGACGCTGCGCAACCTGATCCTCGCGGAGGAGGAGCGGTACCTGGCGAACGCGCGCGGCCGGGTCAAGGCCGCCGCGGCCACCTGCTGGGGGATGGCCGCCGAGGCGGCCGAGTTGGAGCAGCGGGCGGCCGCGTTGCGGGACCTGTTCGGCCTGCACCGCGAGCGAATCGCCAACGACCGTGACGACCGGCGCAACCAGCTGATCCTGGTCCTCACGGTCATCACCCTGATCCAGGGCGTGCTGGTCTGGTACGACTTCCTGACCACGGACGACGTCACGGTGGCCGCCGACCCGCGGCCGCTCATCGCCAC
The DNA here is from genome assembly GCA_047459115.1 of Micromonosporaceae bacterium. Taxonomy (GTDB): domain Bacteria; phylum Actinomycetota; class Actinomycetes; order Mycobacteriales; family Micromonosporaceae; genus VSCG01. Next base: position 24,711 of record VSCG01000024.1, read on the forward strand.
GGCGGTGGTGGTCTGGACCGCGGTGACCCTGTTCGCCATGCTCAGCTACCGTTACCTCGGCGCGCTCCGACATCGGCTGCGCGCCGGGCGCCGGGCAGGGCCCACCGCGCCCCGGGTGCCTGCCTCCCGGTCGCCTTCGGTGCCCCTCCCGGTGCCCGAGCGGATCGAGGAATGATCGCCATTCCGCTGTCGGCAAACTCTCGGTAGCCTCTACACCCATGCCAGCCTCCCCGTCCGAGCAGGAACGAGCGGTGGCTCGGCTGCTGCCCGTCCTGTTCTGGGCCGGCGTTGCGCTGGCTCCGCTCGCTGCCCTGTTGCTGCTGTTCGGCCCGGACGGCGGCGTGCGGTTCGCCGGCGCGCTCGCGGTGTTCGCCGTGGTCCTCATCGGACTGTCCATCGGCCTGCGTCGGGACGCCAAGGATGTCCGGGAGGAACTCGCGGACATCCTGTACGAGGAGATCGAGGTGCTGCGCGGGGATCTCCGCCAGGACGTCACGGTGGCCGCCCGAGCCATCCACCGCCAGTCGGGCGAGCGGCTGCAGGCGCTGCACGAGACGGTCGAAGGGCTGCGCCAGACGGTCGAAATGCTGCGCGGGCAGGTGGAGACGCCCCGCTACGAGCACGTGGAGGCCCAGTCGCAGGGCATCGGGCACACCGGGGCGCACCGCTACGTCTCCGCGCCCGTGCCGGCGCGGCCAGCCGGCCACGCGCCCGTCGGGCAGCCGCACGGGCGCGCCGAGGTGGGGCAGGGTCATCCGCAGGTCGGCACCGCCGGCACGCCGCCCGTGATGGGCGGCGGCGTGGTGCGCCACACCGAGACCGTGCAGGTGACGACCCGGCACACCATCGTCGACCCCGCGCTGGACGGGACGGGCGTGCACGGCACGGTCTACAGCGGTACGACGTACGGCCATGCGGCGGATCCCGGCGCCGGACGGCCGGGGGGAGACTGGGGCGAGCCGGACGGGGAGTCCTGGACCGACCAGCGGCTGCGTGAACGGTACGACAGCCCGGGCGCTTCCGAGCCGTGGCTCGATGATCCGCGCGAGTCGCGCCGTTCGCGACACTACGAGCGTGACGACGACGATCTGGGCGACGGGCCGCCGGCGGGCGGGGGGCAGCGAAGCCGGGTGGCACCTCCCGACGAGCGCTGGTCTGCGGTGCGGGCCGGTGACCGGTGGGCCTCGGTGCGCGCCGACGACCGCGGCCGGGAACTGCGCATGGGCGAGCGCCGGGCGGCGCTGCACGCCGACGAGTCCGGCACCGAACTGCGTATCGAGGACCGCTGGGCATCGGTACGCCGCGACGAGCCGCGCCGTTGGGACGGGTCCGAGCGGTGGCCGGAGGAGCGCTGGTCGGACGATCACCGGTGGGAGGCCGGGGCTGCCAACGGCGGCCGGTGGGACGAGCGGCCCGCCCCGCCGGCCCTGCCGCCCGGCGGTGTGGACCCGGGCCGGGGCCACGGCTGGGAGGCCGACCGTGGACCGGCGCGCGGTGGGCGGGCCGGCCGACGCCGCTACCGCGACGACGACATCGACGACGGCGGGTATGGCTGGCAGTCGGAGCTGCGCGATCCGCCGCCGACGCGGGTGCGCCAGCGCCGAGGCGAGTACGACATGCCCGACGACCACTGGCGGTGACCGCCGGGGCGGTCACTTGTCGATGTCACCGACCACGAAGAACATCGATCCCAGGATGGCGATCAGGTCCGGCACCAGGCAGCCGGGGATCAGCTTGGACAGGGCCTGCACGTTGGCGTACGAGGCGGTGCGCAGCTTCAGCCGCCACGGTGTCTTCTCCCCGCGCGACACCAGGTAGTACCCGTTGATCCCGAGCGGGTTCTCCGTCCACGCGTACGTGTGGCCCTCCGGGGCCTTGACCACCTTGGGCAGCCGGACGTTCACCGGCCCGCGGATCCGGTCGACCTCGTCCAGGCAGCGCTGCGCCAGGTCCAGTGACACGTACACCTGGTCCAGCAGCACCTCGAACCGGGCGTGGCAGTCCCCGGTGGTCCGGGTCACCACCGGCACGTCGAGCGATCCGTACGCCAGGTACGGCTCGTCGCGGCGCAGGTCCATGTCGAGCCCGGATGCGCGGGCGACCGGACCGGACGCCCCGAACGCCGCCGCGTCGGCGGCGGAGAGCACACCGACGCCCTTCGTGCGGGCCAGGAAGATCTCGTTGTTGCGGATCAGATTGTCGAGGTCGGGCAGGCGACGGCGCACCTCGTCGATGGCGGCCCGGGCGCGGCGGGTCCAGCCGGCCGGGACCTCCTCCTTGAGCCCTCCGACCCGGTTGAACATGTAGTGCATCCGGCCGCCGGAGACCTCCTCCATGACCGTCTGCAGTGTCTCGCGCTCCCGGAAGGCGTAGAACATCGGCGTGATCGCGCCGATCTCCAGCGGGTACGAGCCCAGGAACATCAGGTGGTTGAGCACCCGGTTCAGCTCGGCGAGCGCAGTGCGCAGCCAGACCGCCCGCTCCGGCGCCTCCAGGCCCATCAGCCGCTCGACGGCGAGCACGACCCCGAGTTCGTTGGAGAACGCCGACAGCCAGTCGTGCCGGTTGGCGAGCACGATGATCTGCCGGTAGTCGCGGGCCTCGAAGAGCTTCTCGGCGCCCCGGTGCATGTAGCCGACGATCGGCTCGCAGGAGACCACCCGCTCGCCGTCGAGCACCAGCTTCAGCCGCAGTACGCCATGCGTGGAGGGGTGCTGGGGGCCGATGTTGAGCACCATGTCGGCCGTCTCGAGCCCGGCGCCCGTACCCACCGTCACTTGCCGCAGGCCAGTCACGCCCCACATCGTGCCACGGCGGCCGGCCGAACGGCGGAGCGCAATCATGACGGCCGAACGACACAGCCGGACGCCGGCGCGACACGACGACGCCGACTCCCGCGAAGACGCCGACTCCCGCGACGACGCCGACTACGAGGTGATCTCCGGGGTGACCGGACCGCCGACCCAGCGGATCACCGACTGACGCGGCAGCCCGACCGGCTGCAGCAGCCAGAAGTGCCCGCCCAGGCCGGCGGGATCGGTCAGCTCCGCGGCCTGCGAGGCCGCCGCGAGCGCGCGTACGTAGGCCGCCGGATCGCGCGACGCCAGGGTCAGCGGCGGGCGGGTCCCGCGGACCCCGAGCCCTCGCAGCGCCTGTCGCTGGGTCAGCAGCGCCGGCGCGACCCCACCGGCCGCCGCCGACCCGGCCGCGGCGACCGCGTCCATCGCCACGTGCGCGGTGATGTCACCCAGGCCGTCGGGCACCGCCGGCACCTGGCGGCCGGCCCGGAATCCGGCCAGCGTCCCGGCCGGCGGGCGCGCCGGGCGCAGATGTCCATAGTCGACGCAGACCGCCAGGCCGCGGTCGAGCGCGGCCACCGCCGCGGACCAGGCGGCGTCGCGGGGCAGGCCGATCTCCGCGCGGGTCCCCTCGGACAGCGGCCACCACCGCGCCAGCCACTGCGCGTCGGTGTCGTCCACCGGCGGTCCGAGCGACTCGGCACCGTCGGGGTCCACGAGTACGTAGCGCGCCTGGCCCGTCTCGTCGAGCGCCGCCACGTCGAGCGGCACGTTGTCCAGCCACTCGGTGGCGAGCAGCACGCCGTGCACCCGTGCGGGCAGCGTCTCGGCCCAGGAGATCTCCGGCGGCAGGTCCGCCGGACGGCCGGCGAGTTCCACCGCGCACAGCCGCAACCGGTCCCGCAGGTCCGGCGGGGCGAGGACGGCGAGTGCGCGCAGCAGTTCTCCGCGGCCCGCCCCCACGTCCACCACGTCCAGCGGTGTCGGGTGCCCGAGCGCCTCATCCACCCCGCGCACGAGCCGCAGCACCGCCGCGGCGAAGAGCGGCGAGGCGTGCACGCTGGTGCGGAAGTGCCCGGCGGGCCCGGCCGGGTCGGCCACGAAGAACCCGTCCGGGCCGTACAGCGCATCGGCCATCGCCGTGCGCCAGCGGCGCGAAGCGGCAGGCATCCGTGTCCTCCATCCCGTGCTCGAGCGTCGGGTGAAGGTTTTCACAACAGCTTGGCCCACGAACCGGACAGGTACGCATACTTGGATCGACCGGTACCCACCTTCGAGGACTGGATCATGCAATGAGCGCGTCCCTGCGCACCTCACCGGCGGCCGCCACGCGGGCCCGCCCGCCGGTTGCCACCCATCCCCTGACCATCGGCGTGCTCGGCGCCGGACGGGTCGGCGCCGTGCTCGGCGCGGCGCTGGTGCGGGCCGGGCACCGGGTCGTCGCCGCCAGCGGCCGATCCCCCCAGTCGACGTCGCGCATCGCGACGCTGCTGCCGGACGCCAGCCATGTCGGTGCCGTCGAGGTCGCCCGCGCCGCTACCGACCTGCTCGTCATCTCCGTGCCCGACGACGCGCTCGGCCCGACCGTCGCCCACCTCGCCGAGGAAGGGGCGTTCGTGCCCGGGCAGGTCGTCGCCCACACCTCCGGCGCGCACGGCATCGGCATCCTGCACCCCGCCGTCGCCCGGGGTACCCGGCCGCTCGCGCTGCACCCGGCGATGACGTTCACCGGACGCCGCACCGACATCGAGCGGCTGGCCGGCATCTCGTACGGGGTGACCGCGCCCGAGGAGTTGCGTCCGTTCGCGCAGGCGCTCGTGCGTGACCTCGGCGGCACCGCCGAGTGGGTGCCCGACGCGGACCGCGCGCTCTATCACGCGGCGCTCGCGCACGGCGCCAACCATCTGGTGACGCTCGTCAACGAGTCCCTCGACCGGCTGCGCGACGCCGGCGTCGCCTACCCCGAACGGGTGCTCGGGCCGCTGCTGCGGGCCGCCCTGGAGAACGCGCTCACGCTCGGCGACGCCGCCCTGACCGGACCGGTGTCCCGGGGCGACGCGGGCACCGTCGCCAGGCACCTCGACACGCTCGCCGTGGTGGCGCCCGAGTCCGTGCCGAGCTACCTGGCGCTCGCCCGGCGGACCGCCGACCGGGCGATCGCCGCGGGCCGGCTCACTCCGGCCGCCGCCGAGCCCCTGCTCGACGTGCTCGGCCGCGCCGCGGCCCTGGACGGCCGGGCATGAGGCGCCCCTCGCCGCACGGGCCCGTCGTCGTGCGCACGCGGGCCGAGTTGGCGGGCGCGCGTGGGCAGATGACCGGCACCGTGGCCGTGGTGATGACGATGGGGGCGCTGCACGAGGGGCACCTGGCGCTGCTTCGGGCAGCCCGGGCGGACGCCGATCACGTCCTGGCGACGATCTTCGTGAACCCGCTGCAGTTCGGGCCGAACGAGGACTTCGACCGCTATCCACGTACTTTCGAGGCGGACCTCGAGGTGTGCCGCGCGGCCGGCGTGGACGTCGTGTTCGCCCCCGGCGCCGCGGAGATGTACCCGGAGGGCGAGCCGGCGGTGCGGGTGCATCCGGGCCCGCTCGGCGAGCGCCTGGAGGGCGCGAGCCGGCCCGGCTTCTTCCACGGCGTGCTCACCGTGGTGCTCAAGCTCATGCACCTGGTCCGGCCCGACCGGGCGTACTTCGGGGAGAAGGACTACCAGCAGCTGGCCCTGGTGCGGCGGATGGTGCGCGACCTGGACCTGCCGGTCGAGGTGGTCGGGCTCCCGACGGTGCGTGAGCCGGACGGGCTCGCGCTGTCCAGCCGCAACCGCTACCTGTCCCCGGCCGAGCGTGAGTCGGCGCTCACCCTGTCCCGGGCGCTGCGCGCGGGCCAGGCCGCCGCCGCCCGCGGCGCCGGCCCCGCCGGCGCGCTGGCCGCCGCCCGGGCCTGCTTCAACGAGGCCGGCGACGCGGTGACGCTGGACTACCTGGTGTTGACCGACCCGCAACTGGAGCCGGTCGCCGACGACTACCGGGGGCCGGCCAGGCTGCTCGTGGCGGCCTGGGTGGGCACCACCCGCCTGATCGACAATGCCCCCCTGGAAATTGCGTGACACCTGTGGAGATCGCGTGATGATGGCGCGCACCATGCTCAAGTCCAAGATCCATCGGGCCACGGTGACCCAGGCCGACCTGCACTACGTGGGCTCGGTGACCGTGGACCGCGACCTGATGGACGCCGCCGACCTGCTCCCCGGCGAGCAGGTGGCGATCGTGGACGTCACCAACGGGGCCCGGCTGGAGACCTACGTCATCCCGGGGGAGCGCGGCAGCGGGGTCATCGGCATCAACGGCGCGGCCGCCCACCTGGTGCATCCCGGCGATCTTGTGATCATCATTTCGTACGCGGTCATGGACGACGAGACCGCCCGCACGTACCGGCCGCTTATCGTGCACGTCGACGCCGCGAACCGGGTGCTCGCGCAGGACAGCGACCCGGCGGGCGCGGTGCCCGGTATGGCCGGCGATCCGGTCCGCGGCGACCGTCCCGCCTAGCGGGCGGCCGATCCGCCCGCGCGGTGTCGTACGCTCGGCGCGGATCTCCGGGGAGGATGGATGCGCCGGTTTCGGTCGCTGGCCGCCGCGCTCACGGGCGTGGCCGCGGTGCTGCTCGCGGGATGCTCCCTGCCGCCGGGCGTCGACGGCAACCTCGTCGACGACTGGCCGACGCTCGAGCAGGCCGAGCCGTGGCAGCCGCGCAGCGGCGAGTGCCACGCGGGCACCTTCGTCGAGGCGCCGCTGTTGAGCCTCTACCAGCCGATCCCGTGCACCGAGGGGCACATGACCGAGACCGTGCACGTCGGCGCGTTCGAGGACCGGCACACCCAGCCGCCGCCGGGCTCACCGGAGCGGCGGCGGGCGTACGCGGAGTGCCACGCGAAGGCGACGGAGTTCCTCGGCGACGACTGGCGCACGGGCCGGATCATGCTGGGCCTCGCCGTCCCCTCGACCAACGCCTGGGCCGGCGGTGCGCGGTGGTTCCGGTGCGACCTGTGGGAGATCAGGGAGCGTGACGGCCGCCCCTACATAGCGCTGCGGTCGGCCAGCCTCAAGGACGCGCTGCGCGGCGACCGGCCGCTCGGGTACGGGTGCTACGTGGTCACCAAGAAGGACGACGTCATCGAGTCGGAGGTGGCCACCGACTGTGCGAAGCCGCACAACGCCGAGTTCGCGGGGGTCTTCGAGGCGCCGGACATCGCGTATCCGAAGACCGAGGACGAGTTCAACACCATGGCGTTCAACGGCTGCTGGGGCGTGATCGCCCGGTTCGCCAATGTCCCGAACGACCGGGACCTGCCCTACCGTACGGGCCAGTTCATCAGCCCGTACGGGCCCGAAGCGTGGGAGGAGGGCAACCGCGGGGTGCGCTGCTTCCTGTACCTGGACCGGAACGTGACCGGGTCGCTGAAGGGCGTCGGCCCGAGCGGACTGCCCGTAACGTGATCGTGACGGGCGCGACCGTACCTGCCCTGGCGGCACCGGTTAAGGTCGGCCCGTGCTGCTGTGCATCGACATCGGGAACACCAACACGGTGCTCGCCACCTTCGACGGCGAGACGGTCGCCCACTCCTGGCGGATCAAGACCGACGCCAAGGCGACCGCCGACGAACTGGGGCTGA
>VSCG01000025.1:0-30853 GCA_047459115.1 Micromonosporaceae bacterium
GCTTGCCGGTGTTCCAGGCCGGGCACTGCGACTGGCAGCGGCCGCACTCGGTGCACGTGGTGAAGTCCAGCAGCCCCTTCCAGGTGAACTGCTCCACCGCGGCGACACCGAACTGGTCGGTCTCGGGGTCGGCCTCCTCGAAGTCCAGCGGCTTGCCGTTACTGGTCATCGGGCGCAGCGCGCCCAGCCCGGAGCCGGCCCGTTGCGGTTCGCGCTTGAAAAAGATGTTGACCGGGGCGGTGAACCGGTGCCACGCCACGCCCATCGTGATGTTGGTGGCGATGACGATGACCCAGGCCATGCTCACCAGGATCTTGACGAGTGCGGTCAGGGTGACCGCCGCGGCGCTGGCCGGCAGCAGGGCCCCGAGCGCGTGGCTGACCGGGGTGGCCCACTGCGGGTACGGGAAGTCGCCGGCGGCCACCTTGAAGCCGCGGATGAGGAAGCCGCAGGCGAGCACGGCGAGGATCGTGTACTCGACGTAGTACGCCTGCCACATGGTGGAGCCGGCGAACCGCGACCAGGGCCGGCGGCCGGGTAGGTTGGCCAGGCGGATCGCGATGAGCACCACGATGCCCACCAGGCCGAGCACGCCGATCGCCTCGGTGAGCAGCCCGTACGGCAGCCATCCGCCGAGCAGCGGCAGCTTCCCGTGCGGGTTGACGACGTCGACGTACGCCTCCAGCACGAGGGTGGAGAGCGTGACGAAGGCGACCATGACGAACCAGTGCGCCGCGCCGACCACGCCCCACTTGAGCATGCGGGTGTGGCCCACGGTCTCCGACAGCGTGGTCCGCAACCGCGCACCGACGTCACCGGAGCGCGTCGGGTCCGGCTGTCCGAGCCGTACCACCGCGACCATCCGGGCGACGGTGCGCCAGAGCAGGCCGGCCGCGACGGCCGTGACCCCGGCGGCGATCACCGTGGCCACGATCTGCACCGGACCCATCCGCTTCGCCTCCTACACATCTCGGCCGCGCACGTGCCAGGCGCGGCCAAGCCTAACCGCTTGTTACTGATGAGTAACTAGCCTGTGCCACAGGTCACGCGCTTGTGATCATGCACAGGCCAGGAGACCCAGAATCCCGGATCAGCGCCAGTTGGACAAGAGGCCGAGGGCGGCGATCATCGCGCCGAAACCGATGGCCAGGTTCCAGTAGCCCCACGAAAGCACGGGGTACAGCCCGCCAGACAGGTAGTAGACCACCACCCAGCCGATGCCGAACACGATCAGGGCCACCGCGGTGATCGGCAGCCACAGCGGACTCGGCTTCTTCGCGGCCGCAGCGGTCGCCGCCGAGGGCCGGATGTCCGGCGGCGGCGTGTAGACCTTCTTCTTGCGGACGTGTGACTTCGGCACAGTGCGCTCCTACCGCAACGCAGGCCGCCCACGAGGAGCGGGGGTCGGACAGCGAACACTCTCCAGCACGACATCCGCGTGACACACCGGCATGCTCGTCCCGGATAGTGTTCGGTAGCTAGCGTAGTCACGTCGAACCGTGGCAGCCACGCGCCGAGCAGCTCGGGAGGGTAGGCCGGTGGAGTACACGTCCGGAACCTCCTCATGGCGCCAGGTCGTGCGCCGGGCAAGAGATGCCCTGCTGACCGGGCGCCGTGCCCGGCCGCGCCGCAACTGGTCCTGGGGTGTCCCGGTCATCTTCGCCGCCGCCGGACTGCTCTTCACGGCCAGCGCGACCACCGCACACGGCATCGACCTGCGCGAGGACCAGGGGCCCAGGCTGGTCGAGTTGATCGGACAGCAGCAGCGGCGCATCGCGGACGCCGAGAGCCGGGCGGCGCGGCTGCGCGAGGACGTGGCCGCCCGCACGGAGGCGCTGGCGGGCACGGACGCGCCGTTCGCGGTCGAGCGGCAGCGTGCGGCCGCGGAGCGGGGCAACGCCGGGCTGGCCGCGGTGCACGGGCCCGGGCTGACCGTGCGGCTCGACGACGCGGTGCGCCGCGCCGACGGCTCCCGCCCCATCGGCGCCAGCCCGGACGACCTGGTCGTGCACCAGCAGGATGTCCAGGCGGTGGTCAACGCGCTGTGGGCGGGCGGCGCGGAGGCCATGTCGATCATGGGTGTCCGGGTGATCTCGACCAGCGCGGTGCGGTGCGTGGGCAACACGCTCCTGCTGCACGGCCAGGTTTACTCGCCGCCCTTCGTGATCACCGCGATCGGTGACCCGGCGGAGCTGCGCCGCGCGCTGAACGCCTCCGAAGGGGTACGACTCTTCCAGCAGGCCGCCCGGGACTTCGGACTCGGCTACCGGGTCACCGAGGAGACGGACGTCACGGTACCGGCGTACGAGGGGTCCACGTCTCTGGAACATGCGAGGGCAGTCCGGTGAGCAACCCGCCCCAGCACCGCGGTTACGACCCCGACGAGACGGCGATGCTGCCGCGCGTGACCGACGAGGAACCGCCGCCGGCCAGCGTCGACGACGCCCCGACCACGGTCTTCACCGCGATCCCCGCCGCCCCGCAGCACGCGCCGAGCACGCCGCGGGAACCGGCTGGTGACGCGGGCGGCCGCACCCCGCCGCCGCACGGCGACACCCCCACGACCGTCATCCCAGCGGTCACGGCGCAACCGGAGCCGGCGCAACCGGAGCTGGCCCCGCCGTCGGTGCCCCAATCGGCGGCGGCCGGGACGGTGGCCAACGCCGACGGTGACCGGGCGACGCGCCCGAAGGCGGCGGTGCCCGTACCTCCGCTCGAGGACCGGCACACCACGGTGCTGCCCGCCGTGCGCGACGGAGTGCCGCCGGGTGACAAGCGCAAGGCCGCGCCCCGGCGGCGGTGGAACGAGAAGGTCGTGCCGTTGCGCGCGAGGCGCACCGCGGCCGGCTACCGGAGCGTCTACTCGGACCTCACCCGCACCACAACCAGGACGAGGCTGCGCACCGCGGCGCGCGGGGTCGGCGAGGTGCTGGTCACGCTCGGCGCCGTCGCACTGCTGTTCTTCGTGTACGAGGTGTGGGGGACGACGGCAGCGATCAGCGCGCAGCAGGACCGGATGGAACAGCAACTGCTGCAGGAGTGGGAGGCCACCACAGACCCGACGGTCGCCGCACCGAGCACCCCACTCTCCGCAACGGCACCGGCGCCTCCGCCGGCGAACATCTCGGGCGTCGCAATTCTGCACATCCCGCGGCTGGAGAAGCGCTGGGTCGTCGTCGAGGGCGTACGGCAGCAGGACATCGTCCGCAACCCGGGCCACTATCCGGGCACGGCGATGCCCGGCGAGGAGGGCAACTTCGCCATCGCCGGGCACCGCAACCGCGGCACCTTCTGGTACCTGGACCGGATGCAACCAGGCGACAAGATCGTCGTGCAGACGAAGGACTCCTGGTACATCTACGAGGTGACTACGCAGCGCATCGTGCTGCCCACCGCCATCGAGGTGGTGCGGCCCGTGCCGCCCGGCCAGCAGCCGGGCAAGCTGCTCACGATCACGACCTGCCATCCGCTGCTGGACAACTACGAGCGCCTGATCGTGCACGCCAAGCTGGTCCGCGAACAGCCGACCTCCGCCGGCCAACCCGCCGAGTTGAAGGGCTAGGCCGGTGTACGCCTGGATCTGGCGCAAGCTTCCCTTCGGACTGCCCGGCAAGATCATCGGGTCGCTGGTGCTGGCGCTGGGGGCCGCGGCCCTGCTCTGGTACGTCGTCTTCCCGCGGATCGAACCGATCCTGCTACCGTTCGACGACGTGCAGGTCGGCACCGAGCACGGCGGGCCGGGTGACATCGGGCCAGGCCGACCGGCCGGCCACGGCGGCCCGGGCGGCAGCGACGCCCCGGGCGACGAGTTCGACATCCCCTACAGCACGGAGTCGAACAACCCGGCGCCCAGACAGAGCAGGTGATCATGCGCATCCTCGTCGTCGACAACTACGACTCGTTCGTCTTCAACCTCGTGCAGTACCTCGGCCAACTCGGTGCCGAATGCGAGGTGCGGCGCAACGACGAGATCGGCCTCGCCGACGTCGCCCGCAGCGGCGCCGCCGGGGTGCTGCTCTCCCCGGGCCCCGGTACGCCGGAGCGCGCCGGCATCTGCCTGGAGCTGATCCGCTCCTGCGCCGGGGATCTGCCGATCCTCGGCGTGTGCCTGGGCCACCAGGCGATCGGGGCGGCCTACGGCGCGACCGTCACCCGGGCGCCGGAGCTGCTGCACGGCAAGACGTCGCAGGTGCACCACGCGGGTGTCGGCGTGCTCGCCGGGCTGCCCGACCCGTTCACCGCGACCCGGTACCACTCGCTTGCGGTGGTCGAACAGACCCTGCCCGACGAGATCGAGGTGACCGGGCGGACCGGGTCGGGGGTGGTGATGGCGATGCGCCACCGCACCCTGCCGATTGAGGGCGTGCAGTTCCACCCGGAGTCGGTGCTGACCCAGGGCGGGCACACGATGCTGGCGAACTGGCTGGCCGCCTGCGGCCTGGTGTCGGCGCTGGAGCGCGCCCCGGCCCTCGCCGCCGAGGTCGAGGCGCGCCGCCTCGCCGCCTTCGCCGCCTGAGCGGGCGGCCGCCGGTCAGCCGTCTCCGCCGCCCGGCGGATCAGCCGACGGGGACGGTGACGGTGTGGGTTCCGTCCGCTCCCGCCCGATGAAGACGTTCACCGTGGTCTTCGACGGGTCCTTCTTCTCGCCGGCCTCCGGGTCCGTCCCGGTCACCCTGCCCGCCTGGTCGGGGCGCGCGTTGTCGTCCGGTACGAACTCGTACCTGGTGAAGCCCGCCCGCCTGAGCGCGGCCTCCGCCTCCTGCCGGGTCATGCCCTCGAGCTTCGGCACCACCTTCAGGTTGCCCTTCGAGACCGTGAGGACGACCTCCGAGTCGACGGGGACTTCCTGACCCGCGGGCGGATCTTGCGCGATGACCCGACCCGCCGGCTCCTCGCTGTCCTTTTCGTCGGCTCTGACCCGCAGATTTTGGTTTCTCAGGTTGGTCTCGGCAGTTGTGACGTTCTGGCCCACCACGTCCGGGACCACGGTCATGTTCGGGCCGACGCAGACGGTGAGCTCCACCTCGGTATTGGCCGTCACCTGCTGATTCGGTTGGGGATCCTGGCCGATGACCTGGTTCACCTGGCAGTCCGCGCTGGTGTCGTTCTTCGTCTCGCCGAGCCGCAGGTTCGCCGTCCGCAGCTCGGACTCGGCCTCGGCCCTGGTCTTGCCGATCACGCTCGGTACCGTGACCATCTCCGGCCGGTTGGCGAAGATCAGGGCGGCGACGACCGCGGTGACCGCGAGGACGCCGAGCACCGACACGAGCGCGACCACCCAGGCGGTCCTCTTGCGCCGGCGCGCGTTCACCCGCGCCATCTGGCTGGTCCGCGGGCCGCTGCCGGGCGCGGCGGCCGGCACGACCCGGGTGGGCGCGGCCGCCATCATCTCCTCCACGGGCAGTACCGGGGTGGCGTACACCGGCCGGCCGGAGGCGGCCCGCAGCATGTCCGCGCGCATCTCCGCGGCGCTCTGGTAGCGGTTGGCCGGGTTCTTCGACAGCGCCTTGAGCACGACAGCGTCGATGTCCGGGGTCACATCCGGGTTCAGATGGCTCGGCGGGCGCGGATCCTCCCGCACGTGCTGGTACGCCACGCTAACCGGGTTGTCGCCCACGAACGGCGGCTGTCCGGTCAGCAGTTCGTAGAGCACGCACCCGGTCGCGTACACGTCGGAGCGGGCGTCGACCGACTCGCCGCGCGCCTGCTCCGGGGACAGGTACTGCGCGGTCCCGATGACGGCGGAGGTCTGCGTCATCGCCGCCGTGGTGCTGGTCAGGGCCCGGGCGATGCCGAAGTCCATGACCTTCACCTGGCCGGTCTGGTTGAGCATGATGTTGCCCGGCTTGATGTCCCGGTGGATGATCCCGTGCCGGTGGCTGAACTCGAGCGCCGAGCAGACGTCCGCGGTGATCTCGAGGGCGCGGCGCGGCATCAGCCGCCCCTCGGTGACCAGCACCTCCTTGAGCGTCCGGCCGTTGACGAACTCCATGACGATGTACGGCAGGGCCTCTCCGGTCGGCGCCCGCTCCTCGCCCGTGTCGTACACGGCGACGATCGCCGGGTGGTTGAGGGAGGCGGCGTTCTGCGCCTCCCGGCGGAACCGCATCTGGAACGTCGCGTCCCGAGCCAGGTCGGTCCGCAGCATCTTGATCGCGACATCGCGACCGAGGCGCAGGTCGCGACCCCGGTGCACCTCGGCCATGCCGCCATAGCCGAGCAGCTCACCGACCTGGTACCTGCCGCCCAGCAGGCGGGGCTGCGCAGTCATCTCGTCCGTCGTCCTTCGATCATCGGCGTACTACTCATCGTGCCTGGCCTCCCGTTGGCGCTCCGTCCCGGGCGGCGGCCAGGCGCCCGGACCACGGTCAGCCAGGGTAACCAGGTCCTTACTATCCGTAATGATTCGTGTCACCGCCGGCTCTATTGACAGGCCGCTGACCTGCCGGCGCTTCTCCTCCAGGTGCAGCCAGAAGCCGAAGGCACCGGCACACAGAAGTACGGCGAGCGCGGCGGCCACGATCACCAGCAGCGTGAGCGGGGTGATCCGCCGGGGCTGGCGAGGAGCCCACGCCGTCGGCCGGGCCCCCGGGGCCGGACCAATCCCCGGGGCCGGACCGGCCCCCGGGCCGATGGCGGTGCGATCCACCGGCCGGGGCGGGGCCGGGACCGCGGCCGCACCGCGGACGACACCGCCCGGGGCGGGGCCGGCCGGCACCGCGGCGACCGGGACCCGCGCCCGTGGGCCGGCCACGGGCGGCGAAACCGGGGCCAGCGGAGGTCGGGGCGCGGGCGGGCTCGCGGCGACAGCGGCGGCCCGACGGGCGGCCGCAGCCAGCGCGGCCGCGCTCGGCCACCGGGCGGCCGGGTCCTTGGCCATCGAGCGCTCGACGACCTGTCGCACCACGGGCGGGACGTCCGCCGGCAACGGCCGGGCCACCTCGCGGACATGCTTCATCGCGATCTCGATGGGGCTCTCCCCTTCGAAGGGTCGGTGCCCGGCCAGGCACTGGTAGGCGACGACCCCGAGCGAGTAGATGTCCGAGGCCGGTGTGGCGGGCGAACCGGAGGCCTGCTCGGGTGAGATGTAGGAGGCGGTGCCCAGCACCGCACCCGCCGCGGTGAGCTGCCCGACCATCGCCGAGCGGGCGATGCCGAAGTCGGTGAGGACCAGGGTGCCGTTCGGTCGCACCAGCAGGTTGCCGGGCTTCACGTCGCGGTGGACGACGCCCTTGTCGTGCGCGGCCTGCAGCGCGTCCGCGGCCTGCGCGACCAGCGCCATGGTCCGTCCCGCGGTGAGCCGCCCGACCTTGCCGAGGGTGCGGGACAGGGCCTCGCCCTCGACGTACTCCATGACCAGGTAGGTGACCGACTGGTCGCTGCCGTAGTCGTAGACGTCCACCACGCCCGGATGGTTGATGGTGGCCATCGTCCGTGCCTCGCCGCGGAAGCGTTCGGCGAAGCCGGGCTCCTCGACCAGCGCCGGCAACAGGACCTTGATCGCCACGGTCCGGCCGAGCACCTGGTCGGTGCCGCGCCACACGTCGCCCATGCCGCCGCTGGCGATCCGCTCGTCGAGGCGGTAGCGCTCGCTGAGCAGCATCCCGGGGCTCAACATGCTCACCTGCCGCCTCCGGTGACGGCCCGCATCACCTGTCCGGCGATGCGGGTGGCCTCCGCGCTGCCGCCGTTGCCGGCGCGCTCGAGGAAGACCGCGACCGCGGCCACGGGCTCGTCGCCCTTCATCACGAACCCGATGAACCAGCCGTGGTCCGGGGACTCCCCGGTCTCCGCGGTGCCGGTCTTGCCGCCGACGGTGTAGCCGTTGATCCGAGCGGGGCGGCCGGTGCCGTGCTCCACGACGCTGACCATCATGTCCCGCAGATCCGCGGCGACCTGCCCGGAGATCGGGGTGCGCAGGGTGCGCGGGCGCGCGGTGTCGATGGTGCTCAGGTCCGAAGCGGTGGTCTTCTCCACGATGTAGGGCCGCATCTGCTTGCCCCCGTTGGCGACCGTCGCCGCGATCAGCGCGCCCTGCAGCGGGGTCATCCGCACCTCGGCCTGGCCGATCGACGACTGCGCCAGCTTCGGCCGGTCGTCGCTGCCGTCCGGGTCGGTCAGGTCGCCGGTGCGGCTGGCGACCACGTTGAAGACGTTGTCCTCCTGGTCCTCGGCGAAGCGCGGCTGGGCCTCGAAGCCGAACGCCTGGGCCATCGCCCGTACCGCGTCCGCCCCGAGCTGCTCGACGCCGAGCCGGGCGAACGCCGTGTTGCACGAGACGGTGAGCGCCTGCTGCAGGCTGATCTCGTCCGGGCAGTGCACGCCGGGCGCGTTCCCGATCACATGGGTGGTCTCGGGCGCCTGGTAGCCGACGCCGCCGGTCAGCACCGTGTCCGGCCGCAGCCCTTGCTGCAGGGCCGCCGCCGCCAGGATCACCTTCATCGTCGACCCCGGCGGGTACGTCTCGGAGACCGCCCGGTTGAGCAGCGGCTTGTTCGGGTCCTTATCCAGCTTGTTGTACGCCGCACCCGCCGCGTTGAGATCGTGGCTGACCAGCGGGGCCGGGTCGAAGTTCGGCATGGAGGCCAGCGCGAGCACCTTGCCGGTCTTCGGGTCCAGCGCCACGACCGCGCCTTTGCTCGCCCCGACCCGGTTGTTGGCCAGCTCCCGGACCGCGACCTCCTGCGCCGTCCGGGAGATGGTCAGCTCGACGTTGCCGCCGGGTGTCTTGGTGTCGCGGATCATGTCCCACAGCCGGTCGCCCCACAACCGCGGGCTCGTCCCGGCGAGCAGCTCGTTGTACAGCCGCTCGATGCCGGTCGCGGCCCCGTTGACCGGCTGGTACCCGACGACGTGCGCGTACGTCGCGGCGCCCGAGTAGGTGCGCTCGTACTTCAGGTCGCCGGTGGTCGCCCGGCTGTCGGCGACCGGCGTGCCCGCCACCACGATCCGACCGCGCGGGCGCTCGTACTCGGCCAGCTGGACGCGGTCGTTGTACACGCTGTTGCGGTACTCGGTGGCCTGGTAGCCCTGCACCCAGTTGAGGTTGGCGAACAGCAGGCCGAACAGGACAAGCACGACGACGCCGACGCGACGCAGCGGAGCGTTCACTTCAGCACCTCCGTCGGCGCGTCCTTGAGCTGACCGGGCGGCGCGGCGGGCACGCCCGAGGCGTGGCCCGGCGCAGATTCGGAGACCGGGCGGCGGGCCGCGTCGGAGATGCGCAACAGCATGGCGACGAGCAGCCAGTTCGCGATGAGCGACGAGCCACCGGCGGACAGGAACGGCGTGGTCTGGCCGGTCAGCGGGATGAGCCGGCTCACCCCGCCGACGACCACGAAGATCTGCAGGGCGAGCGTGAAAGCCAGGCCACCGGCGAGCAGCTTGCCGAACGAGTCCCGCACGGCGAGCGCGGCGCGCAGCCCTCGGGTGGCGACCACCAGGTAGATCATCAGCAGCGCGGTCAACCCGAACAGGCCGATCTCCTCACCGATGCCGGCGAAGATGAAGTCGTTGTGCACGAAGGGCACCTCGGTGGGTTGGCCGGCCCCCGGACCGGTGCCGAACAGGCCGCCGGTGCCCAGGCCCAGCAGCGACTGGACGAGCTGGTAGCCGTTGTCGTACGGGTCGGCGAAGGGGTCCAGCCAGATGTCCACCCGCTGGGCGAAGTTGCGGAACGGCCCGCCCACCGACGCGCCGAGCCCGTACGCCAGCACGGCCCCACCGAGGAACAGCACGAGGCCGATGAGCAGCCAGCTGACCCGTTCGGTGGCGACGTAGAGGGTGACCACGAACATGCCGAAGTACAGCAGCGACGTGCCGAGGTCCTTCTCGAAGATGAGCACGAGCAGGCTGAGCGCCCAGACGGCGAGCACCGGGCCGAGGTCCCGGCCGCGGGGGAAGTCGATGCCGAGGAAGCGCCGGCTCGCCAGTGACAGCACCTCCCGCTTGCGCACCAGGTAGTACGCGAAGAAGGCGAGCAGGGCGAGCTTGGCGAACTCGCCGGGCTGGATCGAGAAGAACGGGTCGTCGCTCGGCCCGACCTTGATCCACAGTTTCGCGCCGTGGATCTCCGAGATCCTGCCGGGCAGCAGCGCCGGGAGCATCACCAGCACGATGCCGGCCAGGCCCAGGGTGTACGCGTACCGCGACACCGATCGGTGGTCGCGCACGATCGCGAGCAGCCCGGCGGCGCCGATCAGCGCGATGAGCGTCCAGAGCAGTTGCCGGCCGCCGATCCCGGCGAAGATCGGATAGTCGGCGCGCTGGTCCGCCGGCACGTACGCGAGGTCGAGGCGGCGCAGGAACGCCACCCCGAGGCCGTTGAGCAGCGCCACGGGCGGCAGCAGCGCCAGGTCGGCGTGCGGCGCCAGCGCCCGCACCACCACGTGCAGCGCCACGAAGAACACGGCGAGGATGCCGGCCGGCACCCAGAAGTCGGGGGTGACCGTCTTGAGCAGGCTCGCCTCGGCCACCCCGGCGTAACCGGCGACCAGCACCATGGCGAACAGCACCAGCCCGAGTTCCGCACCGCGCCGGGCCCCCGGCCGCAGGGCACGCGGGGCCGCCGCCGCGGGCGGCGCCGGCGGCGGAGTCGGTACGGCGGTCGGGGTGGTCACGTCTCCTACTTGGCCGGGGTCTGGTCCTACTGTTCGGTTCTGGTTCTTGCTGGTCCGGTTCTGGTCAGTTCTCTCGACAGGGGCTCGGCGAGGGGCGCAGGACTCCCGCGTCCTCGACGTCCGGCGAGGCCTCGGCGCTGTCACTCGGCAACGCCACCCCGGGAACGCCCTGCTCCTCGCCGCCCGAGGGCACGCCCACGCCGTTCGGCGTCGGGGAGGGCGTGGGGCTCGCCGGGTCCGGGTCGGGGCTCGGCGAGCACAGCGGCCACTTGTAGGGATTCGTCGGGTCGTCGCTGGTCAACTCGGCCAGCTTCTGCTTGGCGTCGCTCTCGTCGTCCGCCTGGATGCCCTGGCGTACGGTGTCCTGGGTGATCTTGGTGAGGTCCTCGACGCGGGTGCCACTGCGTTCGTGCACCGAGGACAGCGGCAATCCGGCGATCTCGCCGGGCACGCCCCGGAACACGGCGACCATCCCGTCGTCGGTCACGCCGACGTAGTACTGCCGCTGGGTCCACCGCCAGCCGCCCCAGAGGCCCCCGGCGAAGATCCCGAGCAGCACGAGCAGGAGAACGGCCGCGCGGACCGGGTGCCGCTTCGGGCGCTCCGCGTCCTCCTCGTCGGGTCCAGCGCGCTCGCCGCCGTCCGTCTCCACGCCCTCGGGCGAAGCCGGCCGCGGGGCGGCCAGCGCCGAGGCACGGGCGGCGGGGGTGGAGGCGTCGGCGGAGGTGGTCATCCCCCGGTCCCGGGCGGCGGCGCCCCCGACCACCGGTTGGGCCTCGACGATGTCCTCGTCCGACGCGTCCGCGACGATGACGGTGATGTTGTCCGGACCACCGCCGCGCAGGGCCAGCGCCACCAGGCGCTCCACGCACTGCGCCGGGTCACGGTACTGCCGCAGCGTCTCGGCGATCGTGTCCGCGCTGACCACGCCCGACAGCCCGTCGGAGCAGAGCAGGTAGCGGTCGCCGGGCAGGACCTGGCGCACCGAGTACTCGGGGTCGATGTCCCGCCCATCCATCGCCCGGGTTAGCAGCGAGCGCTGCGGGTGGCTGTTCGCCTCTTCGGCGCTGATACGGCCCTCGTCGATGAGCATCTGGACGTACGTGTCGTCCTTGGTGATCTGCGAGAACTCGCCGTCGCGCAGCAGGTAGGCCCGCGAGTCACCGATGTGCACCAGGCCCACCTTCGTGCCGGAGAACAGCATGGCGGTCAGTGTGGTGCCCATCCCCTCGAATTGCGGGTTGGCCTCCACGATCTGGCGCAACTGCTGGTTGGCGACCTCGACGCCGGAGCGCAGCGCGTCGACCAGGGCGCCGCTGGGGACGTCCTCGTCGAGCGGGGCCATCGCGGCGATAACGATGTTGCTGGCGACGTCACCGGCGGCCATGCCGCCCATGCCGTCGGCGACGGCGAGCAGGCGCGGGCCCGCGTAGACGGAGTCCTGGTTCCCGTCGCGGATGAGGCCGCGGTCACTGTGCGCCGCGTAACGGAGGGTGAGGGTCATGGCCGCAACTCGAGTGTCGTGCGCCCGATTCTGATCGGCACGCCGAGGGGTACGGGGGTGGGGCCGGTGACCTTGGTGCGATCGAGGTAGGTGCCGTTTGTGGACCCGAGGTCCTCGATGAACCACTGACCGGACCGGGGGACGAGCCGCGCGTGCCGGGCCGACGCGTAATCGTCCGTGATAACGAGGGTGGAGTCCTCCGCGCGGCCGATCATGATAGCCGACTCGCCGAGGGTGATCCGGGTGCCGGCGAGCGCGCCAGCGGTCACCACCAGTTGCCGGGCAGCCCGCCCCCGCTTCACCTTCGCCGGGCGCGAGTAGCCGCCCACGGCGCCCAGCCCTCGGGGCGCCGCGACGAGGCGGTTCGCCCGGCTTCCGGCGAAGAGGTCGCGACGGATCACACCGACCACCGTGAAGACGAAGATCCACAGTAGGACGATGAAGCCGAACCTGGCGACGTGGCTGACGAGCTCGGACAAGACCGCTAGCCGTCCACCCGGTAGGTCAAGGTGGTCGTGCCGAGCTGGATCATGTCGCCCGGGTTGAGCGCCACCGCCGAGATCCGCTGGCCGTTGACCATGGTGCCGTTCGTGGAGCCGAGGTCGGTGAGGACCACCTGCGCGCCGTCGAAGTCGAGCCGGGCGTGCCGCCGGGAGATGCCGACGTCGGGCAGGCGCAGATTGGCCTGGTCACCCCGGCCGATCACGGTGGACCCGATGGCCAGCGGGTAGGTGCGGCCATCACCGGAGACGAGCCGCGCGTTGCGGGCCGGACCGCCGGGCATCGGCGCGCCCGGGTAGCCGGCGTGCTCGTACGGCGGGTACGCCGGCGCGGGCTGCTCATACCCGTGCTGCGGGCCGGACACCGCGTCGCTGCCGGTGTAGACCTCGGCGGTGACCCGGAACATGCCGGTGTCCAGGCCCTCGCCGCGCTCGATCTCGACGATCACGTCCCCGTACACGGTCCACGCCTGCTCGCCGATGAACTCGGCCTGCGACTGGGCCAACTCCTGCGCCAGCGCGGCCGCGTACGGCGCCAGGCGGCTGTGGTCGTAGGGCGAGAGGTCGATCACATAGCGGTTCGGCACGAGGGTGCGCCCGCCGGCCAGGATCGCCTTATGCGCCTCCGCCTCCCGCTGCATGGCGTTGAGGATCTCTACAGGGTGCACGACCCCCTTGAAAACCTTCGCGAAGGCCCCTTCAACCAGGCCTTCCAGGCGCTTCTCGAAGCGTTGCAGCACACTCACCGGCTCCTCCTCGGGTTCCGAGGACTGATGGTATCGGGCGGCCGCACTCCCCGTCCGCGCGCCGATCGGCTGGCTCATGTTACGCTTCATCGGCGCTCCATGGCGGGACCTTCGCCGGCTCGGCCCGTCGCAGGCCCCGCCCCAGGCCCGGTGTGGCGTCCACCGCACCGGGTGCCGGATGCGCTACGCCGCGGGGAAGTGGCGGAATGGCAGACGCGCACGGTTCAGGTCCGTGTGCCCGAAAGGGCGTGAGGGTTCAACTCCCTCCTTCCCCACCAAATCGACCGGCCCGCCGGCCACCGTTCAGGGCCGCTCGGTGGTCAGAGCTGTTCGGCCCACGTCGGATGCGCGGCCACCCACTCCTCCAGCGTGTCCTCGCGGATCGCCTGGTAGAGGGACTCCGCCTCGGCGAGCGCGACCACGTACGAGACCCCGTTGATGATGCGCGGCTCGGAGGGCACCTTCACGCCGACCAGCCGGCTGGGGGTGACGTTGCGCAGCCCGAAGATCAAGTCGGCGAGGCCGAGCTCACCCGTGTCCACCGTCAAGCTGGAGCCGACCGCGCGTACGAACTCGTCGAACTTGATGGGGTTGCCCACCAGGCCGGCCCGGGTCGCCTCCTGGAACAGCGCCTTGAGGAACTTCTGCTGGTTGCGCTGCCGGTCGTAGTCGCCGGCCGGCAGGCCGTACCGCAGCCGCGCGTAGTCCAGCGCGACCATGCCGTTCATGCGGTGGCAGCCCTCTTCGAACACGTACGGGCGCCCGCCCGGCGGAACCCCCTGGATGCGCCCGCTCTCGTCGGCCCACAGTTGCAGGATCCGCCCGTCGCGGTCCACGCCGAGGTGGTTGGAGGCCACCCGCGTGTCCACGCAGAGGTAGACGCCGCCGAGCACGTCGACGGCGGTCCGGAAACCCTCGAAGTCGACGATCGCGGCGCCGTTGAACGCGACGCCGGTGAGCTGGCTCAGCGTGGCGGAGAGCAGTTGCGCGCCTTTGCCCGGGCCGCCGAACTGGAACGCCCCGTTGATCTTGCCTTGGCCACCCGGGTAGGAGCTGGCGGGGAAGGGCGGGATCCGCACGAGCAGGTCGCGGGGGATGGAGATCAGGTACGCGCGGTCCAGCGTCCGCGGCACGTGCGCGATGATGATCGTGTCTGCCCGCTGCCCGTCGCCCGGGCGGCCGGCACGGTAGTCCGATCCGATGAGCAGGAAGTTGAGCGGGCCGGTGATCGACGACGTCTGCTCTGGTACGGTGCTCTGCCGGGCCTCGGGTGCGATGAGTTCGCCCCGCTGCACCGCGGCCTCGTACCGGTGCGCCAGCCCTTCGATCGCGGCGATCGTCCCGGCCGAGAGCAGCACCAGGGTGGCGCCTAACGCGATGCAGGCCTTAGCCCACAGCGGACCGCCCGCCGACGTCGCCCGAGCGCTGGGCGTCGCCGTAGGGATGGGCTCATTCGTCCCCGTCGTCACCGCCCGAGCCCCCTCCGGCCGCTGCGCTCACTGTACCTGCGGGGCGCACGCCCGTCGATGATCGACGATCGCGCTCCCGGGCCCGGGCACCGGCGGGCCGGCTGCGGCTGGCCGGTGCCGCCTCAGCCCGTGTTGGCGATGAAGTGGGGGTGCGTCGTCAGCCACTCCATGAGCGTGCCGTCGCGCACCGCCTGGAACATCTGCTTCGACTCCTCGGTGAGCGCCTCGGAGCCGTTCTCGAGCGAGTTGGTCTTGCCGGCGTTCGTCTTCACCAGCACCATGTCGTTGGCGGTCACGCCCTGCAGGGTGAAGAAGAAGTCCTCGAGCGGCACACCCCGGGTGTCGATGGTGAGTGCCTCGCCCGCCGCCTCGGCCACCCGCAGCAGCTTGCCCGGACTGGTGAGCATGCCCGCGCTGGTCGCCTTCTTGGCCATCGCTTTGATCAACTGCTGCTGATGGCGCTGCCGATCGTAGTCGCCGAACTTCAGGCCCTTGCGGATGCGGGAGTAGTCCAGCGCCTTCTCCGGAGACAGCTCCTGCCAGCCCGGCTTGTACTTCACCGGCGCGTAGCCCGGCAGCACGTCCATCACCTTGCCGCGGGTGTCGTCGTACCAGACCCGCTGAAGCTTGCCCTCCGCGTTCTCCGCCAGGTGGATCGACTCCGCCTCCTGATCCACGTAGATCGTGACACTGCCGAGTTCGCGCAGGATCTTCTCGAAGCCGGCGAAGTCGATGATCGCCGCGCCGTTGAAGGTGATGGGGGCGAGGTTCTGCTGGATGGTCAACGCGAGGAGCTCGACGCCGCGGGCCCGCTTCTCGCGCTCCGTGCCCTCGCCCCGGTGGCCGTACGCGAAGGCTGCATTGATCTTGGTGCTGTAGCCCTTGAACTTGTTCTTCGGGTAGTCCGGGATCTTGACGTACAGATCGCGCGGGATGGAGACGAGGTACGCCTGGTCGTGCGAGGCCGGGATGTGCAGGATGATGATCGTGTCCGCCCGGACGAGGTCGTTCTGGCCGTTGTCGCGGAAGTCGAGGCCGAGCAGCAGCAGGTTGATCGGGCCGTCGATGTTGTTGCCCCCGGGACCCGCCGCGTCGCCCAGCAGGTTGTCCTGGTTCACGCTGTCGGTGACCTGGCTGAGCAGGATCCTGCTGCCGACGATCGCGCCGCCGCTGGTCATCATGAGCAGGGCACCGAAGACGATCAGGAGTTTGGCCCAGAGCGGGTCCTTGCGCCGCTTCCTACCGCTCGGTCCTGTGCCCTTGGTGCGGCCCGGCTGTTTGCGTTTGGGAGCGGACGGGCGCACCGGGGCGGGCGCGTGGCCCTGCTCTCCGGCGCCCGCAGACCGGTAGGTGCCCGACCCCACAGAGGCCGTGGACCGGTAGGTACGGCTCGACACGCCGGTCACTTTACGGAACCGCGACCAGGTGGGGCCAACAGCCGTCAGTGGATCGTGATGCTATGGGAGGAATGTCCGCCCACGCCGGTAGAAGTGGGACCTCCTGGCTCACCCGCCCGGCTCAACGGGTCGGCTTGGGATTCGCGGCGATCCACTCGGCCATGGTGTCCTTGGCCATCGCGTCGAACATCGCGGCGGCCTTCTCCTGATCGGAGAGCACGACACTCTGCCCGTCGATCATGTCCGTGCCCGCGTGGGGAGCGGTCAGGAACGTCAGGTCGTCGCTGCGCAGGCCACGGAACTGCAGCGCCATGTCGACCAGCGAGAAGTGCTGATCCACCTTGATTGCCTTCGTGGCCGCCTTGAGGAAGGCGTTCAGCTTGACCGGGTTGGTCACCGTGCCGGTGCTCACCGCCTTGTCCAGCAGCGCCTTCAGGAACTCCTGCTGGTGGCGCATCCGGGCGAAGTCGCCGTCCGGGAACTGGTAGCGCTGCCGGACGTAGTCCAGCGCCTCCTCGCCGGTGAACTGGTTCAGGCCCTTCTTGAACTGTCGGTGCGGCGGATGGATCGAGGTGATGTCCTGCTCTACGTTCATCTCGACGCCGCCGAGCGCGTCGGTCACATCCTTGAAGCCGAAGAAGTCGATGACCACGACGTGATCCATCCGCAGGCCGGTGTACCCCTCGACGGTCTGCACCATCAGTGGCACCCCACCCCACGCGTACGCCGCGTTGATCTTGGCTTGCCGGTCGCCGAACTGACCGTCGGGGCTCCTCGGCACGTGCACGTACAGGTCCCGCGGGATGGAGACCAGATAGGCCTCGTCCTGTCTTGACGGGATGTGCAGGACGATGATGGTGTCCGTGCGGGCCGCGCCGTTGTCGCCTTCGGGCTGGTCCGGGTTCCGGGAGTCGCTACCGAGCAACAGGATGTTGAGCGAACCCTCCACCGTCTTGGTGGGCCGGTCACCGGTGATCGCCGAGAACGGGTCGATCCGGGCGAGGTCGTCGTTGAGCTTGCGCACGTACAGACAGCCGCCGACGCCCACGATGAGGCCGAGCACGGTGAGCAGCGCCCCGGCGACCAGGGCGATCCGACCCCAGCGGGGCCGGATGCGGCGCGGCGGGCCGCCGCCGTTGTTCACAGACCGTGACACATGCACTGTTCCGCCGCCGGACGGGACCCGCGCCCGGCCCGCAGCCGCGCTACGGATATGCCCCGGTTCATCCGGTCTTGGGGACCGGCGCACGCTCGCCTTGCCGTACACGCGCCGCGGACGCGCGGAGTCGTCGTGACGCGGGGAGCTGGTCGCCATGTCACCCAGGGTACGGAAGTCGGGCGAATCAGCCGGTCAGCCACGGCGCATCGACATGAAACGGCGGGCCCGCGAAACAACGGGATCCGGGCCGGGCCGGGCGGCGCACCGGCAGCCGGCGTGCCCGACGGGATCAGGTCCCGTCCGTGGCCAGCCGCGACGCGAAGTACTCGATCGTGCGCCGCAGCCCCTCCGCCGGCGGCACCGACGGCTCGAAGCCCAGCCGGGTACGCGCGAGCGTGAGATCCGGGCGGCGCCGCTCGGGATCGTCGGCCGGCCGTTCGGTGAAGACGATCTCCGAACGGCTCCCGGTCAGCGAGACGATCATCTCGGCGAGCTCGCGCATCGTCACCTCGTTCTCGGTGCCGATGTTGATCGGGCCGGTCTCCTGCGAGTCGAGCAGCGCGACGATGCCGCGGGCCAGGTCCTCCACGTAGCAGATCGACCGGGTCTGCTCGCCGGTGCCGTGCACGGTGATCGGCTCACCGCGCAGCGCCTGCGTGATGAACGTCGGGATGGCCCGGCCGTCGTCGGGCCGCATCCGCGGGCCGTACGTGTTGAAGATCCGCACGATGCCGGTGTCGAGGCCGTGGAAGCGGTGGTAGGCGGCGGTGGCGGCCTCGGCGAAGCGCTTGCTCTCGTCGTAGACGCTGCGCACCCCGACGGGGTTGACGTTGCCCCAGTACGACTCCGGCTGCGGGTGCACGAGCGGGTCCCCGTACGCCTCCGAGGTCGAGGCCAGGATGAAGCGTGCGCGGTCGGCGACCGCCCGGTCGAGCAGGTGCAGCGTGGCCACCGAGCCGACCCGCAGGATCTCGATCGGCATGGTGGTGAAGTCGGTGGGGCTCGCCGGCGAGGCGAGGTGCATGATCGCGTCGAACCGCTGGGCGACCGCCGGGTGGTGGAGGGGCAGCCCGTCGGAGATGTCCGCCTCGACCACGGTGAACCCGGGCTCGTCGAGGAGGTGGGACAGGTTCTCCTTGCTGCCCGTGGAGAAGTTGTCCACGGTGACGACGGCGCAGCCCCGGGCGAGCAGCATCTCCACGACGTGCGAGCCCACAAGCCCCGCTCCGCCGGTGACCAGGATGCGATGGCCCGGTCCGAACCGCTGCCGCACAACCGCCATGGCGCTCACCATATCGTGACCGATTCCCCACGCACTTTCGGGGAAAGTGCCCGCCTGGAGATCATCTAGTCGGCACTTTCCCCGAAAGTGGTGGACGGTCAGCGGCCGTCGAGCGTGTGGTAACGCCCCCGGAAGTGCACCAGCGGGTCCTCGTCACCGGCCCCGACCGTCACCTCGACCACGGTCGCCTCGACCAGCAGCGCCCAGCCGACCGGCCGGGCCGTGTCCAGGCGGCAGCCGGCCCACGTATCCAGCCCGGCGAGCACCGGGCCGTACCGCGTCTCGCGCCACTCGTGCCCGGCGAACGGGCCGCCGGGGGCGGGCATCAGCCCGGCGAAGCGGTCGGCGACCTGCCGGTGCGCGGACCGCAGCGGCGCGACGGTGAAGACCCCCGCCGTGCGCACCGCGGTCCACAGATCCGACTCCTCGTCGATCAGGCCGAGCAGGCGGGCCGGTTCGCCGTCGGCGACCAGCGTCGAGGAGACGGTCAGGCCGGCCGGCCCCGGCGCCGTCCACAGCGTCACCGCCGCCGCGAGCCGGCCCCGCAGCCGGCGTACCGGGGAACGGGCGGCCTCGGGCGTGGCGAACGGATCGGTGGAGTGGATGTGCGCGCCCGGCCCGGTCATCGTGCCCTCACCGGTTCGGGGTGACCGTGGCCAGCAGCTCCGGGGCGCGCCGGTCCAGCACGTCTCCGGCGATGTAGCTGCCCAGCGACGCCGCGGCCAGCCCGTACCCGGCCCCGAGCGGGAGCAGGATCCACGACCACGCCGGCGGCAGCAGCACGGCGGCCACCGTCAGCGGCGCGGCCAGCGCCAGGCCGGCGAAGAGCGCCACGAAGGCGAGCATGCTCTTGGCTATACCCGCACCGGTGCTGATCGCGAACGGGTTGGAGGTCTCCGGCATGGCGTACGCTCCGAAGATCGAGATCAACTGATTCGCCGCCAAGCCGGTGCCGTACGCGGCGAACAACGCCCCGAGCAGCGCGGCGAGCACACCCGGATCGGCGAGCACCACGGCGAACACGGTCGCGATCACCAGCAGCAGCGGCACCATGATCAGCGAGAAGGCCACCGCCCGGGCCCGCATCTCGACCCGCCCGGGCACCCCGACCACCAGGTGCATCGAGTAGGCCGAACCGTCGTAGCCGAACTGGTTGGCGATCGAGACCGCGGCCAGCGACCCCACGAACAGCATCGACGCCGCGACGATCCCGGGCGAGAGCGTGATGTCCGAACCGGTGGCCGCCTGCAGGCCGACGAAGTTCACCATCAGCGGCACGACCACCCCCACCACGGCCATGGTGATCAAGCCGGCCCGCCGACGTGGGTCACGCCACCAGTACCGCAGGTCGCGCGCCACCAGCGCACCGTACTGGTTGCGCGGCAACCAGCCGAGCAGCCGTGGGTAGAGCTGGGCCACCGGGCCGCCGGGGGAGCCGCGCCGGTCGCGCGCGGTGCCCGCGGCCGCCGCGCCGACCATCGCGGACTCCACGGTCCGCGACCACCACCACAGCAGCAGGGCGATGGCACCGAGCGCGATCACCAGCCGGGCCACGGCCGCACCGGGCCGCCCGGCGGCGACGTCGAACCCGATCAGGTACGGCGCGGCGAGCGGGGTCCAGCCGAGCGGCTCGGCGATCCGCGCGAGGTCCTCGAAACTCGCCTCCTGGACCGCCGTCCCGATCCCGATCTGCAGCGGCCCGATCATCGCGGCGAGCAGCGCGAGCACGACCGCGGCGAGGTCGCGCGTGCGACGGGCCCGCAGCAGCGACGCGAAAGCGCTCGTCATCGCCCGGCTCGCCGTCACGCACAGCAGCAGCCCGAGCAGCACGCCCACCGCCTGCGCGACCGCGGCGGCCACCCCGCCGCGCATCCCGGCACCGGCCACCAGGCCCGAGGTGGCGATCAGCGTGGCCACCGCCGGGATGCCCAGCAGCGCCCCGGTGAGCAGGCCGGCGATCAGCGTCCGGCGCGGCAGCGGCAGCAGCGCGAACCGCGTCGGGTCCAGGGTCTCGTCCACACCGGTCCAGATCAGCGGCCCGAGCACCCAGGCGAGCACGAGACCCCCGCCGCCGAAGACGGGCAGCAGCACCGCCGCTTCCGAGCGCTCTCCGATCCCGGAGATCAGGAAGGTGAAGAAGCCGACGCCGGCGACGAACAGCCCGCCGAGGGCGCCGAGGACGAAGAGCGTCACCCGCCAGGCCTGGCCGCGCATCGAGTTGGCCAGCACACGCAGCTTCAGCCGCGCGAACGTGCCGACGGTGACCGGGCGAGCGGGCTTGACACCGGCCGCACCTACAGCCACGACAGCTCCTCACCGGTCGCGATACGCCCGCCGACGGTCTCCACGAAGACCTGCTCCAGGCTGCGCTCGCCACGTACCTCGGCCAGCGATCCGACGGCCTTGATCGAGCCCTCGGCGAGGATCGCCACATGGCTGCACAGCCGCTCCACCACCTCCATCACGTGGCTGGAGAAGATGACCGTGCCACCCCCGGCCACGTACCGCTGGAGGATGTCGCGGATCAGCGCGCCGGAGACCGGGTCGACCGCCTCGAACGGCTCGTCGAGCACGAGCAGGCGCGGGGCGTGCAGCATCGCACAGGCGAGCCCGATCTTCTTCTTCATGCCGGCCGAGTAGTCGATCACGAGGGTGCGGCCGGCGTCGGCGAGCGCCAGCACGTCGAGCAGCTCCCGGGCGCGCTGGTCCACGACCTCGGGGTCCATCCCGCGCAACTGCCCGGTGTAGGCCAGCAGCTCAGCGCCGGTGAGCCGGTCGAACAGACGCGCTCCGTCGGGCAGCACCCCGAGGCGCCGCTTGGCCTCCACCGGATCCGCCCACACGTCGTACCCGAGCACGAACGCCCGACCGGCGTCGGGGCGCAGCAGGCCCACGGCCATCGACAGAGTGGTCGTCTTGCCGGCGCCGTTCGGGCCGAGCAGCCCGAAGAACGAGCCGGCCGGCACGTCCAGGTCCACCCCGGCTACGGCGACCTTCTCCGCGAACCGCTTGACCAGCCCGCGCAGCGCGAGCGCGGGTCCCTTCCCGTTGTCCGTCACGCTCTCGACGGTAGCCGCCCGGCCATACCCCCCGGTCCTGCCATGGAAGGAGTCCGCGTCGTCCTCTGGTCGGAGGCCCGGCCCGCCCCAGGGGCGGCCGTCATGTCGGTGGCGGGCCTCAGCGCACCCAGGTCGAGCACGCCGTCTCGGCTGCCCGTGATCGGCCGGCCAGAATGTCGCGGGCGGTGGCCCGGGCCAGGTTGAATCCCCGCCAGTCGTCCGGATCGTCGCGCAGGTCGTCGATCAGGAACCGCTGTGCGCAGTCGCGCTGGGGCCCGTCCAGCCGTTCCAGTGCCGGCACCGCGTCGGCGGACAGTTCCGCGAGGTAGGACACGTCGAGCTGGCCGTCGGCGACATAGCGGTCGATGTTGCGCTCCGCGATGAGCCGGTCCGGATTCAACGCGGCGAGGCCGAGCAGGACGGCCACGGCGCTTGCGGCCACCGCCTGCGGCAGCCACCTGGCCCGCAGCCGTACTCCCGCGATCAGCACCATGAGGAACACTCCGCCCAGCCAGACTTCGACAGCCTGCACGAACAGCCGCAGCCGGGTGAAGCCGTACGCCTGCTCGTACACGTGCATCCGGTAGAGCGCGGACGCCACCACGACCAGGGTGAGCGCGGCCAACGCGCCGAGCAGTGTGCGGACCAGCAGACGGTCCAGCATGGTGTCGCGCGGGGCCCAGCGCGCGGCGGCGCCGAGCACGAGCAGCGTCAGCGCGGTGACGAACAGAAGTTGCCAGAAGCCACCGCGGGCGTATTCGGCGTAGGTGAGGTCCGCGGTGCGCAGCACGTGGGTGGCGCCGCCGAACAGCACGGTCAACTGCACCAGGACGAACCCGGCGAAGAGCAGGTCGAGCAGGCCGACCGGCAGCGCCCACTCGACGCGGCGCAACCGGGCCCGCCGCGCGCCGCCGGCGCCGTCGAGGTCGGGTGGGGCGCTGACCAGGTACGCCGCGCCGAGCGTGCCGAGCCCAACAACGGTGAACACAAAGATCCAACGGATCACGGTGGCGATGCCGATGTCGGGCAGCAGGTCAGCGGCGACGGCGGCGAACGCGGCGTCCGCGCTCGCGAACAGCGCGCCGAAGGCGCCGAGCAGCAGCACGGTCACCGCGCCGGTGGCGACCAGTCGGACGACCGACACACCGGTGGCGCCGCGCAGCGCGGCCAGGCCGCGGGTGCCCCAGGGCAGGGCCCGCAGCGCGGCGAGCGGCACCGCGAACGCGCCACGGACCATGCCGGCCACGGTGGTGCCTCCGCCCACGGCGAGTGACCCGGTGACGAGCGCGGTGAGGACGCAGAGCGTGAACAGCCATCCGGCGGCCCGGAACAGGCCCACGGCGAGCAGGGCGAGCGTGGCCGTGCCCCAGGCGACCCGGCGCAGCTTGGCGCCGATGGAGAGGGGCGACGCGGACGTGGCCGCGCGGCGGGCGACGACGCTGGTGGCGGCCGCGGCGGCGAGGCCGGTGCACAGCCAGCCGATGCCCGGGCGATCCAGCGGCAGGCTCGCGGCGGCGACCAGCCCGGTCACGCCGACCGCGGCGAGCGCGGCCGGGGGCGCGGTGCGCCCGGGTCCGGGCCAGTGAAGGGCGAAGAAGCCGGGCGGGGCGGCCGGAACGCCCGCCGTCTCGGCAGCCTGGGCGCCCGTGGTTGGGGCCGGGGCCAGGTCCACACTCGCGGTCGGCCGGTCCGTGCTGGGCCCGCCCCTGGCGGCCGCTTCTGTCCCCGACTTGTCGACAGTGGATTCCGTTGCGGTGGCCTTCACGACCCGTACGGTCCGGCGACGCCGGTACCGCACCGAGCGGGGTGCCGGGGTCTCAGGGGTCCCGGAGGTCTCGGGCACGTCAGGGGTCCTTTCGGCTGAGGGGCAGGGTGACGCGGATCCGGCACCCCGGTCCGCGGGCCGGGCCGTCGACGCCGGTGCCGGGCTCGTCAACGACCGCGATGGTGCCGCCGTGCAGGTCCACCACCCAGCGCGCGATCGCCAACCCGAGCCCCGTGCCGCCGTCGCGTCCGCTCGCGCGGTCGCCCCGGGTGAACCGTTCGAAGACCCGTGCCCGCTGCTCCGGCGGAATCCCGGGGCCCTCGTCGGTCACCTCGAGCAGCAGGGCGTCGGGCCGCTTCGCGGCGGCGAGGGTCACCGTGCCGCCCGGAGGGCTGTGCCGGGCCGCGTTGTCGAGCAGGTTCGCCAGCACCTGATGCAGCCGCTCGCGGTCCCCGTACCCGCGCATGGCGGGCGGCACGGCCTCGGCCCGGAAGGTGACCGAGCGGTCCGCCGCCTCGGCGGTCATCGCCGCCTGGCTGACCGCCTCGTCCAGCAGCGGTCCAACCGAGAACTCCGCACGGCGCAGCGGCGCCACGCCGGCCTCGATCCGCGACAGGTCCAGCAGCTCGGCGACCAGACGGCCGAGCCGCTGGGTCTGCGCGAGCGCGGCCTGCAGCGTGTCGGGATCGGGCGTGGCCACCCCGTCGACGAGGTTCTCCAGCACCGCCTGCAGGGCGCTGATCGGCGTGCGCAGTTCGTGCGAGACGTTGGCGATCAGCTCGCGCCGCTGCCGGTCCGCGGCGGCCAGGTCGGCGGCCATCTGGTTGAACGCCCGGGCCAGCTCCCCCACCTCGTCGCGGGAGGTGGCGCGCACCCGCCGGCTGTAGTCGCCGCGCGCCATCGCCCGCGCGGCCGCGGTCATCTCCCGTAGCGGGGAGGTCATGCCGTGCGCGAGCACCTGCGACGTGAGCAGAGCCAGGCCCAGCGCGGTGATCGAGGTGGTGGGCGGGATCCATCCGATCATGTACCAGAAGTAGGCGAACCCGGCGGCGCCGGAGCCGACCAGCAGGATGGCGAGCTTCAGCTTGATCGAACGCAGCGGGTCGAGCGGGCGGGGCAGACCGATCACGATGACACCTCGAGCGCGTACCCGACGCCATGCACGGTGCGGATCAGGTCCGCCCCGAGCTTGCGACGCAGCCCTTTGATGTGGCTGTCCACGGTGCGGCTGCCAGACGCGTCCGACCACCCCCACACCTCGGCGAGCAGTCGCTCGCGGGGCAGCACCGCGCGCGGTCGCCGGGCGAGGTGCACCAGCAGGTCGAACTCGGTGGGTGTCAGGTGCACCTCCACGCCGGCCCGGCGTACCCGCCGCTCCACCTGGTTGATCTCCAGGTCGCCGAGGGCCAGTTGCGGCAACGGCTCGGCCGCCGCCTGTCTGGCCCGCTCGACCCGCCGGAGCAGGGCGTGCACCCGGGCCGCGAGTTCGCGCACCGAGAACGGCTTGGTCAGGTAGTCGTCGGCCCCGACCGCGAGCCCCACGAGCACGTCGGTCTCGTCGTCGCGGGCGGTGAGCATGAGCACGGGCACCGGGCGTTCGGCCTGGATGCGCCGGCACACCTCCAGGCCGTCGAACCCGGGCAGCATGACGTCGAGTACCACGAGATCGGGCCTGGTCCGGGCGGCGACGGCCACGGCGGTCGGTCCGTCGGCGGCGAGGTCGACGGCGAAGCCCTCGGCGCGCAGCCGCGCGGCCACCGACTCGGCGATGGTCCGCTCGTCCTCCACGACCAGGATCCGGCGGCGTCCGTCCACGCCTTGGCACTGTATTGGCCGTTCGTGAAGACGCCCGGTGCCGCCTGTGGATATCTCGTGAAGACGGGTCCTGGTTGTGGACAACTCACCAGAGTGCCAGTCTCGTGGCCCCCGCGGAGATCTTCTGCTGAGCATGCGGGCTCGCCCGCAGCTGTTCGTCCACATTGGTCAAACTGACGTGCAGGCCGGCCTCGCGTTCACGGCGCGAGCGCCGCGAGGCGGGAGCGGGTGGCCTCGTCGCACAGAGCACCGGCCAGGCCGGCGGCGTACGCGTCCGCGGCGGTGACGCCGAGCCGCTGCGCGATGTCGTACTCCCGCCCCAGATCCGTGCCGAACATCGCGGGGTCGTCGGTGTTGATGGTGCAGGGGACGCCGGCGGCGCGCAGCGCCGGCAGCGGATGCGCGTCGAGGGTGTCGACCACCCGGGTGCGCAGGTTCGAGGTCGGGCAGACGTCGAGCACCAGCCCGCGGTCGACGATCTCCTTCAGCACGCCCGGATCCTCGACCGCCCGGATACCGTGGCGGATGCGCGCCGGGTCGAAGGCGAGGACCTCACGGACCGACTCGGGGCCGGCGGACTCCCCGGCGTGCGGCACCAGCCCGAGCCCGCCGTCGCGGGCGATGGCGAAGGCTCGCGCGTACGACGCCGCCGGGGTCGCCGCCTCCGACCCGCCGAGCCCGAAGCCGACCACGCCCCGGTCGCGGTAGCGCACGGCGTACCGGGCGCACTCCTCGGCCAACTCGGGGTCCAGCCCGCGGTAGATGTCCGGGGTGAGGTTGACGGTCACCTGGAAGCGCTCGTACGCCTCGACGACACCCTCGGTGTAGCCGGTGAAGACCTCGTCCCACCCGACGCCGCGCTGCACCCGCTCGGCCGGCGAGAAGATGCCTTCGATGTAGACCGCGCCGAACCGGGCCGCCTCGGCCGCGTACTCCACCACCACCCGCCGGAAGTCGTCGGCGGTGCGCAGGCAGTTGGTGGTGAGGATCCACACCTGGATGAAGTGCTCGAAGTCGGTGAACTCGTAGAGCCGCTCGACCTCCTCCACTGTGGAGGCGGGCAGGGGCTGGTCGTTGCGCTTCGCGATCTCCAACAGCGTCGCGGGGCGGATCGTGCCCTCCAGGTGCACATGCAGCTCGATCTTCGCGGCCGTCATGGCGTCAACCCTAGTGAGTCCCGCCGTCGACCCACGGCGCCCCGTAGCCCGTGTTGATCATGAGGTTGGCAGCGCCGCACTCGGCGTTTCGCGCTGCCAACCTCATGATCAACCAAATCCGGGAGCCGGCTCGGCTCAACGGCGGTGGCTCTCCTGCATGTAGAGCAGCTCCAGGATCGAGCGGGCGGCGTCGAACCACCGGTCCAGCCAATCGGCCGCCGGAACCGTCCCCTTCGGCGGCAGTTCCAGCAGGAGCCCGCGCAACAGCGGGTGGTCGGCGAGCGATCCGCCCGACTCCTCCAGCCAGCCGGATGGGAACGCCGGTTCGGCCAGCACGTCCAGGTCGGCGAGCGAGGGCCGGCCGGCGACCGCCATCTGGCTGGTCAGGTCGTCGTCCAGGCTCTCGTCGCCGGGCTCGATGTCCACCTGCCCGCCGCGGTACTCGGCCTGCCCCGCGAACCGGTCGTGCGTGGCCTGGGCGTTGCCCCGGCTGTCCGATCCCTTCTTCATCCTTCACCCCCGGCACCTCGTGCGCGTCACCCATTACCCCCCTAACGGGTACAACGAGCACAAGCAGGACAGGCGACGGCGGAACATGTGCTAGGGGTGCCGGGTGCGGGACCGCCCGCTAGACGTCGAACTCACCGTCCTTGGTGCCGGCGACGAACGCGTCCCACTCCGCGGGCGTGAAGATCAAGACAGGTCCCTCGGGGTTTTTCGAGTCACGGACCGCGATCGCGCCGTCGACGAAGGCGACCTCGACGCAGTTGTCGCAGTTGGGGCCGCTCCGCGAGCTCTTGCGCCACTCGGCGCGGCTCAGGTCGACCCGGTACCCCTTGACCTCGACTTCCACAGTGGCTCCTTTGCCAGCTTGGCGATGAAGGAAACGGACTCCTCCGGCGGGAGGGCCGTCGCGCGGATGCGCTGGAAAATGAACTCGTACTTGCGCAGCTCTTCGTGCTTCTCGATGAACAGCCCGCCGGTGGCGTTCTCCGCGAACACGACCGGGGGGTCGGCCGGGTTCGGGAAGCTGAGGATAGTGAATGTGCCGTCCATCCCCGCGTGCGCCCCGGCCTCGAAGGGCAGGACCTGCAGGGTCACGCCGGGCCGGTCGGCGGCCTCGGCGAGGGCCGTCAACTGTCGGCGCATCACGGTGTCGCCGCCGACGGGGCGGCTCAGCACGGCCTCATCCAGTACCGCCCACAGGTCGATCGGGTGCTCCCTTTCAAGCAACGACTGGCGGCGCATCCGGACGTGCACCCGGCGCTCGACCTCGTCCGCACCGATGTCCGGCCGCGCGGCTCGCAGCATCGCGCGGGCGTACTCCGCCGTCTGCAACAGGCCCGGAACAACCTGCTGCTCGTACGCCCGAATCGTGGCGGCCTCCGCCTCCAGCCCGACGTATGCGCTGGTCAGGACGCTGCTGTACGGGTGCCACCAGCCCTTCTGACGCGCGTCACGGGCGATCTGCACCAACTCGTCGCCCTCGGGGCCGGCCACCCCGTAGATGTCGAGCAGGTGGCGCACGTCGCGCGGCGTCACCCCGCTGTGTCCGGTCTCGATGCGCGAGATCTTCGACGCGGAGCAGACCATCTGGGCGGCCACGTCGTCGATCGTCAGGCCGGCTCGCTCCCGTAGGCGGCGCAACTCGTGCCCGAGCCGGCGCCTGCGGACGGTGGGGCTGCGTCGCTCGGTCACGAAATCACTCCGCCACTGTCGACTAGCGTCGTCGCCTGTCCACACAGGCATCGTCGGTCATTTCCCGTCAGGATGCAGACGGCCAGGATGGAGCACGGCCCCGCCGCGTAGCGCGACGGCGATCCGGGCCCGCCACGAAAGCCGCGCATAGTCTCCGCCGGATCGCGGCGGACATCAAGGACGTCTTCGGGCACGGCCGGGGTGACATTCGGAAACAGAGTTGCGACTTGCATTGATTGGAGTGAGGGTGCAAGCTGTGCGTACGGGCCAGGTCACTCACAGTTGACCTTTCGGCACAACTGAGGGATGTCCTCGGACCCGTACCTGGGGGTTGGTGGAGGCAGCCGGGGCAGGCGCCAGTGTGCTCTGCGGGCTGCGCTCCGATGGGGGTGCCAGGGTGCCTGCCGTGGCGAGCGGCTCGGGGCTTCATGCCCGGCCAACCGCCCAGAATTGTCCAACGGCTAGGTAGGGGGCGGGAGTCGAGGTGATACCACGATCGGGCGACGTTCTCCGCGTTACCAGCGCGGCCAGCGTTCAGTTTCTCGAGCCACTCCTCTTCCGGGTCATCCGCGTACACGACTGGCTCACCTGCCGTGGGTGGGTCTGGCTCGACGGCTACGAGCTCAACGGGGCCGGGGATGCCGTCGAACGCCGCTCGATATTCGTACAGGTCGACGGGTTGTATAAGGCCAATCTCGGGCCGGCCGGGCGCCCGGCGCGCGGGCGCGCTCCGTCGCGAAGCCGTGCCGCCGCTGCCGATCCGCGCCGGCGCCACTGATCCCAGCCGAACCGACGTCTGGCCGGGCCGGCGTCCGGCCGGGCCGCGGTCAGCCCGAGGTCGGGCTCGGCGACGCCGCGGCGCAGAACAGCCGCACCTGGTCGTTCCAGCGCACCGTGTCGTCGCCCGGTGCGGGGTCCTGGCGCCAGACGCGGCCGCTGCGGCCGATCTCGTAGCGCGGGGTCAGCCCGTGCTCGGCGACACGGCGGCCGGCGTCGTTGCAGGGCAGGCCGACGACGCCCGGCACGGTGGCCAGTGGTGGTCGCCCGGCGACGAAGAGCTTGACCGTGATGCCGGGCCACACGAGCTCATCCGCGGGCGGTTCGGTGCGGGTGACCATACGGCTGTCGCCCACCGACCCGAAGAACACCTGTACCCCGAGACGCTGCGCGCGCAACTGCCGGAAGGCGTCCTCGAAGTCCATATCGGTCACGTCGGGCAGCCTGAACCCGTCAGGCGGGGCCGGGCTCGCGGACGTGCTGGGCGGCGCCGACACGGTCGCCGAGACGGAGGACGAGGGTGGCGTCGAGATGGCCGATGCGCTGGCGCTCGCGGTCGGCGACGAGGGCGGGCCGCTCGGGTCGGCGGCCACGCCGCCGGCGAGCAGATAGCCCGTCGTACCGCCGATGAGCGCGAGCACCACCACCGCGGTGGCGGCGGCGGCGATCAGACCGAGGTTGCCCCGCGCCTGCTCCTCGGTCCGCCCGGGCTCATGCGGCTGACTCATGTGGCTCCTCCCTCGACGTACCGAGTGTGCGACGCGCCCGCCAGAGCGCAATCAGCCGGTCGGGGAACCGACCGTGTCGCAGGGGTCGACCGGGCTCACCGCTTGGGCGTACGCTGCCCGGCATGTCCGCACGTCGCTGGC
This sequence comes from Micromonosporaceae bacterium, assembly GCA_047459115.1. Lineage (GTDB taxonomy): Bacteria > Actinomycetota > Actinomycetes > Mycobacteriales > Micromonosporaceae > VSCG01. Next base: position 29,817 of record VSCG01000025.1, read on the forward strand.
TAGCCTCGATCACAGCCGCGGGCGGGACCGCCGCTGGCGTGGCCGCTGCCCAGCTCGGTGTCGGTTATGGACTGGGCATCGTGGCATGGCCGTCGCAGGCCGGCGGCGAGGGCGAGAACGCGTGGGTGACCAGCCTCGCCTGGGCGACCTGGATAGCCGCCACCTCGGTCGCGGTCGGCGCGGTCTGCGCGGCGCGGCTCGACGCCGCCCAGGCAGCCGCCGGGCACCGCACGGGCACGGTACGCGCCAAGGTCACCACCTCACTGCGGCGGGGTGTGCTCGCGCTCTCGGCCGCGATCGGCGCGCTGGTGACTGTCCCGCTGGTGACGGTGCCCGCCCGGGTCGTCGACCATCCCGCCACCTCCGCTCCGGAGGCGATCGCCGGTGGGTACGCCCTGGTCGGCGTGATCCTGGGCCTCGTTGTCGCCCCGGGCGTGCTGGCGGCCCGCGCCGTCACGGCGAACATGATCGCGTCGCTCGGCTGGTTCTGGCTGCTCGCGGTGGCCACGGTCATCGACGGCGTCACCGCCGGCCGGGATGGCGTCACCACACAGCTCGCGGTCTGGCAGTTCACCTCGTCCGGGCCGGACGTACCGAACATCAACGTCTGGCAGGCGCTGTTCACGCTCGGCTCGGCGCTGCTCATCGGTGTGCTCGCGGCGCTGCCGGCTGCGCGGCGCGGCGACAGCGCGCTCGGCGTGGCCGTCTCCGGCGCCATCGGCCCGCTGCTCGTCGCCGCCGTCTACCTGCTGGTCGCGCCGACACTGACCGAGGTCTCGTCAGGGGAGATCTCGGCGTACCTCGTGGCGCCGTACGCGGTGCTGACCGGGCTCGCCGGCTCGGTCGCGGTGGCCGGCCTCGGTCCCCGGCTGATGGGCCGCCCGGCGGACCGGGAGCCGACCGGGGCGCCGCAAGCCGAGGAGCCGCGCGCGGACGAGCCCCGCGCGGACGAGCCCACCGAGGCGGCGCCGGAGCCGACCGGATCGGCGACGGAACGGCCCGACCGGCAGGCGCCGCCGGCGCCCGTGGGCACCTAG
>VSCG01000026.1:0-30444 GCA_047459115.1 Micromonosporaceae bacterium
CCTCAGCCCAGGCCACCTCCAGGTCGGGCGGGGCGCACAGCGCGACGAGCAGCGCGGTGCCGGTGGCCCCCATCGCGGCGATGTCGGCGAGGTTCGCCGCCGCGGCCCGGTGCCCCACGTCCCGCGCGCTCGACCAGTCCCGGCGGAAGTGCCGCCCCTCGACGAGCACGTCGGTCGCCGCCACCACCCGGCCGTCCGGCGCGGCCATCACGGCGGCGTCGTCACCCGGCCCGAGCAGGCAGCCCTCGGGCATGCCCAGCCGCGCCGTCACACGCGCGATCAGGCCGAACTCGCCGGTCTGCATGATCGTCATGCTCGTGCCTTCCGTCCACGGGTCCGGTCCGCTGTGCGGTAGTTTGGCGCTCAGCCCTCCGCCAGCCGCAGGAGAAGGAGTCGTTTCGTGATCCAGGCGTACATCCTCGTCCAGACCGAGGTCGGGCGGGCCCGGGATGTCGCTGCGGCGGTCCGGGAGATCCCCGGCGTCGTGCGGGTGGACGCGGTCACCGGGCCGTACGACGTGGTGGTCCTCACCGAGGCGCGCAGCGTTGACGAGCTCGGCAAGATGATCGTCAGCAAGGTCCAGCTCGTGCCGGGCATCACGCGCACCGTCACCTGCTCGGTGGTGCATCTGTAGATGTCCGACCAGGTCACCCGGGGCGCGGCGCGGGTCGCCACGCTCGTGTCGATCCCGGCCGCGCTGCTCGCCGGGGTGCTCGTGTTCTGGCTGCTTGGCGGGGCGGGCGCCGGCTCCGCCGGCAGCACGCCCACAGCGTCACCGTCGTCGTCGCGGCCGCAGGCGACCACGCCCGTGGAGATGGCCGCGCCGCCGCTGTCCGAACGCGAGGAGGTCGTCTGCCGGGCGCTGCTGTCCCAACTGCCGCGCACGCTGCGGGACCTGCCGCAGCGGCCGGTCACCGCCGGCGCCGAGCAGAACGCCGCGTACGGGGACCCGCCGATCACCATCGCCTGCGGCGGCGAGCCGGCGGACGTCCCGCTCGATGCGCTGCTGTGGCGCATGTCGCACGTGTGCTGGTACGCCGAGGAGCACCCGGACTACAGCGTGTGGACCGCGGTCGACCGCGAGGTGCCGGTCCGGGTGACCGTGCCCGCCGAGTACGAGGGCCCGGGCGAGTGGGCGAACGAGTTCTCCAGCACCCTGGTCGCGACGGTGTTCTCCAAGTCCGCGGAGGACCTGCCGACCGGGTGCCGCTGACCGGGCCGCGGCCCTGCCGCTATCCGGGCCGCGGCCGTGCCACTGGCCGGGGCGCGGACCGCCCCCCGGCGGCGTACCCGGTCAGTGCAGGCCGGTGCCGCGGCGCTGCGCGGTGCGGATCAACCGCGTGATCAGCTTCGGGTACTCCAGCCCGCTCGCCGCCCACATCTGCGGGAACATCGACGTCGGCGTGAAGCCGGGCATGGTGTTGATCTCGTTGAGGTAGACGTCCAGCTCGGGCGTGACGAAGAAGTCCACCCGGGCCAGGCCCGCGCAGTCCAGCGCGCTGAACGTCCGGCAGGCGTACTCCTGGATCTGCCGGGTCACCCGCTCAGGCAGCGGGGCGGGGATGTCGATCTGGAGCATCTCGTCGAGGTACTTCGCCTCGAAGTCGTAGAACTCGTGGCCGTCGCTGATCCGGATCTCGGCGAGCATCGAGGCCTCGGGCCCGCCGCCGTGCTCGCCCTCCAGCACGCCGCACTCCACCTCACGCCCGACGATCGCGGCCTCCACCAGCACCTTGGGATCGACCTCGCGCGCGGCGGCGAGCGCGGCGTCGAACTCGGCCCAGTCCTTGACCTTGCTCACGCCCACCGACGAGCCGCCCCGGGCCGGCTTGACGAACACGGGCAGGCCGAGGCGTTCCCGGTCCGCGTCGGTCAGCGTGTCCCCTGCCCGCAGCACGACGTACGGGCCGACCGGGATGCCGTCCGCGGCGGCGAGCTTCTTGGTGAACTCCTTGTCCATCGCGGCGGCGCTGGCGAACACGTTCGCCCCGACGTAGGGGATGCCGGCCATCTCCAGCAGCCCCTGGATGGTGCCGTCCTCACCGTACGGGCCGTGCAGCACGGGGAAGACGACGTCCACCCCGGCCAGCGCGCCCGGCCCGTCCGCGGCGTCCAGCATGACGATGGAGCGCTCGGTCGGGTCGGCCGGCAGCACCACCGTGCTGCCCGCCTCGGTCGTCACCTCGGGCAGTTGGCGGCCCTGGATCTCCAGCGTGCTGGGGTTGCCGTCGGTGAGCACCCAGCGGCCCTCGCGGGTGATCCCTACCGGGACCACCTCGAACTCGTCGGGGTCGAGCGCAGACAGGATGCTGCCGGCGCTGACGCAGGAGATGGCGTGCTCGCTGCTGCGCCCGCCGAACACGACGGCGACGCGTGTCTTGCGTGGGCTCACGGCCGTGACCCTACCGCCCCGGGCGGCCCGCCGTGGGCCGACCACGAACCCGAACCAAGATCGCTACGTCCGGCACCGGGCGCGCGGTCGAACTGCCCGTTGCCGGCACGAGCAGCGGTCATGGTCGGTCGCGGGTGGCGGCATCGAGCGCGGCGGCCACGTCGGCGACCAGATCCTCGGTGTCCTCCAGGCCACAGGAGAGGCGTACCAGCCCTTCGGGGGTGTCGTCGCCCCACTGGGCGCGCCGGTCGGCCGTGGTGTGGGTGCCACCGAAGGACGTGGCCACGGCGACGAGCCGGGAGGCCGCGAGGAATCGCCGCACGTGCTCACGCGACGGCAGTTCGAACGCCAGCACCCCCGGCACGCGCCGCATCTGCCTGCTCGCCAGCGGGTACGCAGGATCGGTGGGCAGCCCCGGCCAGCGCACGGACCGCACGTCGGGCCGGTTGGCGAGCAGCGCGGCGAGGGCGGCGGCGTTGGCTGTCTGGCGCGCCAGCCGCAGGTCCAATGTGGCCAGCGACCGGTGCGCGAGCCAGCAGTCGAACGGACCGGGGATGCTGCCGGTGGTGTCGCGCCAGTCGCGGATCGCGGCGGCGAGGTCGGGTCGGCGGGTGCACACGTAGCCGAGCAGCAGGTCCGCGTGCCCGGCGAGCGCTTTGGTGCCGGAGGCGACCACCAGGTCGGCGCCGAGGTCCAGTGGGCGCTGCCCGAGCGGGGTGGCGGTGGTGTTGTCGACGGCCAGCAGCGCGCCGGCCGCGTGCGCGCGCGCCGCGAGCGCCGAGATGTCGCACACGTCCAGGCCGGGGTTCGCCGGGGTCTCCAGCAGCACCAGCCGCACCCCGTCGAGCGGCGGGTACGGGCCGGCGGTCGGCGCGGTCAGCACCCGCACACCGCGGGGCGGCAACGCCTCGGCGGCGAACGAACGCGTCCTGTAGTAGCCGTCGGCCGGCACGAGCACGGTGTCACCGGGGCGGGTGAGCAGGAGCAGTGCCGCAGTCACCGCGGCCATGCCGGATGCGACGGCCACGCACTCACCGCCCTCCAACTCCCCGATCGCCGCCTCCAGCGCCCGCCGGGTGGCGTTGTCCGGCCGCCCGTAGCCGTCCACTCCCGGCATCGGCCCGGCAGCCGGATCGAGGTGGTACGTCGAGGCGAACACCGGCCCGGGCAGGAACGCCTGGCCCGGCCGCGGGGACGGCAGCCCCGCGCGCACGCAGCGGGTGCCGTCACCGTAGGGCGTCATTCCGGCTTGGTCTCCCGGCTCATCAGCGCGGTGACCGCCAGCCGCGGGTCGAACCCCTCGTGGCAGACCCGCTCGACCTGCTCGGTGATCGGCATCTCCACCCCGTGCCGGCGGGCCAGGTCACGGATCGCCAGGCAGCTCTTGACGCCTTCGGCGGTCTGCTTGGTGGCCGCCTGCGCCTGCGCGAGCGTCTCCCCGCGCCCGAGATGTTCGCCGAACGTCCGGTTGCGCGACAGCGGCGACATGCAGGTGCCGACGAGGTCGCCGAGCCCGGCGAGCCCGGCGAAGGTCATCGGGTCGGCGCCCAGCGCCACACCGAGCCGGGCGGTCTCGGCCAGCCCTCGGGTGATGAGGGTGGCCTTAGTGTTGTCGCCGAGCCCCATGGCGGTCGCGATGCCGTACGCGAGCGCGATGACGTTCTTCACCGCGCCGCCGAGTTCGCAGCCGATCACGTCGTCGTTGGTGTACGGGCGGAAGTAGCCGGTGGCCAGCGCCCGCTGCACCAGGGTGGCCCGGCCCGGGTCGCGGCAGGCGACGACGGTCGCCGTGGGCTGCTCCGCCGCCACCTCGGCGGCGAGGTTGGGCCCGGAGACCACGACCACCCGGTCGTCGGGCACGCCGGCCGTCTCGCAGATCACCTCGCTCATCCGCTTGGTGGTGCCGAGTTCGATGCCCTTCATCAGGCTGACCAACGTGGCGTGCGGGGCCAGCGCGGGCCGCCAGGCGGCCAGGTTGCCGCGCAGGGTCTGCGCGGGCACGGCCAGCACCACCAGGTCGGCCCCCGCGATCGCCTCGAACGGATCGGCGGTGGCGGTCACGGTGTCCGGCAGCCGGGCGAGGTTCGGCAGGTACTCGGGGTTGCGGCGGTGCACCCGGATCGTGTCGGCGAGTTCCTTGCGCCGTGCCCAGAGCGTCACCCGGTTGCCCGCGTCCCCGAGCACCTTGGCGAACGCCGTACCCCATGACCCGGAGCCGAGAACGGCGGCGCGCAGGCTACCCATGCCGCCCACCCCCGCCGTCCCGCGGGCTGAACAGGGCCGGTGGCTCCTCGCCCCGGATCGTCGCGAGCATGTCCCGCAGGTGCAGCATGATCTCGTCGGTCATCTCGTGCAGAACGCCGTTGGCGGGCGTGGCGCCCGCCCACCGGGACAGGTCGATCGGGGGCCCGGCGACGACGGTGACCGGTGCCCGGGGCCACAACCGCAGCTTCTTCGTACGCGGATCGAACAGCCGCTCGGGCCCCCACATCACGATCGGGATCACCGGGGCGCCGGTGGCGAGCGCGAGCCGCGCCACGCCCGTCTTGCCGCGCATCGGCCACAGGTCGGGCTGGCGGGTGATGGTGCCCTCCGGGTAGATGATCACAGCCTCGCCGCGGTGCACGGCGGCGACCGCGGCCTCCAGGGCCTTCACCGCGTCGACGGTGCCGCGGTAGACGGGAATCTGATGCACCTGGCGCAGCAGCCAGCCGAGCACGGGTACCTGGAAAAGGCTGGCCTTGGCGAGAAACTGCGGCCACCGGCCGGCGTCGTAGACGTAGTGCGCGCAGACCAGCGGGTCGGCGTGCGACATGTGGTTGGCGACGAGGATGGCGCCGCCGGTGGCCGGGATGTGCTCCATCCCCGACCAGCGGCGCCTGGTGAGCAGCAGCAGCGGGGGTTTGACCACCACCACCGCCACGCGCCGCCAGAACCCGAGCCTTCGCACGGCCCCTCCTTGCCGACTGACCTGCAGCGAATCATGCCTCTACCCGGCGGTGGCGGGACAGCCGGGGGCGGCTCATCCACCCGGCCTACGCTTTGACCATGTCGCAGCCGAGGTGGGCGGTGGTGGTGCCGGTCAAGCCGCTGTCCCGGGCGAAGTCCCGGCTGCGCCAGGACGTGCCGGGAGTGTGCCTCGACCGCCTGGCGCTCGCGTTCGCGCTGGACACGGTGGCGGCGGCGCTCGCCAGCGACCCGGTCGCCGAGGTCCTGGTGGTCACCGACGACGACGTCGCCGCCGAGGCGTCGCTGGCGCTGGGCGCGCGGGTGGCGCCCGACCGGCCGCGCCGTGGGCTCAACCCGGCCGTGCGGTACGGCGCGTCGCTGCTGACCGGCCGCCCGGTGGCCGCCCTCGCCGGCGATCTGCCCGCGCTGCGCCCGGCCGAGCTGGCCGCCGCGCTCGACGCGGCGACAGCGCTCGGCCGGCGCTGCTTCGTACCGGACGCCCCGGGCAGTGGGACGGTGCTGCTGGCGGCCCCGGCGGGCGTGGATCTGGATCCGCGTTTCGGTGCGGGCTCGGCCCGCGCGCACGAGGCGTCGGGCGCGGCGCCGCTCGCGGGTGACTGGCCGACGCTGCGCCGTGACGTCGACACGGCGGCGGACCTGGCCTCGGCGAGCCGGCTGGGCCTGGGGCCACGCGCGACAGCGCTGCTGGACCGGTGACGACGCGCTAACGTATCGGCATGCAGGGCACGGTGGCTAGCTACGACCCGCAGACCCGGTGCGGCACGCTGCTTCTTGACGACGGCACACCGGTCGAGTTCGGCGCCGACGCGTTCGACGCCTCCGGGCTGCGGCTGCTACGGCTCGGCCAGCGGCTGCGCGTCGAGTACGACGACCGGGGCGCGGTCAGCCGGGTGACCTTGCCCACTCTCCCCTGAGGCGCCACGCTCGGCGCCTGGCGCTGGGTCGCTTGTGGACTCCCGGATCACGCTGACCGGGCAGCCGTAACGGGAACGCAGTCGATGAACGGCAGTGGCGCCCAAGCCCGTGCGGGCTTGGGCGCCACCAGGCGGCTTCGACCGCCAACCGCGTATCGACGCCTCACGCTTTGCGGGCGGTACCCCGCTTCGCGGGAGCCTTGGCCGGGGCCTTCTTCGTGGTCCGCGCGGTCGTGGTGGCCCGCGTCGTGGTCTTCGCCGCGGCGCGGGTCGTCTTGGTGGCCTTCTTCGCCGGCGCCTTCGCGGCGGCGGCCTTCTTCGTCGGGGCCGCCTTCTTGGCCGGGGCGGCCTTCTTGGCCGGAGCGGCCTTCTTCGCCGCGGCCTTCTTGGCCGGAGCGGCCTTCTTCGCCGCGGCCTTCTTCGCCGCAGTGGCCTTGGGCACCCGGCCGCTGGCCACCATGTCCTTGAAGGTGGTGCCCGGCCGGAAGGTCGGCACGGACGTCTTCTTCACCCTCACCGTCTCCCCGGTACGGGGATTGCGGGCGGTTCTCGGGCCCCGCACCCGCTTTTCGAAGATGCCGAAGCCGGTGATGGTCACCTTCTCACCCTTGGTCACCGCGGCCTGGATCTCCGAGAGCACAGCGTCGAGCGCGGTGGTCGCGAGCTTCTTGTCACCCAGGCGACCGGCGAGCGCTTCTACGAGCTCGGCCTTGTTCACTTTTTCCTCCCGTATACACAGATGGACTCACACGAGCCATTCTGCGCGCACGGTATGCGTTTCCGCTCTCTAACACAAATATGCGGCCGAAAATAGTCCTTGTGTCGTAACGCTTTCCCGCCCGGCGGCCAGGGCCCCCTACCGGAACCGCCTACGCCACAACCGGAAGGAAGGGCGGCCGCGACGCCTCGTAGGCGGCGATCGCCTGCTCGTGGCGAAGTGTCAGTCCAATGTCGTCCAACCCCTCCAGCAACCGCCAACGGCTGAAGTCGTCGAGCGGGAAAGCCCAGCTCAGACCGGGTGCGCGTACCTGGCGCTCGACCAGATCGACGGTTACCTCGGCGGTCGGGTCGGTCTCCGCGAGCTGCCACAGCGCTTCCACGGCGGGCAGTTCGAGCTCGACCGGCAGCAGCCCTTCCTTGAGCGCGTTGCCGCGGAAGATGTCCCCGAAGCTCGGGGCGATGACGGCCTTGAACCCCCAGTCCCGCAACGCCCACACCGCGTGCTCGCGCGACGATCCGGTGCCGAACTCCGGCCCGGCGACCAGGATCGTCGCCTTGGCGTACGCCGGTTTGTTGAGGACGAACTCCGGGTCCTCGCGCCAGGCGCGAAACAGCCCGTCGTCGAACCCGGTCTTGGTCACCCGCTTCAGGTAAACGGCCGGGATGATCTGATCGGTGTCTACATTGGACCGGCGTAGCGGGGCGACGGTGCCGGTGTGAACGGTGAACTTCTCCATGTGCTCCTGCCCTCAGTTCAGATCCGTCGGGGAGGCGAGGCGGCCGATGACCGCGGTGGCGGCGGCGACCGGCGGGGAGACGAGGTGGGTGCGCCCGCCGCGGCCCTGCCGGCCCTCGAAGTTGCGGTTGGACGTGGACGCCGAGCGCTGTCCGGGCGCGAGCGTGTCCGGGTTCATGCCCAGGCACATCGAGCAGCCGGCGTAGCGCCATTCGGCGCCGGCCGCGATGAAGATTTCGTGCAGGCCTTCCCGTTCGGCCGCCTCGCGCACCCCAGCGGAGCCCGGCACCACCAGCATCCGTACCCCGTCGGCCACCTTGCGCCCACGCAGCACCTCGGCGGCGGCGCGCAGGTCCTCGAGCCGGCCGTTGGTGCACGAGCCGAGGAAGACCACGTCGATCGGCACGTCACGCATCGGCGTGCCCGGCCGCAGCGCCATGTACTCCAGGGCGCGGTGTGCCGCGGCTCGCTCCGCCTCGGTGGCGAAGGAGTCCGGGTCGGGCACCGAACCGTCCAGCGGCACCCCCTGACCCGGGTTGGTGCCCCACGTGACGAACGGCTCGACCGTGCTGGCATCCAGCGTCACTTCGGTGTCGAACGTCGCCCCCTCATCGGTGGGCAGGCTGCGCCAGTAGTCCAGCGCGGCCTCCCAGGCCGCTCCCTTCGGCGCGTAGCGGCGGCCCTCCAGGTACGCGTACGTGGTGTCGTCGGGTGCGATGAGGCCCGCCCGGGCGCCCCACTCGATGGACATGTTCGAGATGGTCATCCGGCCCTCCATGGACAGCTTGGAGATGGCCGGTCCGCGGTACTCCACGACATGGCCGCGCCCGCCACCCGTACCCACCTTGGCGATGAGCGCGAGCACCAGGTCCTTGGCGGTGACCCCGGGCCGCAGCTCGCCGTCGACGGTCACCGCCATCGTGCGGGGCCGCCGCTGCGGCAGGGTCTGCGTGGCGAGCACGTGCTCCACCTCACTCGTGCCGATGCCGAAGGCGAGCGCCCCGAACGCACCGTGGGTGGACGTGTGCGAGTCGCCGCACACGATGGTCATGCCCGGCTGGGTAAGGCCCAACTGGGGACCGATGACGTGGACGATCCCCTGGTTCGCGTCGCCGAGGCGGTGCAGCGTCACCCCGAACTCCGCGCAGTTGCGCCGCAACGTCTCCAGCTGCGTGCGGGACACGACGTCAGCGATCGTCACCAGGCTGTCGGTCGGGGTGTTGTGGTCCTCGGTGGCGATGGTCAGGTCGGGACGGCGGATGCGGCGTCCGGCCGTCCGCAGGCCGTCGAACGCCTGCGGACTCGTCACCTCGTGCAGCAGATGCAGGTCGATATAGAGCAGGTCTGGCTCCCCGTCGGCGGAACGCACGACGTGGGCGTCCCAGACCTTCTCCGGCAGTGTTCTCGGGCGTGCTCCCACCATCTGGACTTCCTAAAATCTGGGAGGTACATTTCGGTTCGTGGGACACAGTATCAGCGGCGTCGGGGTTCTCGACAAGGCCGTTCTCATCCTCGCGGCCTGCGTTGAAGGAGCCAGCCTGGCGGAACTGGTGGACCGCACGAAGTTGCCGCGGGCCACCGCGCACCGTCTCGCGCAGGCACTGGAGATCCACCGTCTGCTCGTGCGCGACAGCCAGGGCCGCTGGCGCCCCGGGCCACGACTCGGCGAACTCGCCAACGCCGCGCCCGACGTGCTGCTCACCGCCGCCGAGCCGATGCTGATGGCACTGCGCGACGCCACCGGCGAGAGCGCACAACTGTTCCTGCGCCGCGCCGACGAACGGGTTTGCGTCGCCGCTGCCGAACGCGCCAGTGGGCTACGCGACACCGTGCCGGTCGGAGCGGTGCTGCCGATGACCGCCGGGTCCGCCGCGCAGGTGCTACTTGCCTGGGAGCCGCCGGAGGCGGTGATGCCGCTGCTTCCGCGCTGCCGGTTCACCGGCCGGACCCTGGCCGAGGTACGCCGCCGGGGGTGGGCGCAGAGCGTGGCGGAACGTGAGGCCGGTGTGGCGAGCGTCTCCGCCCCGGTACGGGACCGTACCGGCCGGGTCATCGCCGCGATCAGTGTCTCCGGCCCGATCGAGCGGATGGGGCGCAGACCGGGCGAACGTCACGCGATGGCTGTGGTGCGCGCCGGGCAACGCCTGTCGGGCCTGTGACGCGCCCACCAGTGACTCATCTCACTGACACACATCAACGGCGGTAGCAGCGCCGCCGGGCAGGCCGGCGGTGCGTCGGCGGGCCGTCACTTCGGCTCGCCGGGTCCGCGCTCGCCCTTCGGCCCGAGCCCTCGCTCGGTACGCAGGATCCCCTCCTGGTCGCGGTCCTCCTGCAGGATCTTGTTGGCCAGTTCGTTCGCGTACTCGTCGGCGGCCTGCCCGGAGTCCTCGATGCGCTTGCGTATCCGGGCCCGCTGCATGTCGTAGTCGTGGCTGCCCGGCCGTGGCCCTGGCATCGGCGCTGCCTCCCGTCCGCCGCCCTGATTGCGGCTATGGCGACGGATACCCACATGCCTGCCGGACAATCCGCCTGCCGGATTGACCATCCCACCAGCGTTGATCATGGAGTGTGCGGCACGACACGCCGAGAAGAGTGCTGCCAACCTCATGATCAACCCGGGGGGTAAGGCCCCCGGAAAACGGTGAAGCGCCTCCCATTGGGAGGCGCTGTCCGGTGTCACCATGTTCTGGTAGCCCCGACCGGATTCGAACCGGCGCTACCGCCTTGAGAGGGCGGCGTCCTAGGCCGCTAGACGACGGGGCCAGGAGTTACCTCTGCTGCGACCGCAGCGGTGATGGACTTTACCAGCACCAGTACTGTCGAGCATCAGCAGCTGGGGTACCAGGACTCGAACCTAGACTAACGGAGCCAGAATCCGTCGGGCTGCCAATTACCCCATACCCCATCAGTGCTCGGCGGCACCGACCGGAAACTCTACCCGACACCTCGGTGGCGAGCCAAATCAAATGGCGGCGGCCGTCCGGGACGCGAAGTTTTTCCCACGGTGCCGTGGCACGGGTCACTCCAGCGGCACCACCGGGTTGCTGAGCGTACCGATCCGCTCCACGGACACGCTAACCGTCTCCCCGGCGGCGAGCGGTCCCACCCCGGCCGGGGTGCCCGTGAGCACCACGTCGCCGGGCAGCAGCGTCATGACGTGTGACGCGTACGACACCAGCGCCGGGACGTCGAACACCATGTCCTTGGTCCGGCCGAGCTGGCGCACCTCCTCGCCCACTTCGCACCGGATCTCCAGGTCGGAGACGTCCACGTCAGTGACGATCCACGGCCCCAGCGGGCAGAACGAGTCGAATCCCTTCGCCCGCGTCCACTGCCCGTCCGAGCGCTGCAGATCCCGCGCGGTGACGTCGTTGGCGCAGGTGTAGCCGAAGATCGCCCGCTGCGCGCCGGCGCGGTCGACACGGCGTGCGCCGGGGGGACCGATCACCACGGCCAACTCGGCCTCGTGCTCGACCTGCTTGGACTCGGGCGGCAGCCGGATCGCGTCGCGTGGGCCGATGACCGAGGTGGACGGCTTGAGGAACAGCAGCGGCTCCTTGGGCACCTCGGCACCGTGCTCGGCCGCGTGCTCGGCGTAATTACGCCCCACGCACACCACCTTGCTCGGCAGAATCGGGGAGAGCAGGCGCACGTCCGGCAGCGCCCACCGCTGCCCGGTGAACCGGATCTCACCGAACGGGTGGCCCTCGATCTGCGCGACGGTCAGGCCCTCCTCGACCGCGCCCTCCACCACCCCGAAGGACATTCCACTGGCATGGGCGAAACGAACGATCCGCACGCGGCCAATCTACTCGGACGGGCCCATCCGGACGCCGTCGGCCGCGAGATGAGCAGGATCAGCCGGATCAGCAGGGTCGCTCGGCGAGCGGGCTCTGGCCCGGATGCCGGACCGGGACGGACGGCGGGCGAGCCGCGCCCCGGTGGCAGTATCGAGTCCGTGACCAGGGACGTGCTGACCGGGCCGCGGGTGTTGCCGGAGGCCGAGTGGCGGGCCCGGCGCGCCGCGCACGAGGCCCGGGTCGACGGGTGGATCCGGCCGCACCTCGCCCGGCGTAGGGCCGGCGCGCGCCATCCCGTCGAGGACTTCCTCTTCACGTACTACTCCTACCGGCCGGGGCAGCTGCGCCGCTGGCACCCGGGAGCCGGCGTCGTGCTCGAGAACGCGCCGGATCTCGGCCCGCAGTACCGCGACGGCGCCCTCGACGTGGCCGCGGTGCTCGCCAAGCGACGTGACTCGGTCGCCTGGATCCGCGATCTGCTGGCCGCCACGGCGGGCCGGCCGGCGCAGGTCGGCTGCTTCGGGCTGCACGAGTGGGCGATGGTCTACCGCACCGACGACATCCGGCACAGCCAGGTGCCGCTGCGCCTGTCCCCCGCAGAGATCGCGGCCGTCGTCGAGGAGCGCGGTGTGCGGTGCACCCACTTCGACGCGTACCGGTTCTTCACCCCGGCGGCGCGCCCGCTGAACCTGTTCACGCCCACCCGGGAGCGGATGCCCGACCTGGAGCAGCCGGGCTGCCTCCACAGCAATATGGATCTATATAAGTACGCCTATAAGCTGTCCCCGCTCGTGGGAAGCGAACTGGTCGCCGACTGCTTCGCGCTGGCCCGCGAGATCCGGGAACTCGACATGCGGGCCAGCCCGTACGACCTGTCCGACCTGGGCTACCCGCCGGTGCGCATCGAGACGCCCGAGGGCCGGGCCGAGTACGCCCGGGCGCAGAAGGCGTTCGCGGACCGGGCGGCGCCGCTGCGCGCCCGGCTGATCGCGCAGTGCGACGCCCTGCTCGACGGGGATCCGCCGGGTCAGGGCGCCGACACCGCCTGACGCTCGGCGGCCGTGGCCGGCGCGGTCCCCGCGGCCCGTGATGCGGACCCGGGAGCCCGGGCGGCCTGGCGGTTGGCGTGATGGTTGGCGGCGAGCCCGGCGAGGGCGAGCAGCACGCCGACCGTGCCCACGGCCACGAACGACCACCCCGCGCCCGCACGGTCCGCGACCGCGCCGGCGAGCGGCGCGCCGAGCGCCATCCCGATCGTCATCGCCGACCCGTACAGGCCCATCGCCTCCCCGCGCGCCTGCGCGGGCACCAGGCGGCTCACCGCGTCCGCGACTGCCGCCAGCGTCGGCGCGCACAGCGCCCCGGCCGGGATCAGCAGCAGGGACAGTCCCACCCACCCGGTGGCCAGGCCGACCGGGATCGTCGCGGCGCCGAGCAGGCCGGCCAGCACGAGCGGGTGCGGCGAGTGCCGGATCGCCCCGTACACGAAGCCGCCGACGAGCGAGTAGCCGGCCCACAGCGCCAGGACCAGCCCGGTCCACTGCACCTCGCCCGCGTCCTTCAGGACCGCGACCACGCCGATGTCGCTACCCGACAGCACGATGGTGGCGGCGAGCGCGGCGAGCAGGACCGCGACGAATCGGGGCCGCAGCCAGGCTCGCCGGGACAGGCGATCGCCGGACACCGCTTGCTCCTCGGCGGCGCTGCGCACCGGCGGGTTCATCAGCCACAATCCGGCGCCGGCCAGCACGAGCGAACCGCCGACGAACACCGCCGCGGCCCGGCTGGAGACCTGCGTCACCACCATCACGGCCAGGGCGGGGCCGACCATGAACGACAGCTCGGTCGACATCGAGTCGATCGAGTACGCGGCCTTGCGGTGCGCCTCCGGCACCAGCGCGGCCAGCGACTGGCGGATCACCGAGAAGATCGGGATCGCGAGCAGCCCGCCGAACAGGGCCGCGACCAGCAGCCCGTGGTACGGCAGGACCGGCACGGCGAACCAGAACACCCCGGCGGCCGACGTGGTCAGCACGAGCATCGGACGCAGGCCGCGGCGGTCCACGAGCCGACCGAGCAGCGGCGCGCCCACCGCGGCCCCGACCGTGAACGCGCCCCCGACCAGCCCCGCCGCGCCGTACCCCCGGTCGAGGCCGAGGGCCACGTGCAGGGTCAGGGTGATCCCGCCCATGGTGACCGGAAGGCGGATCAGCAGCGTCACGAGGACCAGCGGCAGCACACCGGGCAGCGCGAGCACTCGACGGTAAGCATCAAAACGCACGGGGAGACGTTACAACGGGGGTCCGACAGCGGCGACGTGTCTTACGGCGGTCAGGACCGGGCCTGTGGCCGCGGGTGAGGAGGTGACCGGCGGCGGTCGGGAGGTGACCGAGGAGGTGACCGCGCGGCGGTCAGGAGGTGACCGCCGCGCGCGTCAGGCCGTAGGTGAGGGCGTCGACCAACGCCCGCCAGCTCGCCTCGACGACGTTGCGGTGCACACCGACCGTCGTCCAGTCCCCGCCCTGCCGGTCCACAGTCTCCAGCAGCACCCGGGTGACCGCGCCCGTGCCGTACGAACCCTCCAGGATCCGCACCTTGTAGTCCGACAGCTCCATACCGGCGAGCTGCGGGTAGTGGCGGGTCAACGCGGAGCGCAGCGCCTCGTCCAGCGCGTTGACCGGGCCGTTGCCCTCCGCGGTGGCGATCACCCGCTCGCCGCGTACCCGTAGCTTCACGGTCGCCTCGGAGACGACCGCACCGTCCTCGCGGTGCTCGATGATCACCCGGTAGGACTCCAGCGTGAACGGCGTTCCGCCACCGGCGGCGCCGGTCGCGCCGGCCGTGCCTTCGGTGTCGAGCTCGGCGCGCACGAGCAGTTCGAACGAGGCGTCGGCGGCCTCGAACGACCAGCCCTCGGCCTCCATCCGCTTGACCCGGTCGGTGACCCGGGCCAGTGCCTGTGGGTGGCGGGCCAGGTCCAGCCCCAGTTCGCGCGACTTGAGCTCGACGCTGGCCCGGCCGGCCATTTCGGTGACCAGGATCCGCTGGTCGTTGCCGACGGCGACCGGATCCACGTGGTTGTAGAGCAGCGGATCCACCTTGATCGCGCTCGCGTGCAGCCCCGCCTTGTGGGCGAAGGCCGACGACCCGACGTATGGCTGGTGGGTGTCGGGCGCGATGTTCGCGATCCCCGCGAGAGCGTGCGAGATCCGCACCATCTTCTTCAGGCAGCCCTCGGGGAGGACGGGGATGCCGAGCTTGAGCTCGAGGTTGCCGACGACGGTGAACAGGTCGGCGTTGCCGGGCCGTTCGCCGTACCCGTTGGCGGTGCACTGGACGTGGCGCACGCCAGCCTCGACGGCGGCGACCGTGTTGGCGACCGCGCACCCGGTGTCGTTCTGGCAGTGGATGCCGAGCCGGTTCCCGTTCACGCCGAGCTTGGCGGTCACCTCGCGGATCGTGGCGGTGATCCCCGACGGCAGCATCCCGCCGTTGGTGTCGCACAGCACCATCACCTCGGCGCCGGCGTCCAGCGCCGCCCGGGCCACCTCCAACGCGTACGCCGGGTCGAAGCGGTAGCCGTCGAAGAAGTGCTCGCCGTCGAGGAAGACCCGCCGGCCGTGGGCCACGAAGTAGGCGACCGTGTCCCGGACCATCGCCAGGTTCTCGTCCGCGGTCGTGCGCAGCGCCCGCTCCACGTGGCGCAGGTCGGACTTGGCCACCAGGCACACCGCGGGCGTCTGCGCGTCCAGCAGGGCCCGCACCTGCGGGTCGTCCTCCACGGCGACGCCGGCCTTGCGGGTGGCACCGAACGCCACGAGGACCGCGTGCCTGAGGTCCAGTTCGTCGCGGGCACGCTTGAAGAACTCGGTGTCCTTGGGCAGCGCGCCCGGCCAGCCGCCTTCGATGAAACCCACGCCGAACTCGTCGAGCAGCCGGGCCACCGCGAGCTTGTCGGCCACCGAGTAGCTGATCCCCTCGCGCTGGGCCCCGTCGCGCAGCGTGGTGTCGTAAACCTGCATCGCCGTTTCTCCTCCAATAAGAAAGACCCCCCGCGGATGCGGGAGGTCTGCGCGCACGCTGTCGGAAGGCGTACGCGCTAGGTGCCAATAATCAGGCGGCCGGTTGTCACGCTGCGAAGTATGCCAGGTGCGTCCGCAAGGTGGAAGGGGTATCCCATGTCACGGACACAACACCCGTGCGGCGGGTGTGACCCAACCCACAGCAGAGTGGGGGCACGCGCCGGGCCGCCGTAGGCTCGGCGTGTGCGGCGTTCGATGGCCTTCTCCGCGGTCTTCAACTTCCGTGACCTCGGCGGCTACCCCGGCCTGGACGGGCGCACCGTGCGCTGGCGCCGGCTCTACCGCTCCGACACCCTCAGCCGGCTGTGCGACGCGGACCGGGCGGCGTTCGACGCGCTCGGCATCCGGACCGTGCTCGACCTGCGTCGCCCGTACGAGATCGAGCGCGACGGCCGGTGCCCGCAGTGGAACGGCCTGGTCTGGCACAACATCGACCCGAACCACCCGGAGTGGGACCCGGGGCTGTACGACGAGGCCGCGGGCCCCGCCCGCTTCCTGGCCGATCGCTACCGCGAGCTCGCCGAGACCGGACGTGAAGGACTCGCCCGGGCGCTCGGCGTGCTCGCCGACGCCGACGCCGCCCCGGCGGTCGTGCACTGCGTGGCCGGCAAGGACCGCACCGGCGTGCTCGCCGCGTTGACGCTCGCGCTGCTCGGGGTGTCCGACGTGGACATCGCCACCGAGTACGCGATGACCCAGCAGGCCGAGGCGGCGTTCACCGCGTGGCTGCGGACGAACCATCCGGAGCTCGCGGCGCGTACGCCGCCGGTCTTCTACACGGTCACCCCGCCCGAGGCGATGCTGCTGTTCCTCGAGGAACTGCGGGACCGGCACGGGTCGGTGGAGCGGTACGTGTTCGACTCGGGCCTGGAGCGCCACCAGATCGCCGCCCTGCGCGAGCACCTGCTGACCGACGCGCGCGCCGTCGCGTAGGGCACTTTCCCTCCGGTCGCGGCTGCCATCTCGCAACTGCCACGCCTCGGTCCCGCCTGCCAGATCCCGCCCCGATTTCCACACCCGGCCCGGATTTCCACACCGGGCCCGGAACTCCACACCCCAGCCCCGATTTCCTGAATGTCGCGGAGTTGCGCCGCCCGATCAGCGCGTGAGACCCAGGAACTCGGGCTGTCCCGGCCCATGATCGGCTCGACTTGCCGGAAAACTGGCGTGTCCGACACCGATCGTTACCGCGACTTCACGGATGTCGTGCCGCCCACACGCACTGACACCACGGCATTCTGCATCTCGCGGGCCGCCAACTCCGCCAGATCCAGACACTCGAGTAGATCTTCAGGATCGAGCGCCGCGAACGGCACCTACCGGGCGCCAACCAACGAGGCGCAGCGCCCACCGTGGCCGGGCCCACCGCGGCTCTGCTTCCTCCTACGCACCGCCCGAGGCAAACACCAGGCCCGGCCGCACCGACTCGCCAGGCCACACCGACTCGCCAGGCCGCACTACATTCAGCCGCCTCACGCCGGACGGACGATCCCTCGACCCCTGGTCGTCCTCTCCCGTCGTTGCTCTGCTCGCGTTCATGCAGCAGAGCAATAGGACCCAGCAAAGAGCAATAGGACCCAGCAAGCAAGGCGGCTGCGGCGAGACCCGCTACCTACAGAACCCGGCGCACCCAGCCGTACGGGTCGGCCGCGCGGCCCCGCTGGATGTCCACAAGCGACTGCCGTAGCTTCGCGGTGACCGCGCCGGTCGAGCCGTCCCCGACGGTGAACTCGCCGTCGCGCGAGCGCACCGTGCCGATCGGGGTGAGCACGGCCGCGGTACCGCACGCGAACACCTCGCGCAGCCGTCCGCTCGCCGCGTCGGCGGTCCACTCCGCCAGCGAGTACGGCCGCTCGACGACCTCATGCCCGAGGTCACGGGCCAGCGTGATGACCGAGTCGCGGGTGATGCCCGGCAGGATCGCGCCGGTCAGCGGGGGCGTCACCAGGGTGCCGTCCTCGTAGACGAAGAAGATGTTCATCCCGCCGAGTTCCTCGACGTACCGGCGCTCCACGGCGTCGAGGAACACCACCTGTTCGCAGCCGTGCTCGATGGCCTCCGCCTGGGCCACGAGCGACGCGGCGTAGTTGCCGCCGCACTTCGCCGCACCGGTCCCGCCGGGCGCGGCCCGCGTGTACTCGTGCGACACCCAGACGGTGACCGGTTTGATCCCGCCCGCGAAGTACGAGCCCACCGGCGAGGCGATGAGCACGTAGAGGTACTCCGAGGCGGGCTTGACGCCGAGGAAGACCTCGCTGGCGTACATGAACGGACGCAGGTACAGGCTCGCCTCGTCGGCGGTGGGGACCCACTCCCGGTCGACCGAGATCAATTGGTGCAGCGAGTCCAGGAAGACCTGCTCCGGCAGCGGAGCCATCGCCATGCGGGCCGCGGACGCGGCGAACCGCCGGGCGTTCGCCTCGGGCCGGAACAGGATCACGCCCCCGTCCGCGGCGCGGTACGCCTTGAGCCCTTCGAAGATCTCCTGCGCGTAGTGGAGCACGGCCGTGGCCGGGTCCATCGGGATCGGGCCCCGGGGTTCCACGCGGGCGTCGTACCAGCCCTTCCCCTCGGCATAGCGGATCGTGACCATGTGGTCGGTGAAGATCCGCCCGAAGCCCGGGTTCTCCAGTAGCGAGGCACGCTCGGCGGCGGCTAGCGGCTGCGGATTCGGTCGGATCTCGAAGTCGAGGCGCTCACCACCGCTCATCGCGCGTACCTCCGTGTCACATAGTGGGATGAGACGACGCTACCCCAAACGCTCGTTAAATCGGAACCCGGTGACGCGGGGTGGCCGGGCCCAGCGCCTACCGCTCAGGCGGCGACCTGGGCGGCCAACCGGGCGCCGACCTCGGCGGTGCGCACCGGCGCGCCGGGCCCCGCGGCCTGCCGGGCCGCGAGTTCGGCGGCGACAGCCGCCTCCACCTTGCCGGCGGCCTCGGGGTGACCGAGGTGCTCCAGCAGGAGCGCCACCGAGAGTATGGCGGCGATGGGGTCGGCCACGCCCTGCCCGGCGATGTCCGGGGCGGAGCCGTGCACCGGCTCGAACATCGAGGGGTACTCCCCCGACGGATTGACGCAGCCGCTGGCCGCGAGCCCGATGCCCCCGGTGACGGCGGCCGCGATGTCGGTGAGGATGTCGCCGAACAGGTTGTCGGTGACGATCACGTCGTACCGCTGCGGCTGGGTGACCAGGTACATCGCCGCGGCGTCGACGTGGTTGTACTCGGTGGCGATGTCGGGGTGCTCCGCCGCCACCTCGGCGAAGACGCGCGTCCACAGGTCGCCCGCGTGGGTCAGCACGTTGCTCTTGTGGACCAGCGTGACCTTGCTCTGCCGGCGCGCCGCACGCGCGAACGCGTCCCGGACGACCCGCTCGACACCGTACCGGGTGTTGAGGCTCTCCTCGGTCGCGACCTCGGCCGGGGTGCCCCGGTACAGCGTGCCGCCGGCTCCCGCGTACAGACCTTCGGTGCCCTCCCGGACCACCACGAAGTCGATGTCGCCGGGCTTGACGCCGGCCAGCGGGCTGGCGGTGCCGGGCCAGAGCCGGGCTGGGCGCAGGTTCACGTACTGGTCGAAGGCGAACCGCAGCCTGAGCAGCAGGCCGCGCTCGAGCACGCCGGGTGGCACCGCCGGGTCGCCGACCGCGCCGAGCAGGATCGCATCGTGCCGCGCGAGCTCGTCGAGCACCGAGTCGGGCAGGACCTCCCCGGTGCGCAGGTAGCGCGCCGCGCCCAGGTCGTACTCGGTCGCCTCCACCCCGGGCAGCACGGTGTCGAGAACGAGGCGCGCCTGTGCGATCACCTCCGGGCCGATGCCGTCGCCGGGCACGACCGCGATCCGCGCCACCGTCACGTCCACGCCTCCTCAAGATCCAGCCTCGCCGCTTAGCCGACGTTAAGGCATCGTCCCAAGTTCCGGCCGCCTGCTCCTACATTCTGGTACGCCTGCGGCCCCCAGCCTACGCCCGGTTTCCCGGCCCCATGCAGGCGGGTAACGGCGGGCAGGCGGCCAGCGGTCGGGCACGCGGCGGGCCGGAGGAAGCCCGGAAGAAGGCCGGGAACAGCGCGGCCCCCGCGATCTCGGCAATGATCGCGGGGGCCGCTCCACGAGTGGTACGCGCGGCTCGCGTACGCAGGGGGCGCGGCACGCGACTGCTCCGCAGTGGACCGATCCCGAGGTGCCCATTGCGGAACGACGTCGCGACCCGGCAGGAGGCTATCGATGAAGCGGGACCCGCCGCAAGAGGTGGACGCGCAGTGGCGAGCGGCCTACTCCTCGGTGAGGTCGACGGTGGCCGCGGCGGCGGCGCCGATCGCGGTCGCGGCGGCGGTGAGCAGATCGGCCGGCACGGGCGAGTCGACGGTCAGCGCCATCAGCGCCTCGCCGCCGGCCTCCCGCCGCGCGACCTGCATCGCCGCGATGTTCAGCCCGGCCTGGCCGAGGATCGAGCCGACCGTGCCGACGACGCCGGGCCGGTCGGCGTACCGGAAGAAGAGCAGGTTGCCCTCGGGCGCGAGGTCCACGTCGAAGCCGTCCACCTCGGTCAGCTTGCGCACCTCACGCGACGGGGTCGCGAGCAGCGTGCCTGAGACGCTGACCATCCGGCCGTCCGGCAGCGCGCCCCGCACCGTGACGAGCAGCTGGTGGTCGGGCGACTCCGTGAGGGTGGCGAGGTCGACGTCGACGCCGCGGTCCGCGGCGAGCAGCGGGGCGTTGACGTACGTGACCTGCTCCTCGACCACCGAGGCGAACAGGCCCTTGGTGGCGGCCAGCTTGAGCACCGAGACGTCGTGCCCGACGATCTCGCCGCGGACCTCGACGGTGACCGAGGCGGCGACCCCGCCGGCGACCGCGGTGAAGACCCGGCCGAGCCGCTCGGCGAGGGGCAGCAGCGGGCGTACCTCCTCGGCCACCACCCCGCCGGCCTGCACGTTCACCGCGTCCGGCACGAACTCGCCCTGCAGGGCCAGCTTCACGCTGCGCGCGACGGCGAGCCCGGCCTTGTCCTGCGCCTCGACGGTCGACGCGCCGAGGTGCGGGGTGACCACGACGTTGTCGAACTCGAACAGCGGGGACGCGAGGCAGGGCTCCTTGGCGAACACGTCGATACCCGCGCCGGCGACCCGGCCGGACGCGATCGCGTCCGCCAGCGCCTGCTCGTCGACCAGCCCACCCCGCGCGGCATTGACGATACGCACACCCGGCTTGACCATCGCCAGCTCACGAGCGCCGATCAGGCCCATGGTCTCCGGCGTCCGGGGCAGGTGGATCGAGATGAAGTCCGACTCCCGCAGCAGCTCCTCGAGACCGACCAGGCGCACGCCGAGCTGGGCGGCGCGGGCCGGCTGCACGTACGGGTCATAGGCGAGCAGCCGCGTGCCGAACGCCGCCATCCGCTGGGCGAACAGCACGCCGATGCGCCCGAGCCCGATGACGCCGACGGTCTTGCCGGCGATCTCCACTCCCGTGAACTTCGACCGCTTCCACTCCCCGGCCTTCAGCGACACGCACGCGGGCACGGTCTTGCGGGCGACGGCGAGCAGCAGCGCGACGGCCTGCTCAGCGGCGGAGACGATGTTGGACGTGGGCGCGTTGACGACCATCACGCCGCGCGCCGTGGCGGCCGACACGTCCACGTTGTCCAGGCCGACACCCGCGCGCGCCACGACCTTCAGCTTCGGGGCAGCGGCGATCGCCTCGGCGTCGACGTGCGTGGCGGACCGGACGATCAACGCCTCCGCCTCGGCGAGCGCGGCCAGCAGGGCGGGCCGGTCGGTCCCGTCGACGTGGCGCACCTCGAAATCGTGCGCGAGCACGTCCAGGGCGGCAGGGGCGAGCTCTTCGGCGATGAGTACGACGGACGTCAAAGCTCTCCTCGCAAGGTGTCGTGACTGGTCGTGCCAACAGCTGCGCTGCCGCGCCTACCTGGGCGATCGTACGGCGTCACGGCGGAGAGGGGACTCACTCCCCGCCGTGACGGTACTCACCGTGACGGCGCTCACCGCACCGTGCGACGCCGCCCACTGCCCGGGCAGCCCGAGGCCTCGGCCGCGTCGGTCAGTCGCGCCCGGACCGCCGGCCGCCGTGGTCGTCGTACTCGACCTCCTCGGTCAGCACCGGTCGGCTCCCGTCGCACCGCACGATCACCTTGACGTCGTTGTCCCGGTCACTCTCGAACCACACCATCACCTCGGCGCCCGGTCCCCGGACCACGTCGTCGGCGCGGTAGCCGGCGTTCGGGCTCCACCGCCGCAGCTCGGCCGTGCCACCGGAGCAGCTGACCGTGCTGCGGATGCTGCGGGCGGTCAGCCGGGTTCCGGTGATCGTGGCGACCGCCCGCGACGACGAGGCGGAGATCGTCCGGGCGCTGGACGCGGGCGCGGACGACTACCTGGTCAAGCCGTTCGGGGGCGCGCAGCTCGACGCGCGGATCCGGGCGGTGCTGCGCCGCGCGGCGGACCCCGGTGGGCGTCCGGCCCCGCTGCGGGTGGGCGGCCTCGTCATCGACACCGCCGCACGTACGGCCACTGTAGACGGTCGAGGGGTGGAGCTGACGCCGCGCGAGTTCGACCTGTTGCGCTACCTGGCGGAACGCGCCGGTCAGGTGGTGGGCAAGCGCGAGCTGCTCGCCGAGGTGTGGCACCAGCCGTACGGCGGGGCGGACAAGACGGTCGACGTGCACCTGTCGTGGCTGCGGCGCAAGCTCGGCGAGACCGCGCAGGCCCCGCGTTACCTGCACACGGTGCGCGGGGTCGGGGTGCGGCTCGCGGCGGCCGCCGACACCGGAGACCGGGCCGACACCGACAACCGCGCCGATCCCCCGGAGGCCGCTGGATGAGCGGGGTGCGCGCGCAGCTCGCCGCCCTCGTCGCCGCGACGACGTCGGTGGTGCTGCTCGCGTTCCTCGTGCCGCTCGGGCTGCTGCTGCGCAGCGAGGCGGAGAAGGCGGCCATCTCCGCGGCCACCCTGCGGACGCAGTCGTTGGCCGCGCTCGTCGCGCTCGACCCCGATGGCGCGGCCGCGCAGCTGGGGACATCCACAGCGGATGGACAAGTGGTGTCGGTCTTCCTGCCGGACGGTCGTGTGCTCGGCGCGGATGTGCCACCCACCCCCTCGGTGTCGCTGGCGATGCGTGGCCGCGCGTTCACGGCCGCCTGGGAAGGGGGCGTAAAGGTGCTGGTGCCGGTGCACGGCCTGCCGGACGGCACCGCGGTGGTCCGGTCGTACATTCCCGAGCCGCTGCTGCGGCGCGGCGTCGCGCGTACCTGGTCGATGCTCGCCGTGCTCGGCGCGGCGCTGTTCGGCTTCGGTCTCGTGCTGGCCGACCGCATGGGCCGGCGCCTGGTCGGCTCGGTCACCGCGCTCGCCGAGGCCGCCGACCGGCTCGCCAACGGCGACCTGGCGGCGCGGGTGGAGGCGGGCGGGGCACGCGAGCTGCGGCGCGTCGGTGCCGAACTCAACCGCCTCGCGGCGCGGATCGCCGAGCTGCTCATCGCCGAGCGCGAGGAGGTGGCCGCGCAGCGGGTGGCGTTCTGGACGGCGCTGGCGGAGGAGACCGGGCGACGACTCGAGGCACGGCTGCCGGCCGGGCCGGTGCCGGTCCGGGCCGCCCGCGACGACCTCGTCGCCGCGCTGGACGCCTTGCTGGACAACGTGTTCGCGCACACGCCCGACTCCGCGGCCGCCCGTGTGGAGGTTGCGGCGCGGGCGGGCGGCGGCGGCCGGCTCCGGGTGGACGACGCGGGGCCCGGTTTCGCGCGCGCGGCCCGCCGGGCGCGGCGTCAGCGTCGCCTCGACCGGACTCGGGCTGGATATCGCACGGCGCACCGCGGAGGCGGCCGGCGGCCGGATGACGCTGTCGAACGGTCCGCTCGGTGGGGCGCGGGTGGAGCTGCTGTTCGGCCCGCCGAGCTCCGGGTAGCCGGCCCTACCCGGGTACGGAGACGCCGGTACCGGCGGCCAGCGCCCGGTCGACGGCGTCCGGCGAGAACACCCGCTCGACCACGAGGTGGACCAGGCCGACCGTGCAGGCACGGGTACCGAGTTGACTGGCCACGATCCGCAGCGACTCGGTGCTGCGCGACAGCGTCACGGCACGCACCCGGGCGGAGACGGCCTCCACGACCCGCGGCAGCGCGCCGATGGTCCCGCCGAGCATGAGCACGCGCGGGTTGGTGAGCGCGATCAGCGCGGCGAGAACGTCCCCGACCCGCTGGGCCGCCTTGTCCAGCGCCGCGCAGACGTTCCGGTCGCCGGCCTCGGCACGCGCGGCGATCTCGTCCAGGCCGTCGACGTCCACCAGTCCGAATCGGGCGCGCAGGGCGTAGCCGGAGGCGTACGCCGCGAGGCAGCCGCGTCGGCCGCACCGGCACCGCGGCCCGTTCGCGCTGAGGATGACGTGCCCGATGTCGCCGGCCGCGCCGTCGTCGCCGGACAGGGAGCGCCCCTGGGCCACCAGGCCGGCGCCGATGCCGTTGGCCCACTTGAGCCCGAGCACGGTGGCGTCCGGGTAGCGGGTGGCCTCACCGACCACCAGCGCCCGCGCGTCGTTCTCCACCACCGTCGGCACGGGCCAGTGGGCGCGCAGCCGCTCGAGCAGCGGGAACTGCTCCCAGCCGGGGGTGATCGCGCTCGGCCCCGGCAGGCCGGTGGCGGGAGAGATCGGGGCGGGCAGGCCGACCCCGAGGCCGACGAGCCGCTCCCGGTCGTCGGCGGCCATCAGCGTCGTACCGAGTTCGACCAGCAGGTCGAAAGCCGTACCCGGTGGGGTGTTCGTGATGTCCAGCCGCACCTCGCGGGACCGCAGCTGCCGGCCGTGCACACCGCTGACGCTGACCCTGGCGTGCGTGTGCCCGACGTCGAAGGTCAGCACCACCAGGTGCCGGTCGTCGAAGCGGATCAGCTCGGCCGGGCGGCCACCCCCCGAGGCTCCGACCCCGGCCGCGCGGATGAGCCCGGCCGCGAACAGCGGCGCCAACCGGTCCTGCAGCGTGGGCCGGGACATTCCGGTGGCGGTGAGGAGTTGCTGACGGGTCCACGCCGGGCGGGACCGGATGAGAGCCAGGACGTGGCCCGGGGTCGCGTTCAGGACATTTCTGGCTGAAGCGGTTTCCTCGGTAACAGCCACGTAAACCTCTCTTGACAAAACTCCGCTGGCCTGCGAGTTTACCTAAACCAGTTTTGCAAAAGCCCTTGCCATAACTGCCATGTCAAGGATTCGGAACCACAACGACCCGAGTAAACGGAACTCGCCCGTCCAGGGAGTCACGATGACGAACAGCATCCCAGGTGGTCCGAGAATCAGCCGCCGCGCCCTGCTCGGCCTCGGCCTCGGCGCGGTGGCCGCGCCGGCGCTGTCGGCGTGTGGTGGCGTCTCCACCACCGGCGCCGACGGCGGCAGCGGCTCGGTCAACTTTCTCTCCACGCAGTTCACGCCGGTCGAGGAGCGCCAGCGCTTCGAGAAGATTCTCGCCGAACGGGTCAGCGCGGCGAAGGTGGCCTACAACCCGGTGGAAGCCGGGGTCTTCAACTCGACCATCACCTCGCAAGTGGACGCCGGGAAGGTGCAGATCAGCCTGGTCGGCGGGCTGCACGGCGACCTCGCCCCGCACGCCGACCGGCTGATGGACCTCGACGACCTGGCCGGAACGCTCACCGACCGCGGCTTCGCCGCGGACGTGGTCGCGCTCGGCAAGCTCGGCGGCTCCACCGTCAAGTACGTGCCGTGGATGCAGGCCACGTACGTGATGGCGGTCCACAAGAAGGCCCTGGAGTGGCTGCCCAGCGGCGCCGACCCGGAGAAGCTCACCTACGACCAGCTGCTGGAGTGGGCGACCGCCGGGCGGGCGGGCAACGGCGGCAAGCCGATCTTCGGCTTCCCGGCCGGGCCGAAGGGGCTGTACCACCGGTTCTTCCAGGGGTACCTGCTGCCCAGCTTCACCGGCGGGCAGATCACCACGTTCCGCAGCCCGGAGGCGGTGCAGGCCTGGGAGTACATGAAGGAGCTGTGGGCGGTCACCGCGCCGGCGTCGACGAACTACGACTTCATGCAGGAGCCGCTCGCCCGCGGCGAGGTGCTCGTCGCGTGGGACCACGTCGCCCGGCTGGTGTCCGCGCCCAAGGACAACCCGGACGACTGGATGATGGTGCCCGCGCCGCGGGGCCCGAAAGGGCTGGGCTACATGCTCGTCGTGGCCGGCCTGGCCATTCCGCGCGGAGCCCCGGAGGCCGATAAGGCCAAGGAGACCATCAAGGCCCTGACCACCGACGACACGCAGATCGACGTGCTGCGGGAGAACGCCTTCTTCCCGGTCGTCGACGTGACTCCGCCGGACAGCCTGCCGCCGGCCATCCGGCTCGAGGCCGCCGCGGTGCAGGCGCAGCAGAACGCCGACGGAGCGGTCCTCTCGCTGCCGCCGGTCGGCCTGGGGGCCAAGGACGGCGAGGTCTCGCAGATCTTCAAGAACTGCTTCAAGGAGATCTGCATCGACGGCCGCCCGGTCCAGCAGGTGCTCGACGCGCAGGCCCAGCAGCTCAACACCATCCTCGATGAGCTGAAGGTGGACTGCTGGCAGCCCGACCCGGCGGGACAGACCTGCCGGGTGCTGTGATGGCCCGACCCCGCACGAGGCCGCGGCTGCCCGCGCCGCTGCTGCTGGTCGGACCGTCGCTGGTGTTCATGACGGCTCTGTTCGCGTGGCCCATGGTCGTCGGTGTCGCCCAGGCGTTCACCGGCGACCAGGGCGCCACCCTGCGGTACGTGCAGCGCATGCTGGACGATCCGTACTTCTGGCCGGCGATGCGC
This sequence comes from Micromonosporaceae bacterium, assembly GCA_047459115.1. Classification (GTDB taxonomy): domain Bacteria; phylum Actinomycetota; class Actinomycetes; order Mycobacteriales; family Micromonosporaceae; genus VSCG01. The sequence continues at coordinate 26,425 of VSCG01000026.1, forward strand.
AACACGCTGCTGCTGATCGTGGTGCTGATCCCGCTGCAGTTCGCGTTCGCGCTCGCCATGGCGCTGATGCTGCGGGCCCGGCCCCGGTTCCACGGGGTGTACTTCTACATCTGGGTGCTCCCGCTGGCGATCAGCGACCTGGCCGCCGGCCTGGTCTGGCTGTCCATCTTCACCGACCAGGGCTACCTGAACTCGGTGCTGCACATGCTCGGCCTCGAGCCGTACGCCTGGCTGTCGTACCAGAACCCGACCTCGCTGTTCCTCACCGTGCTCATCGCCGAGCTGTGGCGGGCGACTTCGCTGGTGCTGGTCATCATCGTCGCCGGGCTGCAGGGCATCCCGAAGGACTACGACGAGGTGGCCAGCGTCTTCGGCGCGAACTACTGGCAGCGGCTGCGCTACGTGATCCTGCCGCAGCTGCGCCCGAGCCTGCAGGTCGCGATGATCCTGCGCACGATCCTCGCCCTGCAGACGTTCGCGGTCGCGCAGGCGCTGGCCGGACGCAACTTCCCGCTGCTCGTCGGCGAGACGTACTACTGGTACAACTTCCTGCAGAACCCCAACGTCGCCGCGGCCATCGCGCTGGTCGTGCTGGGGATCTCGATGGTCACCGCGGTGGGGTACCTGCGGCTGCTGCGCGACCGCACCCCGGGAGTCGCGCGATGACGGCGAGGAGTGCTCATTCCGAATCGGCTCGCGCGGCAGGCGGTCGAGCCGGCATGGACGTCGTACGGCCGCCGCAGCTGGACGCGACGCCGGATCGCGACGCCGCCCGGGCCCGCCGGGCGCGGCGGCGACGGGCGATCGCGCTGCAGGCGGCGTGCGTGGCGGTGACCCTGTTCATGGGCCTGCCGCTGTACCTGATCACGCTGGCCGGGCTGTCCAGCCGGGAGTCGCTGAACCGCTTCCCGCTGTCCCTGCTGCCCACCGACCTGTCCACCGAGACGCTGTCGGTGTTCCTGTCCTCCACCGGGGTGGTGCCCGGCTTTCTCAACTCGCTGCAGGTGGGCCTGTACACGCTGATCCTGTCGCTCGTGATCGGTGTGCCCGCCGGGTACGCGCTGGCCCGGTACGCGTTCGCCGGCCGCGAGCCGTACCAGCTGTTCCTGCTGCTGACCCGGGCGCTGCCGATCGTGGTGCTGTCCGTGCCGCTGGCGAAGGTGTTCCTGACCACCGGTCTCTACGACACCACGTACGCCGTGACGCTGCTGCACACGGCGCTGGCGCTACCCACCACGGTGCTCATCACCTCCGCGGTGTTCGTGGCCGTGCCGCGGGACCACGAGGAGGCCGCGATGATCTTCGGGGCGACCCCGCTGCAGGCCGTGCTACGGGTGGTCATGCCGCAGGCGCTGCCCGGCATCGCCGCCGCCGCGATGTTCACCTTCGTGATGTCGTGGAACGAGGTGCTCGGCGCGGCGATCCTGACGCTGAACCAGCGGACCCTGCCGGCACAGGTGCTGGCGACGCTGGGCGACTCGCCGCTGGCGTACCGCTTCGCCGGCGGTCTCGCGCTGGTGCTGCCGGCGGTGGTGTTCATCGCGGTGATGCGCAGGTATCTGATCAACATGTGGGGAACGACGCTGAGATGAGGCGCCCGTGGCCGACATCGTGATACGTGACCTGGTGAAGACCTACCCCGGCGGGAAGACGCCGGCCACCGACAACATCTCGCTGACCGTCGCGGACGGCGAGTTCCTCGTGCTGGTCGGGCCCAGCGGCTGCGGCAAGACGACGCTGCTGCGGATGGTCGCCGGGCTGGAGACGCCGGACTCGGGCACCGTGGCGATCGGCGGCCGGGACGTGACCTGGTTGCCGCCCCGGGAACGCCAGGTGTCGATGGTGTTCCAGTCGTACGCCATCTTCCCCCACATGAAGGTGCGCCAGAACATCGCGTTCGGGCTGCGCATGCGAAAGGTGCCGCCGGACGAGATCGAGCGGCGCGTCCGCCAGGCGGCCGAGGTGCTGGAACTGGTGGACTACCTGGACCGCTACCCGGCCCAACTCTCCGGCGGGCAGCGTCAGCGGGTCGCCGTCGCGCGCGCGATCGTCGTCGACACGGGCGTGCTGCTCATGGACGAGCCGCTGTCCAATCTGGATGCACTACTCCGGCTGCAGTTCCGGGCCGAGCTGAAGAAGATCGTCCGGCAGATCGGCACGACCACGTTGTACGTCACGCATGACCAGGCGGAGGCGATGTCGCTGGGCGACCGGATCGCGGTCATGCGCTCCGGGCGCATCGTCCAGGTGGGGCCGCCGCTGCAGGTGTACGACCGCCCGGCCGAACGCTTCGTCGGCGGGTTCCTCGGCACCCCGCCGATGAACTTCTTCACCGCGGTCGTCGCGGAGACCAGTGGCGGGACGACTCTGCGCGTCGGCGAGCAGGTGCTGGCCGCGCCCCGCGCCATCGGGGCGTTCGACGGCCGCCCGGTCCTCGTCGGGGTGCGCGCAGAGAACGTCGACGTGAGCACCTCGGCCGGCGACGGCCGGATCCGGGCGCGGGTCGAGGTGGTCGAGCCCACCGGCTCCTCGCTCCTGCTCACCGTGCGGTTGGCCGAGCACGAGCTGAAGGTCCAGGCGCCGCCGGGCTTCAAAGTCGAGCCGGACGACACGGTCTGGCTGCGCTGCGCGCCGGAGGCGCTGCGCTTCTACGATCCCGAATCCACTGTGGCACTGGAGTCATGATGGCCGAAGTGACGGTCCCCCCCGAACTTCTCGCGGCCCGGGCCGCCTACATCCTGCGCGACAACGACCTCGGCGAGCTGACCACCGCGGCGCCGCGGCTGTACCCGCACCTGTGGAGCTGGGACGCGGCGTTCATCGCGATCGGGCTCGCCACGGTCTCCGTGCCGCGGGCGATCGTGGAGCTGCGCACACTGCTCAACGCGCAGTGGCGCACCGGGATGCTGCCGCACATCGTGTTCGGGCCGGACGAGGAGTACTTCCCCGGGGCCGACGTGTGGGACAGCGCGTGCGCGGCGGCCGCGCCGGTGGGCGTGCGCACCTCCGGCATCTGCCAGCCCCCGGTGCACGCCATCGCGGTGCGCCGGGTGCTCGACGCCGGTCGGCGCAACGGAGGCACCGACCGGGAACTGGCCGAGCGGTTCGCCGAGGAAACGTTCGACCGGTGGCTGGCCTGGCACCGGTGGCTCGCCACCGCGCGCGACCCCTCCGGTCGCGGGCTGCTGGAGATCTACCACAGCTGGGAGTCCGGGATGGACAACTCCCCACGCTGGGACGCCGCGTACGAGGGGGTCGTCCCGCGGGTCGAGCTGTCCACCCGGGGGCGGCGCGACCTGCAGCATGTGGCCGACGCGTCGCAGCGCCCGTCGGACACCGAGTACCGCCGCTACCTGTGGCTGATCCACCAGATGCGCGAGGCCCGCTACGACGACGACCGGGTACGCGAGAGCGTCGACTTCCGCATGACCGACGTGTTCATGTCCGCGCTGGCCGCGGTCGCCAGCGACGAGCTGGCCGACCTGGGCGAGGAGTTCGGCCGCGACGAGGAGGCCGCCGAGCTGCGGGAGCTGGCCGCCCGGTTCCGCGCCGGGGTGCTCTCCACCGTCTCCCCGGACTCCGGCCTGGCCCGCGACCAGGACGTGCGCACCGGCGAGTGGCGCGACGCGCAGACCATCGCGGGGTTCGCGCCGCTGCTGTGCGGCGGGGACGACGCGGTCGTGGCGCGCCAGCTCGAGCTGCTGGCCGGGCCGGCGTGGTGCGGCCACCCCGCGCTGCGCTACGCGGTCCCGCCGTCCACGTCACCCGAGTCGCCGGGCTTCGCGTCGCGCACGTACTGGCGTGGTCCGCAGTGGCCGGTGATGAACTGGCTGTTCTGCTGGGCGCTGGAGCGCCAGGGCCGCGGCTCGGACCTCGTGGCGCAGATCCGCGCGCAGGGTCTGCGACAGCTCGCCGACCTGGCGTTCGGCGAGTACTACGAGCCGCTCACCGGGGAGGCGTTGGGCAGCGCCCACCAGTCGTGGACCGCGGCGGTCGCGCTGGACTGGCTGCTGCGCCCGC
>VSCG01000027.1:0-29391 GCA_047459115.1 Micromonosporaceae bacterium
ACCACCTGGCCACCCGCATGCGCCGCAACGACGAGAACCTCCTGGTCCTCGCGGGGGCCGACTCCACCCGTGTCCAGCGACAGCCGGCAGCGCTGCTCGACGTGCTCCGTGCGGCCCAGTCCGAGGTCGAGCACTACACGCGCATCGAGTTCGGGATCGTCGACCGGGACCTCGAGGTTGCCGCGCACGCGGTCAACGACATGGTGCACCTGATCGCCGAGCTGCTGGACAACGCCACTACCTTCTCGCCGCCGGAGTCGCCCGTCGTCGTCGAGGCCCGGCGGATGGGTGACCGGGCGGTGCTGCTCATCGAGGACCAGGGCATCGGCATCGCGCCGGACCACCTCGCGGAGCTGAACGAGCGACTGGCGGCTCCGCCCTCCGTCGACGTGGCCGTCTCCCGGATGATGGGCCTCGTCGTCGTCGCGCGGCTCGCTGCCCGGCACGGTGTGGCGGTCGAGCTGCGTCGGGGCCGCGAACGCGGCACGATCGCGGAGGTCACGCTGCCCACGTCGGTGCTGGTACCGCGGGGTGTGGTCGCCCGCGTCGGCGGTGGACAGGAGCTGTCCGCGCCGCGGGAGATGGCCGGTGCGTGGCGGCCAGGGACTGCCCCGCTCGCGCTCGAAAGCGGGCCCTCCAGCGCGCCGTCCCACCCGCAGGCGCCGGCCACGCCCGGGCTCGCCACCGCGGGCACGGACCCGTCGGCCGACCGGTCGCAGCTCGGCGCCGGCGGCCCGAGCGCCCCAGGTTCCTCCCGCTCGCTGCCCGCGTGGTCCGACCTGGCCGGCGTGGGCGCGGACGGCACGCCGCCGCCCGTCGGGCCCACGCAGACCGCGTCCGGCGCCGAGCCGTTGCCGCAGCGCCGCCCCGGTGAGAGCCGGGTCGTGGACCGGCAGCTCGCGGAGGGGCAGCCGCTGATACCGCGTCAGGTGAGCCAGGAGCCCAACGGGCACCGTCCGGGCTTTGACGCCGGGTCGTCGGTAGCGGCGGCCTTCCCGTCGTCGCCGCCGGTGTCGTCGCCCCCTGCGTCGGCGCCGCCGTTCCCGGTGTCGTCGCCGCCGGTGTCGTCACCGCCTGCGTCGGCGCCGCCGTTCCCGGTGTCGTCGCCGCCCGCTGCCACGCGGCCGCGGCCGCACGGCGAGCCGGTGATCACGCCGCCCGGCTCCGCGCCCCCGGCCTGGCCCCCGGTCAGCTCGGACGAAGAGGCCACGCCCACGCCGCCGGCCGTGCCGGGCGAACTCGCCGCGGCCCTCGACATCACGACGGAGATTCCGAAGGTACGAGGCGACGAGACGGTGGCCGGGGCACCGGCCGGGCCCGCGGCCACCACGGCGCCTGCCGACCCGCCCGCGGCTCCCTTCGTCGACGAGACGATGGAGCTGCCGATCTTCCACGAGCTGGAGTCCGCCTGGTTCCGGACGAGGCGAGCCGGGCCAGAAGGGCCCGCGTCCTCGACCGCGAGCGTCGACGGGGACCGATCGGCGTCGGGCGGCCGGGAGACCCAGGAATGGCCGGCGCCGGCAGGCGCGGAGCAGGACGGAACTGGCACGACGACGGGTAGCACATCAATGATCAGCATGCCGACTGGCCCCGGAGGCGCCGGCGCGGGCGCCGCCGGCGACTCGGCCCCCCGACGGCTCTCCACCTCGCACTGGCAGACCGCGGCGGATGACGGTTGGCGAGCCGCCTCGGCCGCGGCAGAGGTCCCCGTCACCGAGACCACCGCTGCCGGCCTACCGAAACGCGTACCCATGGCACAGTTGGTTCCCGGCGGTGTCGACAAGGCCGCGAGCAGTAGCCAGCGGCGTACACCGGAGGCGGTGCGTGGGTTGTTGTCCGCATACCATCGCGGCGTGCAGCGGGGGCGCACGCAGCCCAAGGACTGGACTACGGCCGAGCCGAACCCGGCCGGGCCGCAAACCTCGCAGGCTGGCAAGGAGCAGGAGGCATGACGACAACGCAGGATCTTAGTTGGCTGCTCGCGAACTTCGCCGATCGCGTACCGGGGGTCGCCCACGCGGTCGCCGTCGCGGCGGACGGGCTGCTTCTCGCCGCATCGCGGGATCTGCCGCGGGACCGCGCGGATCAGCTCGCGGCGATCGCCTCCGGCCTGGTGAGCCTCACCCAGGGCGCGGCGCGATGCTTCGAGGGCGGCGCCGTGCTGCAAACCGTGGTAGAGATGGACAACGGTTTCCTCTTCCTGATGTCTATCTCGGACGGTTCATCCTTCGCCGTACTGGCGGCGCGCAACTGCGACGTCGGGCAGGTGGGGTACGAGATGGCCTTGCTGGTCGACCGCGTCGGCGACGCGCTGACGCCGGCGCCTCGGGCCACGGCGCCGATGCTCGGATAGCGGCGCGTACACGGGGGAGAGAAAGCAGCGGGACGAAGGGGGTGAACGGCGATGACCGACCGCGATGATCCCACGGGTGCCCTGGTCCGCCCGTACGCCGTCACCCGTGGCCGGACCAGGCCCCGTTTGGAGATCGCGCTGGAGTCGCTCGTCGAGACGACGGTCCGTGGTCGGGCCGTTGTCAACAACGACTACGGGGGATACGGCCGTGAGCAGCAGTACATCGCCACGCTGTGCGATGGGCGGCTGCAGTCGCTAGCTGAGATCGCCGCGCGGATGCAGCTCCCGCTCGGTGTGGCTCGGGTGCTCATCGCCGACATGGCCGCGGACGGACTGGTCGCCGTCTACGAGCCGACCTCGTTCGAGGAGAAGGACGACGCGGTGGGGACGGAACTGCTGGAAAGGGTGCTGAGTGGACTTCGGAGGCTCTGACATGTCGGCCCGCCCCACGACAGGTCGGGTCACGTCGGCGAAGATAGTCATCGCCGGTGGCTTCGGCGTCGGCAAGACGACCCTGGTCGGCTCGGTCTCGGAGATCACGCCGCTGACCACTGAGGCGATCATGACGTCGGCTGGGGAAGGCGTCGACGACACCAGCGAGGTGCCGGGCAAGACGACCACCACGGTCGCCATGGACTTCGGCCGTATCACCATCGACCGGGATCTGATCCTCTACCTGTTCGGTACGCCCGGTCAGACGCGGTTCTGGTTCATGTGGGACGAGCTGGTGCGCGGGGCGATCGGCGCGATCGTCCTGGTCGACACCAGGCGTTTGGCCGACTGCTTCGCGGCCATCGACTTCTTCGAGCACCGTCGCCTGCCGTACCTCGTCGCCATCAACTGTTTCGACGGCGTGCAGTATCACAACGAGAACGACGTGCGTGAGGCGCTGGCCGTCCCACCGGAGGTTCCGGTGATCACCTGCGACGCGCGCAACCGCGAGTCCACGAAGTACGTGCTCATCTCGCTGGTCGAGTACGTGCTGGCGATGCGGCGCCAGCGCACCCACGCGCCCGCCTAGCGGGTGGACTGCCGCCTAGCGGGTACGACCTGGTCGGGTGGACTGCGAGCTCCGGCCGCGCCACCGGCGCGGCCGGCGTGTGACCCGGCCGCGCACACCCGCCGTGACCGTTCCCACGCCCGACTGCTCGGCCCGCTTTGCCCACTTTCGGCCGGCTCTGCCCGACCGAGCGGGCGTCAGCGGGTGTGGTAGCCGCCCGCGGCGCGGTACTGGTAGCCGTCGTCGTATTCGGGCTCGTCCGAGTCGCGGATCGAGTCCCAGCCGTGCGAGCTCTCGCGGCCCGGGCGTCCACCCAGGGCGTACCCGCCGATCTGCTGGCCCCGCCGCCAACCGCGGAAGTAGCCGGACGTGTTCTCGGCGATGCTCGCCGGATCCCTGACGATCTTCAATGGGCGCTCCCGGCCGCCAAGCGCTGAGCCGGGCACAAGGTTGGCCCGGGGCACACGCTTGGGCAGGCCTGCCTCGGTCTGGGTGGCGACCGAGGGCCGCGCCGCCTGCTCGGCTGCGCGCCAGCCGTCGTCCGCGGCTCCCCACGCCTTGTCGCCGTCCTCGGTCTGTCCGCTGAACCAGGCGGACCGGGTAGCGGCGAAGATCAGCAGATCCTCGTCACCGTCCTCCTGTTCGACCGGCGGTACCGAGACCGGAGCGACGCCGCCGTGGGGCGCGGCGAGGGACGGGTCGATGTGGGCGTTGCGCCCGGCCCCGTTCGTGTTCACCAGCCGCAGCGGCGGAGTCTCGAGGCGGCGCGAACCATCCTCCTGCCCCAGATCGTCGGTGAACCGGTGCGATGCCGGATCGGTCAGCGGCGATGGCTCGACCAGGCGCAGCATGGGCGGCTCGGGCGGAAGGTCGTCGGCCTGCCACGGTGGCGCGACCCGGTCGGCCGCGGACTGCGGCAGAGCCCCGTTCGGCGATAGGCCGTCCCCGTAGGCGGTCGACGGATCGTCTGCGTAGGCGTCGCTCCGGACCGGGTCGGGCGTGGCAGGGCCGACCGCAGCGGACCCGTCGTCGTCGATGTTCGCGAGCGGCCAGTTGGCCCGGGAGCCCGGAAGTGGGGGGTTGGCACCGGTCGACCGCCGTGGCGGGAAGCCGAGATCGTCCCCCTCGGTGGTCGAGGTGATCGTAACCGTGGTGCGGAACGGTGCCGCCGGCGGCACCGCTCGGGACCCGTCGGAGGAGGCCGGCTCGGGCGCCATGGGCGTCATGCCCGGAGGTGGGGGCGGCACGTTGCCCGCCCGGTGCCCGTCGAACGGCGGCGCGGAGACCGCCGCTGGGGCGAACGGGTGGCCGGATGGCGCCGGCGGTGCCGAGGTCTGCGTATCCGACCAGCTCGGCGGCGTCACCCCTGGGCCCGGTGGCGCCGACGCGACCGGGACCGCCGACGGGGCGGGGGAGATCGGTAGCGGTGCCCCGGTGGCCGGAGGCGCGGACGTGGCGGCCGCCGGCGTCGTGTCGCCGATACTGCGTTGCAGGGGCACCCGTATCCTGGCGTGCTCGGCGGTCGCCTCGCGGCCAGCCCACGATTCCGTGTCCGGCGCGGCGTGCGCAGGGCGCGTGGCCGGGGCAGTGGGGCCGGAGAACGTGGCGCCTCGTGGGTCGGCCCGTTCCGCGAGGGTGGAGATGAGGGCGCCGCTCGCCGCGTCACACGCACGCACCGCGGCGACCGCCTGTCGCACGGTATGCGCCACCGCTGCCGCGAGCTCCTTGCCCATCCCGCTGCGGCGCGAGGTCTCCGCGACCGCGACCCGCAGCGCGGTGATGGCCGCAGCGACCGTGGCGGCGTCGCCGACGCCGGTGGCGGCGAGTTGGTGGGCGAGGGCGTCGGCGGCCGAGGCGACGTCCCGAGCGCGGCCCGCGATGGCGCCGTTGACGAGACCGGGCTCGGGCAGCGCGTCGAGCACGGCCAGGGGCACCGGCTCGGCCGGGTCCGGGTATGCGCGCAGTGCCGCCGGGTACAGCTCGCGCAGCACCTCACGCAGCGCCACGGCGGCCGCCTGACGCCCCACGGCCAGCGCGGCGTGTGCAGTCAGGAGGGGTTTGAGGACGGCCATCCCGTGGGGCACCGGCTGGGCCACGGCGGAGAGGGCGCCGGCCTGCAACGCACGGGCGAGCCCGATGGCCCGCCGCTGCGCCGGGGGCGACTCGATCTCCTCAATGGACTCGTCGTCGGCGAAGCGCTCCGCGAAATCGTCGACGGCGTCGTCGACGACGAACGCGAGCGGGCTGCCGGCGGCGGTCAGCAGCGTGGTGACGAGGTGTTGGTCGCTGTCGGTGGCGATGGCCACGTTCGTGGGGCCGGCGGACCGCTCGGCCAGCACGATGCCGAGGTGGGCGTAACCAGCGGGGTCGTCGCTGATGTCGCGCACGTCCAGCAGGCGCCCTGAGTCGTCCACCACTGCGACCGTAAGCGTCTTCCCGACGGCATTCGACCGAGCGTGGTCAGCCGACGCTAGACCGCAGTACACCCGTACGAGCGCCACGGCATCGTCCTCCTCCCGGACAGCTGTCGTGTGCCAACGTCTGATGCTCCCTGGTCAAGCTCAGTCGCGCCAGTCCACGACACTGGATATCTTGCCGATCATCGAGCGCCAGGCGAGAGTTGCCTGCTGTGCCCCGATTTTTCGGGCACGCCGCCGACCGGCGAATCCGCGCAAGCCACCCGAGAGTGACGCGCGCAGGGCCTCATCGAGGTCGTCGAGCGGAGAGCCGGGGGCGAGCGCGGTGAGGAGCGGCTCGATCCGCAGCGCGTACGCCAGGTCCCGTGCGATCTCGCCGGCGCTGATGATCAGTTCCGGGTCCCAGACGTCGTGTCCGCCGCGCAGGTTCTCCACCACGAGGTCCAGTTCGTAGCTGTCCTCGTCGTCCGGGGTCACCTGGGCTTGGTCGATCCGTTCCGCGAGTTCGGCCCAGGTGTCGAGCTGCGTCAGGTCATGGGGTGCCCCGGAGCGCACGAACGCCACCAGGGACTCCTTGGTGCGGCACAGATAGAGCCGGCCTTCGTGCGCCAGGAAGACCGGCACCTCCTCGTCGCCAGCGTCGCTCTCGTCGTCGAAGTCGGGCTCGTCCGGCGCGTCCGCTTCGTCGGCGTCGTCGTCGCGCACGTCGTCGGCCTTGTCGAACTCCATGGCCTCGTCTTCATCGACGGCCCTGTCCTCATCGACGGCCTGTTCGCCATCGATGACCTCGTCGGCACGGCGCTCGGCCGCGGAGTACCTGATCTCCCGTGCGGGTCGGTAGGCCCGCAACGTGTACCCCACGCCGGTGGGCAGCGCGATCTCCACGGGATGGACGCGGACGTCCTCCCACAGCGACTCGTCGCCGAGTTCGTTGGTGTCTGGCCGGTCGGGTGACTGGCGGGCCACGGCGTCCTCCTGTGCGGATGGGTGAGGTGGCGCCCACTCACCCTAATTGCTGCCCGCGCAAGGTCGGCCTCCGCACCCCCTGCCCGGATCGACGGTGCTCGCCGCTCCGAGGGTTCCTCGCCGCCGCCCAGACAGGTAGAATGCCTACCTATGAAGGCGCATGCGCTGCACGGGCACCTGGACGCGCTGCTGCTCGCCGTGCTGGAGGACGGACCACTGCACGGGTACGCGATCATCGAAGCGCTCCGGTCGGGCAGCGACGGCGCGCTGCGCCTGCCCACGGGCACGGTCTACCCGGCACTGCGCCGCCTTGAGCGGGCCGGCTACGTGGAGAGCGCGTGGAGCACCGTGAACGGCCGGCAGCGGCGTACCTACCGGCTCACCTCAGCGGGCCGCAATGCGCTGACCGGGGAGCGCAGCGCGTGGCAGGAGTTCAGCACGACGATCAGCAGGTTCCTGGGCCGGACACCAGCGGCGCCGGCCTGACCGCGGAGCCCTGCGGCCCGGGCACGCCGCGCAGATAACGCAGGCAGCGCAGCGCGGCCACCATCTGCCATGCGGTGAGCGCGGCGAGCAGCACCCCGCCGACGGCCATCGGGGGCCAGGTCAGGGCCCGGATATCCGCCATCACCGTCCACATGAACACGGTCCCGCCCAGCGCCCCGCTGAGTCCGAGCGCGCCGAGGGTCCAGAGGCTAAGCGCGCGGCACAGCCGCCGGGGGTCGCCGCCGCGGCGGGCCAGCTGGCGCATGCCGAGCAGGACGAGCACGGTCACCGCGGCGACCACGTAGGGCAAATGGTCCAGCGCGACGGCGGCGGCCAGGTAGCCGCGCGACGGCGTGCGGTCCGCCCACGGCGCTCCCTGCCACATCCGGTCGCCAAGCAGCAGCCCGCCGACCGCGAACGCCGTCACCAGCAGGGCGAGCCGGCGCGCCGCGCCCGCGGCGAGTTCCCGCTGGTACTGCGGCGCGATCCGGTCCGGCGCACCGAACTCGGCGACCGCGCGCCGCTCAGCCGCCAGCCGGTCGAGGCCGCCCGCCTGGTACGCCTCCGCGGCGTCGACCAGGCTGTCCCGGGCCTCGGTCACCAGGTCGCGCTTGGCCCGCCGAGGTCCGACCAGGCGCCGGTCCAACGCCCGCACGTACTCGTCGATAGGTCCGCGGCCCATGCCCGCCAGCCTGGCACACCCGCCCGGCCGCGGCCTCCGGGAACTGCCCTGATTCGTACCCCTAGGCGGCGGCCGCCCGACCGGCCGCACCGCGTGGTGGGCTCACAGACCCTTGGGGTGCCAGACCGTCTTGGTCTCCACGAATGCGGCCATCCGCTCGATGCCCGGGTCCGCCGTCCAGTCGACCGGCGCGGCCGGCGGGCGCACGACCCGCTTGAGGTTCTCCGCCGCCGCCTCCTCCAACGTCTTCGCCAGCGCGGCGTCCTCGACCCCGCCGAGGTCGATCGCGTTGACGTCCATGTGGCTGGCCAGCCACGGCGCGGTCTCGGCGACCCGGCCGGTCAGCACGTTCACCACGCCGCCGGGCAGGTCGGAGGTGGCCAGCACCTCGGCCAGCGTGATCGCCGGCAACGGACGCGACTCGGCGGCGAGCACCACGGCGGTGTTGCCGGTGACGATGGCGGGGGCGAGCACACTCACCAGGCCGAGCAGCGACGGCGCCGTCGGCGCCACGATGCCGACCACCCCGGTGGGCTCGGGGCCCGAGAGGTTGAAGTACGGGCCGGCGACGGGGTTGGCCGCCCCGTACACCTGGGCGAACTTGTCGGCCCAGCCGGCGTACCACACCCAGCGGTCGATCGCGGCGTCCACCGTGGCGGGATCCTCGCCGAACGCGGCGACCTCGTCGACGAACTGCGCCCGCCGGCCCTCCATCATCTCCGCGACCCGGTAGAGGATCTGGCCGCGGTTGTACGCGGTGGCGCCCGACCATCGTGCGAACGCCGCGCGGGCCGCGACCACCGCGTCGCGCACGTCCTTGCGCGAGGCGAGCGCGGCGTTGGCGAGGAACTGCCCGCCCGCCGACCGCACCTCGTAGGAGCGGCCGGACTCGCTGCGCGGGAACGCCCCGCCGATGAACAGCTTGTACGTCTTGCGTACCGACAAACGCCCGCCGGGGGCGGCACCGTCAGTGGGCAAGGTAGGCCTCCAGGCCGTGCCGGCCGCCCTCGCGGCCGTAACCGGACTCCTTGTACCCGCCGAACGGCGACGACGGGTCGAACCTGTTGAACGTGTTGGCCCACACCACCCCGGCACGCAGCCGGTCGGCGATCGCCAGGATCCGCGAGCCCTTCTCCGTCCAGATCCCCGCGGACAGGCCGTACGGCGTGTTGTTCGCCTTCTCCACGGCCTCGGCCGGTGTGCGGAAGGTGAGCACGGACAGCACCGGCCCGAAGATCTCCTCGCGGGCGATGCGGTGCGCCTGGCTGACGCCGGTGAAGATGGTCGGCGCGAACCAGAAGCCGCGATCGGGCAGTTCGCACGGCGGTGACCAGGGGGTGGCGCCCTCGGCCGAGCCGATTTCGGCGAGCGTGCGGATGCGCTCCAGTTGGGCCGCGGAGTTGATGGCACCGATGTCGGTGTTCTTGTCCAGCGGGTCACCGACGCGCAGCCGGGCCATCCGGCGCTTGAGCGAATCCAGCAGCGGCTCGTAGATCGACTCCTGCACCAGCAGCCGCGAGCCGGCGCAGCACACGTGCCCCTGGTTGAAGAAGATGCCGTTGACGATGCCTTCCACCGCCTGGTCGATCGGCGCGTCGTCGAAGACGATGTTCGCCGCCTTGCCGCCCAGCTCAAGGGTCAGCCGTTTGCGGGTGCCGGCGACCGCGCGGGCGATCTCGCGCCCGACCGCGGTGGAGCCGGTGAAGGCGACCTTGTCCACGTCGGGGTGGGCGACCAGCGCGGCCCCGGTCGCACCCGCGCCGGTGACGATGTTCACCACGCCGGAAGGCAGGTCGGCCTGCTGGCAGATCTCCGCGAACACGAGCGCGGACAGCGGGGTGGTCTCCGCCGGCTTGAGCACCACCGTGTTGCCGCATGCCAGCGCCGGGGCGATCTTCCAGGCGAGCATGAGCAGCGGAAAGTTCCACGGGATCACCTGACCGGCCACGCCCAGCGGACGGGGGGCGGGCCCGAAACCGGCGTGCGCCAACTTGTCCGCCCAGCCGGCGTAGTAGAAGAAGTGCGCCGCCGCGAGCGGGATGTCCACGTCCCGCGACTCGCGGATCGGCTTGCCGTTGTCCAACGACTCCAGCACGGCGAGTTCCCGGGCCCGCTCCTGGATCAGCCGCGCGATGCGGTACAGATACTTCGCCCGCGCCGCGCCGGGCATCGGGCCCCACACCCTCTCAAACGCCACCCGGGCGGCCCGCACCGCCGCATCCACATCGGATGGACCGGCCTCCGCCACCTCGGCGAGCACCTCCTCGGTGGCCGGCGAGATGGTCTTGAACGTGCCGCCGTCGACCGGCGCGACGAACTCCCCGTCGATGAACAGCCCGTAGGACGGCTTGATGTCCACGACGGAGCGTGACTCGGGAGCGGGCGCGTAGTCGAACATCGTCGATCCAGGGTGAGTCATCGTCGATCCGGGGTGAGTCATCGTCGGGCCAGGATGAATCATCGTCAGTCCAAGGTGAAGTAGTCGGGGCCCGAGTAGCGTCCGGTGCGCAGCCGGGTCCGCTGCATGAGCAGGTCGTTGAGCAGGGTCGAGGCGCCGAGGCGGAACAGCGCCGGGTCCAGCCACTCGTCGCCCACGGTCTCGTTGACCAGCACCAGGTAGCGGATCGCGTCCTTGGTGGTGCGGATGCCGCCGGCCGGTTTGACCCCGACCCGCCGCCCGGTCGCCGCCGCGAAGTCGCGCACCGCCTCCAACATCACGAGCGTCACCGGCAGGGTCGCGGCCGGCGCCACCTTGCCGGTCGACGTCTTGATGAAGTCCGCGCCGGCCAGCATCGCCAGCCACGACGCCCGGCGCACGTTGTCGTAGGTCGCGAGCTCGCCGGTCTCCAGGATCACCTTCAGGTGCGCCGGCCCGGCCGCCGCCTTCACGGCCGCGATCTCCTCGTACGCCAGCCGGTAGCGCCCGGACAGGAACGCGCCCCGGTTGAGCACCATGTCGATCTCCTGCGCGCCCGCCGCCACCGCCGCCGAGGTCTCGGCCAGCTTGACCTCCAGCGGCGCCTGCCCGGACGGGAACGCGGTCGCCACGCTGGCCACCCGTACCGCTGAACCGGCCAGGCCGTCCGCGGCCACCGCCACCATCGCCGGGTACACGCACACCGCCGCCACCGCCGGGCACGACCCGTCGGACGGATCGGGCCGCTGCGCCTTGGCGCACAGCGCGCGGACCTTGCCCGGCGTGTCCGCGCCCTCGAGCGTGGTCAGGTCGACCATGCGGATCGCCAGGTCGATCGCCCACGCCTTGGCGCTGGTCTTGATCGACCGGGTGGCGAGCATGGCGGCCCGCTGCTCGGCGCCCACCTGATCCACCCCGGGCAGACCGTGCAGGAATGTCCGTAACGTGCCCTCGGACCGGGCGACATCGAGAACGGCCGTCACGTCGCCCAGTCTACGCACGCCACCTGATGGTGATCATGGGCGTGTGCGGTAGGTTCAGCGACCGTGGACGTACTCGTGGTGGACCATCCGCTCGCCCAGTCGCGGCTGACCGCGATGCGCGACGCCCGCACCGACGCGGCCGCCTTCCGCGCCGCCCTGCACGAGCTGGCCACCATGCTGGTGTACGAGGCAGCCCGCTCG
Source organism: Micromonosporaceae bacterium (assembly GCA_047459115.1). Classification (GTDB taxonomy): domain Bacteria; phylum Actinomycetota; class Actinomycetes; order Mycobacteriales; family Micromonosporaceae; genus VSCG01. Next base: position 11,505 of record VSCG01000027.1, read on the forward strand.
TTCGCCGTCGAGCAGTACCCGATCACCACGCCGGTGGCGCCGACCACCGGCATCCGGCTGGCCAACCCGCCGCTGCTCGTGCCCGTGCTGCGCGCGGGACTCGGCATGGCCGAGTCCGCGCTGGCCCTGCTACCCGAGTCGTCCATGGGCTTCGTGGGGCTGGCCCGCGACGAGGAGACGCTGCAGCCGCGGGCGTACATGGAGTCGCTGCCCGAGGACCTCACCGGCCGGCCGGTGCTGGTCCTCGACCCGATGCTGGCCACCGGCGGCTCGCTGGAGCACTGCTGCCGCCTGCTGCACGAGCGCGGCTGCACCGACATAACCATCATCTGCGCCCTGGCCGCCCCCGCCGGCATCGAGCGGCTGGCCGGCAGCGGCCTGCCGCTGCGGATCGTCACCGCATCGGTCGACCAGGGGCTCAACGACCGGGCGTTCATCGTGCCGGGCCTCGGCGACGCGGGCGACCGCCAGTTCGGCGGGATGCCGCGGTTCTGAGACGGGGTCACCTTGGCCGCGTGGGAGAGCTTTCTCGACGAGTTCTTCCGGCGTCCCGGGCGTGCCGGCCCGGACCTCAGCGTGCTGGACGCGCTCACCGAGCCGGAGCGGGAGCAGGCCGTCGACCTGCTGCTGGCCGCCGCGGGCAAGGGCGACGTCCGGGCGATCCAGGGCCTCGCGCACCTGCGTGCCGCGCGGGCGGTCGGGCCGCTGCGGTCCCTGATGCGTGGGCACCGCGGGCTCGTGCGGGTCTACGCCGCCGCCGCGCTGTGGTGGCTGGATCGCGACGCGCAGGCGCTTGCGACGCTGTGCCGGGAGGCGGTGCACCGGCCCTGGCTGCGCCGCAGCGCCCCGCACCGGGCACACGCCGCCGCCATCCTGAGCCAGATCGACCACGACGCGGCGCGCCGGGCGCTGGCGCAGGTGATCCACGACCCGGAGTACGAGGTGCGCTACCACGCCTACGAAGGGCTCGCCGTGGTCCTCGGGCGGAGCCGGGAGATCTGGAACTACGTCTGCAAGCCGGACATCCATCACCACGTGCGGGGCCGCATCGACCAGCGACTGCGCCGGGCTGGCCTGCTACCCGACCGCGCGTAGCCCGCGCAGGTGTCGCCGGACCGGTTGCGGGGTACCTCGTCACGTCATGGCGCAGGCGACCCTCGCCGACGAGTTGGTGCTGCTCGCGTACCGCGGCGACACCGGCCGCTCGACGGTATCCCAGATCGCGCTGGACCTCGGGCTGGCTGCGGCGATCCTGCTCGAGCTGGTGCTGCATCGGCGGATCACAGTAGACGGTGGGGTGCTCGTCGCAGACCCGGCCGACACCGGCGAGCCGGTACTCGACGAGATGCTCTCGCGCATCCGCGCCGACGTGCCGCGCTCGGCCGCGTCGTGGGTGCAGCGGCTGCGGCACAACCTGCGCGAACTGGTTCTCTCCGGCCTCGTGCAGCGCGGGGTGGTGCGGGAGCAGCCCGAGGCCGCGCTCGACCACATCCCACTGCACCGTTACCCGACCGTCGACCCCACAGTGGAGCAGCGGGCCCGGGCGCGCCTGCGGGACGTGATCGCCGGGCGTGCGGCGCCGGATGAGCGTACCGCCGCGCTCGCCACGCTGGTCGCCCACGTCCGCATGACGCCGACCCTCGGGCTGGCCGGCGGCGCGGTGGCCGACGCCCATCGCCGACTCGAGGAGGTTGCCGCGGGGTTCACCGGCGATGACCTCGGCGCGGTGGCGCTCGACCCGGCCGTGCGGCTGTCCGCGGCCGTGGTGGTCGACGCGCTCAACCGGGCGGTGTCCGCCGCCCTCGGACCGGCCACGATACGGCCGAGCGGATGACCCGCGGATCGCCGACGGACGATACCGTGAGCGGCGTGAGCACGCCTCCCCCGCCGCAGCTGCCTCCGGCGCAGGATCCGTTCGCGCCCGAGCCGGACCCGACGCCCGGGCCGCAGTCGCCGCCACCGGGTCCGCCGTTCGGCCCGCAGTCGCCGCCGCCGTACCCGACGACGTCCTTCCCGTACCCGCCGCAGCCCCCGGTCGCGTACGGGCCGCCGGTGGTCGCCTATCCGGGGTACGGCGTGGACCCGGTGACCGGGCTGCCGTTGTCGGACAAGAGCAAGGTCGTCGCCGGGCTGCTGCAGCTGCTCCTCGGCTTCTTCTTGTGCCTCGGCGGGATCGGCCGCCTCTACGCCGGCCATACCGGGCTCGGCGCGGCGCAGCTCGTGATCAGCCTGGTCGCCTGGGTGGCGCTGATCTGCGGCGCCTGGCTGATCTTCCCGTTGGTCGTTTTCTTCGGGGCCTGGCTCTGGTTCGTCATCGACGGGATCGTGCTGCTCGTCGGCCAGCCCAGGGACGGGTACGGCCGGCTACTGCGCCCCTGACAGTGACCGGCACGCCGACCCGTCACCCGATGCCGAGCGCGGCGGCGGTCTCAGCGCGCAGCCCCTGGGCGGTGGCGGCCGCCCGCTCGCGGGCGGCCGCCAGGTCCCCGTCGCCGACCGGCTCGGTCACCTCGAGGTACGCCTTGAGCTTCGGCTCGGTCCCCGACGGCCGGACGACCACCCGGGTGCGGTCGGTGCGCAGGATCAGCACGTCGGCCTCGGGTGCCCGGTCCTCGATCTCGGTGACCGGCTCGTCGAGCAGCCGGTCCGGGGGTTGCTGGCGGATCCGCGTCATCGCGGCCGCGATCTGCGACAGGTCGTCGACCCGGAGGGACAGCTGCTCGGTGTGGTAGACGCCGAACTCCGCGGCGATCTCGTCGAGCCGGTCGGCGAGCGTACGCCCCTCGGCCTTCAGCCCGGCGGCCAGCTCGCACACGAGCAGTGCCGCGCTGATCCCGTCCTTGTCCCGGACCAGGTCCGGCGCCACGCAGTAGCCGAGCGCCTCCTCGTAGCCGTACACGAGGTCCTCGGCGGCCCGGACGATCCACTTGAAGCCGGTGAGCGTCTCCGCGTACGGCAGTCCGCGCGCGGCGCACATGGCGCGCAGTAGCGACGAGGAGACGACGGTCGTCGCGTACGTGCCGGTCATGCCCTGGCGCATCATGTGGTCGGCGAGCAGCACGCCCACCTCGTCGCCGCGCAGCGCCCGCCACCCGTCGGGTGTCGGGACGGCGACCGCGCACCGGTCCGCGTCCGGGTCGTTGGCGATCGCGATGTCGGCCCCGCTGGCCTCGGCCAACGCGAGCAGCCGGTCCATCGCGCCGGCCTCCTCGGGATTGGGGAACGGCACGGTCGGGAAGTCCGGGTCGGGCTCGGCCTGCTCGGCGACGACGGTCGGAGCGGCGAACCCGGCCCGGGTGAGCGCGTCAACGAACAGTGGCGCGCCCACACCGTGCAGCGGCGTGTACGCGACCGTGAGCTCCTTTTCGGCGCCCGGGTCGACCACCGCCGCGGCCTGCGCCAGGTAGGACGCCACGACATCGTCGCTTAGCACCTCGCCCGGGTCGCCCAGCGGCACGTCCGCGAGCTGCCGCACGCCCCGGATGGCCGCCTCGATCTCGGTGTCCGCGGGCGGCACGATCTGCGCGCCCGCGCCGAGCCGCCCGCCCAGCCGCGTGCCCAGGTACACCTTGTACCCGTTGTCCCCGGCCGGGTTGTGGCTGGCGGTGACCATCACCCCGGCCACCGCGTCGAGTGCCCGCACGGCGTACGCGAGTACCGGCGTCGGCAGCGGGCGCGGCAGCAGCAGGGCGCGCCGGCCCGCGCCGGTCGCCACCCGCGCGGTCTCCACCGCGAACTCGTGCGAGCCGCGCCGCGCGTCGTACCCGATGACGAGCGGGCCCGGGGCGTCGCGGCGGGCGAGCCAGTCGATCAGGCCGGCCGCGGCGGCGCGCACGACCGCGCGGTTCATCCCGTTGGGCCCGGCGCGCAGCGGCCCGCGCAGGCCGGCGGTGCCGAACGTGAGCTGCCGGGAGAACCGGTCGGCGAGGTCGGCGGCGGCGGCGGGGTCGGGCAGCCGGTCGAGCAGGGAGCGCAGTTCCGCCCGCGTGTCCGGTTCGGGATCGTCGGCGAGCCACGCCTCCGCGCGCGCCCGCAGGTCGTCCAGAGTCGCCTCGTCGAGAGTGGCCGTCATGACCTCCGTTGATAACACGGGGCGCCGGGGCGCGCCGCCCAAACCGACGGAGCCGCCGACCAGCGGCGGCCGGGTGTCGCTCACGCCGCCAACTGGAACGACCGCACCAGCTCCTCGTAGATCACCTTGCTCTCGGCGAAGCGCGCGTCCGGCACGGTCAGGTAGAAGCTGTACGCCTTGCCGTCCACCACGATCGCCCGCCAGATGCCGTGCCGCGCCTTCTCGCCCTCGCCGCAGGTGTACTCCAGTTCCGCGGCCGGCTGCCCGGCGAGCGTGGTGTCCCGCAGGTCGACCCGGGCGTACGGGGCCGGGCAGGTGCTGGTCTTCATGAGGTTCTTCTCGGCGCTCTCCAGCAGCCTGCGCGGGGTGGTGTTCAGATCCTCGATGAGCAGGCGGACCTTGCGGGTGCCGTCGGCGTCCGGGTCGAGGAAGTCGACGTAGACGCCGCCCTCTTTCCTCGTCCAGCCGGCCGGCACGTTCACGCTCATCGCGCCGTGCTGCGCCGCCTGCACCTCGTCGATCAGCGGCTGATCGGCGGGCGGCGCGCTGGAGCCGGTGATCTGCGGTGCCGCCCCGGCGCTGTCGTCCGGGCCGGGTCGCAGGCTCAGGGTCACGACGATCGCGAGCAGCAGGGCGGCGACGATTCCGCCGGCGAGCGCGACCTGGGGCCGGGGTGGCCAGCGGCGCAGCGTGGCGAGCAGGTTGTCCAGCGCGGGTGGGCGCCAACGCCTCCCCGGGCCCGGCGAGGTCGCGCCGGGCGGGAACCCGGGCTGGAAACCCGGGGGCGGCGCGGCCGGGTAGCCGGCCGGTGGCGGATACCCGGGCGGTTGCGGGTGGCCGGCCGGCGGCGGGTAGCCAGGCGCTGGCGGGTGACCGGCCGGTGGCGCCGCCGGGTACGCCGGGGGTGCCGAGGCGCTCGCCGCCGCGGCGCGGCTGCGCGCGATGGCGTCGGCGAGCGACTCGCCGGGCGCCAGCATCGCCCGGCCGCCGATCTGTCCGCTGCGCACCGCGGGCGGGGTCGGGGTGCGCTGCACCGGCACGACCGCGTACGGGTCGGTGACGTGGTCGTGGGAGCGGTTGGCCAGCGGGCCGGCGAGCAGGTCGCGCAGCACGGCGCGGGCGGTGGGCACGTCCCACCGCCGGGCCGGGTCCTTCTCCAGCAGGCCCATGAGCACGCCGGCCAGCGGGCCGGCGCGCACCGCGGGCGCGGGTGGATCCTCGACCACCGCGTGCATGGTCTCGATCGGGTCGCCGCGGTCGAACGGCGGACGGCCCTCGACGGCGGTGTAGAGCGAGACGCCAAGGGAGAACAGGTCGCTCGGCGGCCCGAACTCGCGGCCCATCGCCCGCTCGGGCGAGATGAAGTGCGGCGAGCCGAGCACCATGCCGGGCGTGGTCAACTGCACGTCCGTGGGCATCCGGGCGACGCCGAAGTCGGTCAGCACGCACCGGCCGTCCGAGCTGATCAGCACGTTGGCCGGCTTGACGTCGCGGTGCAGCACCCCGGCGGCGTGCGCGACCTCCAGCGCGCCGAGCAGCGCGATGCCGATCTTGGCGACGGCGCGGGGCGCGAGCGGGCCGTCCTCGATCACGATGTCGGCCAGGCTGCGGGCGTCGAGCAGTTCCATCACGATCCACGGCCGGCCGTCCTCGGTGACCACGTCGTAGACCTGCACGACGCTCGGGTGCGACAGCGCGGCCGCGGCACGCGCCTCCCGCAGTGTCCGCTCGTACATCGCGTCCCGGTCGCTCGGCGCGAGGCCGGGGGGCAGGACGACCTCCTTGACCGCGACCTCGCGTCGCAGCAGCAGGTCGGAGGCGCGCCAGACGGTGCCCATGCCGCCGGTGCCGATCGCGGCGCGCAGCGCGTACCGCCCGCCGATGACGGTGCCCGGCGCGGCCCTGCCGCTGGGCGTGGTGCTCCACGTCGGAGTCTGGGAGGTCACTGCGTACCGCCGCCGGGTGATCTCGAAGGACCGGAAACCAACGCGCTCTATCTTGCTGGTTGCGCGGCAAAAGGGAAAGTCGAGGAGTGATCGATCGCACGTATGGCCGGGCCGGTCCGCCGCCTACGATCTGCGGTTATGAGCGAGGCGCCCCGCAGCGAGTCCGGCTTTCCGATCAAGCCGGCGTACGGCCCCGACGACGTGCCGGCGGACCTGCCGGCCCGACTCGGAGCGGCGGGGGAGTACCCGTTCACCCGCGGCGTCTACCCGACCATGTACACCACCCGGCCCTGGACCATGCGCCAGTACGCCGGGTTCGGCACCGCGGTCGAGTCCAACGCGCGTTACCACCAGTTGCTCGCTGCCGGGACCACCGGGCTGTCGGTCGCCTTCGACCTGCCCACCCAGATGGGGTACGACTCGGACGAGCCGTTCGCGCACGGCGAGGTCGGCAAGGTGGGCGTGGCGATCGACTCGCTCGAGGACATGCGGGTGCTCTTCGACGGTATCCCGCTCGACCGGGTGTCCACGTCGATGACGATCAACGCGCCCGCCTCGGTGCTGCTGCTGCTCTATCAGCTCGTGGCCGAGCAGCAGGGGGTGGCCGGCGGCGCGCTGAACGGCACGATCCAGAACGACATCCTCAAGGAGTACATCGCCCGGGGCACGTACATCTTCCCGCCCAAGCCCTCGCTGCGTTTGGTGGCCGACACATTCGCCTACTGCCGCGCCGAACTGCCCAGATGGAACACCATCTCCATCTCGGGCTACCACATGGCGGAGGCCGGCGCCACGCCGGTGCAGGAGATCGCGTTCACGCTGGCCAACGGCGTGGAGTACGTCCGGGCGGCGCTGGCCGCGGGACTCGCCGTGGACGACTTCGCCCCGCGCCTGTCGTTCTTCTTCGTCGCCCGCACGACGCTGCTGGAGGAGGTGGCGAAGTTCCGGGCGGCGCGGCGGATCTGGGCGCGGCTGATGCGCGAGGAGTTCGGGGCGACCAACCCCAAGTCGTGGATGCTGCGGTTCCACACCCAGACGGCCGGCGTGCAGTTGACCGCCCAGCAGCCCGAGGTCAACCTGATCCGGGTCGCGGTGCAGGCCCTCGGCGCGGTGCTCGGCGGCACCCAGTCGCTGCACACCAACTCCTACGACGAGGCGATCGCGTTGCCGACCGAGAAGGCGGCCCGTCTGGCTCTGCGCACCCAGCAGGTGCTCGCCTACGAGACCGACCTGACGAAGACCATCGACCCGTTCGCCGGCTCGTACGCCATCGAGGCGATGACCGACGAGATCGAGGCCGGGGTGACCGCGCTGATGGAGCGGGTCTTCGCGTACGGGTCGGTGGTCGACGCGATCGAGGCCGGTTTCCAGAAGCGGGAGATCGAGCAGTCGGCCTACGAGGTCGCGCAGCAGATCGACTCCGGTCAGCGGGTGGTGGTCGGGGTCAACCGGTTCACCGTCGACGAGGAGGAGCCGTACGAGCCGCTGCGCGTCGACCCGGCGATCGAGGAGGCCCAGGCGCGGCGGCTGGCGGACCTGCGCGCGTCGCGTGACGCCGCGGCGGTGCGGCGGGCCCTGGACGCGCTGCGCGTCGCGGCCGAGGGCAAGGACAACGTGCTCTACCCGATGCGCGAGGCGCTGCGCGCCCGCGCGACGGTGGGCGAGGTCTGCCACGCGTTGCGTGACGTCTGGGGGGTGTACCGGCCCGCCGACCGGCTCTGACCCTCCCGGCCGCCCCGGCACCCGACGCCCCGACGCTGGCCGGCGCCCCGACGCTGGTCCCGGCCAGGTGTAACGGCGGCGGTACGGGGAATCCGGGGGGGCATGTGGTGGGCGAGCGATACCTGGTCGAGGTGGCGCACGCCCCGCGCGCCCCCGCTGCCCGCGGGCGGAACGGCCCGCGAAAGATGAATGGCTCTCGAGCCCGTCCGGCGCGACCAGTGACCGCCGCCGCCCGTCACCCGTTGTACCAGGTGTGGGACATTTGACGCCCGTGGGCCTGCTCGTGGCCGGACGCGCTCACCAGGGCATTCGTGACGCTGCGCGATCTGATCGCTACGAAATTGATGTTGCGCAGCGTCACCGCAGGAGGTCTAGGCTGTCCGAGTCCCAGTCCCGTCCAATCGCGTCAGATCGAGAATTCACAGTGACGAGTGCGCTCACGCTGCCCGGCGGCAGCACGATGACGTCCTCCCGGCCCGACACGCCTCCCGGAGCGGATGCGCTACCCGGTCAGCTCGACCGGTGGCTCGCCGCCAACGGCGCGGAACTGGTAGCCATCCGGCGTCACATCCATGCGCACCCGGAGCTGTCCCATCAGGAGTTCCAGACTGCCGCGCTGGTCGCGGAGAAGCTGACCGCCGCCGGGCTGTCGCCGCGGCTGCTGCCCAAAGGCAACGGCGTCATCTGCGACATCGGCCGCGGCGACCAGATCATCGCGTTCCGGGCCGATCTCGACGCGCTGCCCATGTCCGACCCGAAGGACGTGCCATACCGCTCCACCGTCCCGGGCGCCTGCCACGCCTGCGGGCACGACGTGCACACCACGGTCGTGCTCGGCACCGGTCTCGTGCTCGCCCAGCTGGCCGACCGCGGTGAGCTGGCCGGCCGGGTCCGGCTGATCTTCCAGCCCGCCGAGGAGACGGTGCCCTCGGGCGCGCCGGAGGTCATCGACGCCGGTGGGCTCAAGAACGTCGCTGCCATCTTCGGGCTGCACTGCGCACCGCTGCTGCCGTGTGGTCTGGTCGGTGTCCGTTCCGGGCCGTTCACGGCCGCCGCCGACATGGTGGAGGTACGGCTGGCCGGGCGCGGCGGCCACACCGCCCGCCCGCACCTGACCGCCGACCTGGTGCACGCGCTCGGCCGGGTCGTCGTCGACACTCCCGCGATGCTGGCGCGCCGCGTGGATCCCCGGGCCGGCGTGTCGCTGGTGTTCGGCGCGGTGCGCGGCGGCGAGGCGCCGAACGCGATCCCGACCAACGGCGTGGCCCGCGGCACCGTCCGGGTGCTCAACCGGGACGCCTGGCGCGAACTGCCCGAACTCGTCCCGGCGGTGATCCGCGACGTGCTCGCCGGCACGGGCACCACGGTCGAGGTGGACTACGTGCGCGGCGTCCCGCCGGTGATCAACGACCGGCAGGCCACCGCGATCATCGCGGGCGCGGCCGGGGCCGCGCTCGGCGCCGACCACGTGGTGGAGGCGGATGTCAGCATGGGTGGCGAGGACTTCGCGTTCTACCTCGAGCACGTGCCCGGCGCGATGATCCGGCTGGGCACCGGGCGGCCCGGCGCGACCGAGCGCTTCGACATCCACCAGGCCACGTTCGACGTGGACGAGCGGGCGATCGGACACGGCGTGCGGGTCCTGGTGCACACCGCGCTCGCCGCGCTCTCGTCCTGACGATCGGCGCCCGGTCCGTTCTTGCGGCCGGCCGTCTTCCTGGGTCTCGCGCGGTCGTATCTGGCGACGCCGGAGTGCACCGATCAGGGCATGGCGCATCCAGGCCGGCACTGATTAGCCTCCGTCTATGGTGACCGAGCTGCGGGTGCACGGGGTGTCCGGCGCGTCGGCGAAGTCCATGCTGGACCGCCCGCTGCTGCACCGGGTCGCCGGTGACGACGATGCCGGCTTCTGGCGGCCCCGCCCGGAGTACGGCAACACCACCGGCCCCGGCGGCGCGCAGCTCGAGGCGTACCGCTGGGGCAACCTCACCGCGGGCGCGGCGGCCCGCGCGCTGTGGCTGCTGCTGTCGCCATTCATGCTCGCCAACGTCGTGATCTGGCTGCGTCCGCCGGCCGGGCCCCGCGCCACGATGCTCACCCGGGCGCTGTGCCGCGTCTTCGGGCTCAGCATCACCGGCACGTTCGTGCTGTCGATCATCGGTGTCTCGATGGACCTCGTGGCCTGGCAGTGCGCCGGTCCCGGCAACCCCTGCGCCGCCGGCCGGTCCTGGCTGGCGTTCCTGACCGCCGGGTTCTTCGCCCCGCCGGGCCGTCGCCTCGCGGTGCTCGCGCTCGTGCCGGTCCTCGCCGTGGCGCTGCTGTGGTGGCTCGCCCGCACCACATGGAGCCGGTACGAGCGCTACCCGCTGTCCGAACGCACCGACGGGGACGGCCTCGCCGCCGGCGGCTTCTGGGCCGGCAGCGCGCTGGTCGGCCGGTTGCGCGGGATCCACGTGGCGTTCGGGTTCGGCACGGTGGCCGCCGTGCTGGCCGGCGTGCTCGCCGCGCACGACCGGGCCCGGCCGGGGTTCCTCGCTGCCGTAGGCGTGGCGCTCACGCTGGCCGCCGGGGCGCTGCTCGCGGCCTGCCTCGTGGCGGTCTGCCTGCCCGCCATGGTGTCGCGGGACCGCCCGGCCCGGTGGGCCGAGGGCGCCGCGCGCGGCGCGCGGAGGGTCGCGCTCGCCCTGCTCGCCCTGACCGTCGGGTACGCGCTGGCGCCGCGCGGGCCGTGGGTCACCACCGGTGGGCTGCCCGGGTATGCGGCGAGTGTGACGGTCCTGTTCGCCGCGCAGATCGTCCTGCTGGTGGTGCTCGGGGTGGTGGTCGGCGTCCAGCGGGGCGGGCACCGGGTGCTGCTCAACGGGCTCGCGGCCCCCGTCCTCGCCTCGATCGGGCTTGGCCTGGCCGCGGCGTTCACCGCCGGGCTGTCGTACCGGGTCGCGGACTTCCTCGACCGCGGCGACGTCCCCAGCTCCGCGGATTCGGCGGGCTCGGGCGGCGCGGCGCCCCCGGTCGCTGCGCACCCCGGTCTGGAGCCGCCGGCCGCCTACGAGTGGACGGCGTTCGGCTCCGTGCTGCTGGTGGTCGCCGTGGCGGCCGTGGTGCTCGTGGCCCGCTGGCGGCTGCGCCGCCGGCTGCGGGCCGAGGCCGCCGCGGTGACCGACACGGACTTCCCCGCCGACCGCTCCCGCGACCCGGCCCGGGCCGCGGCGATCGACGAGGCGATCGCCGACGCCCGCCTGACCGACCACCTGGGACCACTGCTGATGTGGGCCTACGTGCCGCTGGCGCTCGCCGCGGTCGTGGTCACCGGGTTCGCGCTCGCTGGACTCGGCCCGGTCGACCTGGCCGGGTCCGGCACGCGGACCGCGACGTTGCTGTCGTTCTTGACCAACCTCGGCACGTACCTGATCGGCCTCGCCGCGCTCGGCCTGATCGTGGTCGGCCTGCTCGCGTACCGGTACCTCGGCATCCGCCGGGTCGTCGGGGTGTTGTGGGACCTCGGCACCTTCTGGCCGCGCCTCGGGCATCCGCTGGCGCCGCCCTGCTACGCCGAGCGGGTCGTGCCGGAACTGGTCACCCGGGCGAGCGGGCTCGCCGAGACCGGCGGGGTGGTGCTCTCCGGCCACAGTCAGGGCTCGGTGCTCGTGGCGGCCGCCGTGCTGCAGATGCCGCCCCGGGTCCGCGACCGGGTCGCGCTGGTCACCTACGGCTCACCGCTCGGCCGGCTGTACGCCCGGCTGTTCCCCGCGTACGTCAACCCGGCCGTGCTGGCGGCCGTCGCCGACGCGGTCGGTGGCCGGTGGCGCAACCTGTGGCGCGACACCGATCCGATCGGCGGCCCCGTCGACAGCGCCGACAACGTGCGGCTGTGCGACCCGGCCGCGTTCGACGTGCGGCCCGGCGACACCGTGCCCCCGCGCATCGCCGGACACTCCGGATACCACGGCGACCCGGCGTTCGCCGAGGCGGTGACCGACATGGTGCGCCGCCTCGGCTGAACAGGGCGGGGTCAGGGCGAAGGGCTCGCCCCCGGGCCGGCCAGCGGCATCTGCGGGTCGGGGGCCAACGGCGCCCCCTGCCCCTCGGCGCGGCGCCGGCGGCGCAGCAGCCACCACAACAGCCCGGCGGGAAGGCTGAACACCGCCAGGAACGGCAGCAGGAAGCCCAGCACCACGAGCAGCACGGTCACCGCCCCGAGGAAGGCGTCCCAGCCAGCCTGCAGCCCGGCCAGGAAACCCTCGGACTGCTTCGCCGGCCCGCCGGTACGGCTGCTCAGGTGCACGGTCACGGTGGAGAGCGCGGCCAGGTCGACCAGGCGCTGCTGGCGCGCCTGCAGCGTCGCCAGCGCGCTCTCCCGCTTCGCCAGCTCCGCCTCGATCGAGACGATCTCACCGATGGTCTGTGCCCGGGCGAGCAGCGCCCGGGTCCGGTCCACGCTCGCCTGCTGCGAGGTGATCTGCGCTTCGAGGTCCACGACCTGCTGGGTCACGTCCTCGGCCGAGATGCTGCGCGACTCCTCGTCACCCAGCTTGGCCAACTCGTCGACGGTGGCGATGAAGCGGTCGGCGGGCACCCGCAGCGTCAGGTGCGCCTCTGCCTGGTCGTCGCCGCTGGACCGCCGGTCGCCCGCCACGAAGCCGCCGGCGCCCTCGGCGAGCGTAGCGGCCCGCGCCGCCGCCCGCTCCACGTCGTCGACCCGCAGGCTGAGGTCACCGGTGTAGATGATCGACCGTTGCTGGCTGGGCGCGGCGTTCCCCGACCCCGGCGGGCCCGACGTCTGCTCACCTGTCCCCTGCTCACCCGCCCCCTGCTCGTTCGGTGCCTGCCGGTCCTGCTGCGCGGTGTCCCGGTCCGGCGCCGTGCCCGCCGGCGCGACCGCGTCCGCTCCCCTGCTCGTCGATCCACCGCCCGCGGCACAGCCCGACAGTGCCAGTACTGTGGCCAGGGCCGCGGCGGCGAAGAGTGCGCTCCGTCTCACCTGCATCGTCTCCTCCCGACATCCGCACCGGTGATGGCGTACTGGTGATGAGATGCGCCGCGATCCCGTACCGTTTCGGGCAGTCTGCTTCGATAGGGTCACGTTTTGACGGCCGAGGAGGTCACGGTGCGGTTGACGAAGTACTCGCATGCGTGTATCCGGATCGAGCGCGACGGCGCCGTCCTCGTGATCGATCCCGGTGCGTTCACCGAGCGCGCAGCGCTCGACGGCGTGGACGCGGTGCTCATCACGCACGAGCACTTCGACCACCTAGACGTGGACGCGCTCGCCGCCGAGCTGGCCAAGCGGCCGTCGGTCACCGTCTACACGCACCCCGACGTGGCGCCCAGGCTCGCCGCGCTGGACGGCGCGGTGACGACCGTGACCTCCGGGCAGGAGTTCACCGCGGCCGGGTTCGCCGTGCGCGCGTACGGCGGGTGGCACGCCGAGATCCACCCCGACGTGCCGCGGGTGGTGAACCTGGGCTTCCTGGTGGAGAACTCGGTCTACCACCCGGGTGACTCGTTCGACGTGCCGGAGGGCGCGTCGGTGGACACGCTCTTCGTGCCGGTGAGCGGTCCGTGGCTCAAGCTGTCGCAGTCGGTGGACTTCGTGCGCGCGGTCGCGCCGCGGCGCGCGTTCGCCTTGCACGACTCTCTGCTCAGTGAGGCCGGGCACACGGTGACCGACAGCAACATGTCCCGGCTGTCGCGCTGCGAGTACGCCCGCCTAGAGCCCGGCAGCACGGTCGAGGTCTAGGCTGTGGCGTCGTGGACGAGGTGATCCGCAGGCTCTACGCGCTACCGCCGGAGCAGTTCGTGGCGGCGCGGGACGAGGCGGCCCACCACACCCGGGACTCGAAGCGGGCGGCGCAGATCGTCAAGCTGCGCAAGCCCACCCAGGCCGCCTGGATGGTCAACCTGCTCGCCATCAAGCGGCCCGACCTGCTGGCCGACCTCGCCCAGTTGGCGGCCGCGCTGCGCGAGGCGCAGCGGGAGCTGCGCGGGGCACAGTTACGGGAGCTGTCCGCGCAGCGCCGGGCCACCGTCTCGGCCCTCGTCGAGGAGGCGCGACGGCTTGCGGTCGAGGCGAAGCCGGCGTTGGGCCGCGGTGCTCTGCCGCTGGGCGAGGTGGAGCAGACGTTGCAGGCGGCGCTGGCTGATCCGCAGGCGGCCGAGCTGGTCCGCTCCGGCCAACTCGTGAAGTCGATCGAGTACGCCGGGTTCGGCGAGGTGCCCAAGCCGCAGCTGCGGCTGATCACCGGCGGATCTACTGTGGAGCGTGAAACCGCGCCCGTGGTCGACCGGCGCGCGGCGCAACGCGAGTTGGCGGCGGCGCGCGGCGAGCACGCACGGGCCGAGAAGGAGCTGGAGCGCGCGGTGGCGGCCGAGCGCGAGGGCGCCCGGACGCTGGCGGAGTTGGAGCGGGAGCTGGCCGAGCTGCAGCAGCGCCGAGCGCTCGCCGATGAGGAGCTCGGCCGGCGCAAGCTGGCCCGCAAGACCGCGGAGCGGGCGGTGGCGGCCGCCCGCCGCCGGCTCGGCGAGGCACAGGCGGCGGTGGAGACAGCCCGGACCAAGGGCCGCACCCGCACGGGCTAGCGCCAGGTCAGGGGTCGGGGGTGACGGTGCGGGTCGGGCGTGCCCGCAGCGCGTCAAGGTAGTCCTTGGGCGCGCCGGCCTTCTCGGCCGCGGTGGCGATCTCCGAGAGGTACCACGCGGTGGGCAGACCGCCCTCGTAGCCGTCGAACACGTACACCCACGCGGTCACGTCGCCGTCCAGCGTGGCGACCCGCACGTGCAGCTTGCGGTAGGTGCCCGCGGTGACGCCCTCGACTTCGTCGAGTTGGGCCGCGTCGCGGGGGTGCACGTCGTAGAGCGCCACGAAGACGCGGTCGCCCGGTGACTCCACGATCGTGGTGACCGCGCCCTCCCAGCCGAGCACGTCCTCGCCGGCGAAGGTCAGCCGCCAGCCCTCCAGCCAGCCGGTGCCGATCATGGGCGAGTGCGGGCAGTAGGCCCGCATCCGGGCCGGATCGAGGTTCGAGCCGTACGCGGCGTAAAGACGCACGACGATGACGATAGCCCGCACGCGCGTGGGAGAGAATATGACTCGGGTCGTCAGCGGGCGAAGCGTGGTGAAGCCACGCGCGCGGGCGCGGCGTGACTGAGGCGTACCGGATGTGAACGGGGGAGAGAGCCACCGTGAAACGCGTTGTGATCATCGGCGGGGGACCTGCCGGGTACGAGGCCGCCCTGGTGGCCGCGCAGCTCGACGCCGAGGTCACGGTGGTGGAGGCCGAGGGCGCCGGCGGCGCCTGTGTGCTGCACGACTGCGTCCCCTCGAAGACCTTCATCGCCAGCTCCGAGGTGGTCACCAGCTACCGCGACACCGAGGAGTTCGGCATCCGGGTGGACCGCCAGGCGGCGGTGACCGTCGACGCACGGGCCGTCCACGAGCGCATCCGCCGGCTCGCCGCGGCCCAGTCGCAGGACATCCACACCAAGTTGATCAAGGCTGGGGTGCGGTACGTCCACGGCACCGCGCGGTTGGGCGAGGATACGCTCGGTCACTACCACCAGGTACGCGTGACGCCCGCCGACGGCACCCCGCCGTACCCGATCGAGGCCGGCACGGTGGTGATCGCCACCGGTGCCACCCCGCGGATCCTGCCCGGGGCCGAGCCGGACGGGGAGCGCATCCTCACCTGGCGGCAGGTGTACGACCTCGACGAGCTGCCGGAGCACCTGATCGTCATCGGGTCCGGGGTGACCGGCGCCGAGTTCGCCTCCGGGTACCTCGCGATGGGGGTGCGGGTCACCCTGGTCTCCAGCCGGGACCGCGTCATGCCGCATGAGGATGTCGACGCGGCGATGGCGATCGAGCGGGTGTTCCGGGCGCGCGGCATGCAGATCCTCAACAACTCCCGGGCGGCGGCCGTGCGCCGCCAGGGGGACGGCGTGGTGGTGGAGCTCACCGACGGGCGCACGGTCGAGGGCAGCCATGCGCTGATGGCGGTCGGCTCGGTGCCGAACACCGCGCGGCTCGGTCTGCAGGAGTACGGCGTGACCGTGGCCGCCAGCGGCGCGGTGACCGTGGACCGGGTGTCCCGTACGAACGTGCCGGGTATCTACGCGGCCGGCGACTGCACCGGGGTGCTGCCGCTGGCCAGCGTCGCGGCGATGCAGGGCCGGATCGCGATGTGGCACGCGCTCGGCGAGGCGGTGTCGCCGTTGAAGCTGAGCACGGTGTCCGCCAACGTGTTCACCGACCCGGAACTGGCCACGGTCGGGGTCTCCCAGGCCGACGTGGACTCCGGCCGGGTGCCGGCGCGACAGGTGATGCTGCCGCTGGCCGGCAACGCCCGCGCGAAGATGTCCGAGGTCTCCGACGGGTTCGTCAAGCTGTTCTGCCGTCCCGCGAGCGGCCTGGTGATCGGCGGGGTGGTCGTGGCGCCCAAGGCGAGCGAGTTGATCCTGCCGATCACGATGGCCATCGAGAACCACCTGACCGTGGACCAGCTCGCCCACACCATGGCGATCTACCCGTCGCTGTCCGGGTCGGTGACCGAGGCCGCCCGCCAGCTGATGCTGCACAAGATCGACTAGCGGCGGCATCTCGCGATCGAGAAGAGTCAGGCCGTCCTAGCGATCCCAACTCTTCTCGATCTTCAGGTGATGCGGCAGATGACCGCGCCGGCGCCCACCACCTCGCCGACCGCCGCGTCAAGGCCCGTCACCACTCCGGCCTTGTGGGCGTGCAGCGGCTGCTCCATCTTCATCGCCTCGAGCACCACGATCAGGTCGCCTTCGGCGACCGTGTCGCCGTCGGCCACCGCGAGCTTGACGATCGTGCCCTGCATCGGTGAGGTGAGATCGTCACCGCTCGCCGCCGCGGCGTGCCCCCGCCGGCCCGCCGAACGCCGGGGCGGCGCCGAGCCGCGCGAGGACTGCCGACCGCCGAGGAATCCGGCCGGCACCGAGACCTCCAGCCGCTTGCCGCCCACCTCGACCACGACGGTCTCGCGCTCCTCGCGCGCGGCCCCGTCGGTCGCGGCGCCAGCGCCGGCGAACGGCGGTACCTCGCCGGCCCACTCCGTCTCGATCCACCGGGTGTGCACGGTGAACGGCTCGGCGATAAACGCGGGATCGCGCACGATCTGCCGGTGGAAGGGCAGCACCGTGGCCATGCCCTCCACCACCATCTCGTCGAGCGCCCGCCGGGCCCGTTCCAGGGCCTCGGTCCGGGTCTCCCCGGTGACGATCACCTTGGCCAGCAGCGAGTCGAAGTTGCCGCTGATGACCGAGCCGGCCTCGATACCGGTGTCGACCCGCACCCCGGGCCCGGACGGCAGCCGCAGGCTGGTCACCGTGCCCGGAGCGGGCAGGAAGCCGCGCCCCGGGTCCTCGCCGTTGATGCGGAACTCGATCGAGTGGCCCCGCACCGGCGGGTCTTCGCTGAACCGCAGCTTCTCGCCGGCCGCGATGCGCAACTGCTCGCGGACCAGGTCGATGCCGGCGGTCTCCTCGGTCACCGGGTGCTCGACCTGCAGCCGGGTGTTGACCTCCAGGAACGAGATGGTTCCGTCCTGGCCGACCAGGTACTCCACGGTGCCTGCGCCGTGGTAGCCGGCCTCGCGGCAGATCGCCTTGGCGGACTCGTGGATGGCCGTGCGCTGCTGGGGGGTGAGGAACGGCGCGGGCGCCTCCTCCACCAGCTTCTGGTGGCGCCGCTGCAGCGAGCAGTCGCGGGTGCCCACCACCACCACGTTGCCGTGCTGGTCGGCGAGCACCTGCGCCTCGACGTGGCGGGGCCGGTCGAGGTACCGCTCGACGAAGCACTCGCCGCGGCCGAAGGCCGCGATCGCCTCACGGGTCGCCGACTCGAACAGCGTCGGGATCTCCTCCAGGGTGCGGGCGACCTTGAGCCCGCGCCCACCGCCACCGAACGCCGCCTTGATCGCCACCGGCAGCCCGTGCTCGCGCGCGAACGCGACGATCTCGTCGGCGTCGGCGACCGGCTCGGTCGTACCGGGCACCAGCGGCGCGCCGGCCCGCTTGGCGATGTGCCGCGCGGTGACCTTGTCGCCGAGGTCGCGGATCGCCTGCGGGGCCGGGCCGATCCAGGTCAGGCCCGCGTCGATGACCGCCTGCGCGAAGTCGGCGTTCT
>VSCG01000028.1:0-28838 GCA_047459115.1 Micromonosporaceae bacterium
AGGGCGAGGGTGTGGTCGTGGCGGTCATCGACACCGGTGTCGACGCCGAACACCCCGACCTGGCCGGGGCGGTGCTACCGGGCATCGACCTGACCGACGCCGCCCGCAGTGGTGACGGCCACACGGACGTGGACGGCCACGGCACCGCCATGGCCGGGTTGATCGCCGGACGCGGCCACGGCCCGAATGCGGGAGTCCTGGGCATCGCACCCAAGGCCACCATCCTGCCGGTGCGGGTTCGAACAAGTGACTACACCAACAGCCACACCACTGAAGGCATCGAATGGGCGGTGCGACAAGGGGCTCGAGTTATTTGCATCGCCAATGGCGGCGAGGCACGCCCCACGCTGCGACGTGCGATCGAGGCCGCGATACGCGCGGATGTGGTCGTGGTCGCCGCCGCCGGAAACCGTCCCGACGACCAAACAGTCCCCTATCCGGCCGCCTATCCAGGGGTCATCGCAGCCGCGGGCGTTGACCAACAGGGCAACCATGCCTCGGTATCGGTCACCGGACCCGAGGTCGTGCTCGCCGCACCCGCCGTCGACATCGTTTCCACGCATCGAGAAGGCCGCTACGGCGAGGCCACGGGCACCTCGAACGCCACGGCGATCATCGCCGGGGCAGCCGCCCTGGTGCGCGCCAAATACCCCGAACTACCCGCATATGAGGTCATCCACCGCCTGACCGCCACCGCCATCGACAAGGGCCCACCGGGACACGACGACCACTACGGCCACGGCATCGTCAAGATCGTCGACGCGCTCACCGCCAACATCCCACCCGCACCCCAGCCCACCACCGCCACCCAGCCACCCCCGCCCGCAGCGGGCCCACCCCACGACCCCGTACCACCCGCACCCCTACCCGCCAACAACCCACCCATCGGCCTGCTGACCACCAGCGCGCTGACCCTGGGCCTGCTTGCCGCCGCGATCGTCTGGTACCGCCGCCGATCCAGCTGACCGACCCACACCCGGCGCGCCGGTCATCCACAGCCACACCCTGATCAACACCGGATACCGGCAAACCAGGGTGTCCACAGGCCACCACATCCAGGAAACCGCGCTGACCCGGCCCGATTCGCCCGCGACATCCTGCAAACCGCGCCCCCAACCCGCGTCGGACACCCCCACATCCCGGTAAACGGAGTCGATCAACACCCCGGACACCCCCACATCCCGAAAACCGCGGCCCCGCACCCGACCAGGACACCCCGACATCACGGAAATTGCGAACCATCCAAACAGGAACGTCCAAACGCGGACCGGCCGCCGAGCGCTACCGACCCGGACACCGCAAGAGTCTGAATGTCGTGACGATCACGGGGAGGCGTGACCGGTGCGCTGGCGACCGCGCGCTTCCCCGGGCTCGTCGCCGGTGCGTCGCGGCATCGTAGCGATCAGCGACGTCGTAGCGATCGGCGGCGTCGTTACCCGCCGAGCAGGCCGCCGAGCAGACCACCGCCGCCGGACTGCTGCTGTGGCGCCGCGGGCCCCTCGCTCGGCTGCACGATCACGAACCCCTCGCCGGAGAGCACGAGCTGGAACACCTCCCCGGAGCCGCCGCGCAGCATCGACCCGAGGCTCTGCGACTTGTGGATTCCCGTCTGCAGGTTGCTCGACCAGCCGACCACCGCGTCGGTGTCCACGAACACCGGTACCTGCGGCGACACGGGGATGACGACCGGGTGCCCGTCGCAGCTGATCGCCAGCCGGCCGGTGCCGGTGAAGACCGAGTTGAACAGCCCGCCGCCGAACATCCCGGCGCCACTCACCATCTGGATCTCGTAGCGCAGGCTCGGATCGAAGCAGAGGACGTTGCGGCCGTTGATGGACAGGGCATCGCCCTGCTCGAGTTCCAGCAGGAAGCACTCCTGTGCGCCGGACGCGAACCAGGCCTCGCCTTGACCGCGTACGGACATCAGCGGGATCCCCTCCCCGGTGACCGCTCGCTTGAGCAGGTTACCGACGCCCTGGCGCTTCACCTCGAACTGGAGGTTTCCCCGGTACGCCACCATCGAGCCCTGCCGCGCCAGGCATTCGCCGTTCACGACGTACTTGACGCACCTGCTGTTCTGCAGGGTCAGGCCGACCTCGGTCGGCGGCTGGGCCATGTTCTCGGACTTGAAGATGTCACTGCGCATTGGGCTCCTCCGGTATGAGCTCGCCCGACCCAGCCGACGGTTCAGCCCCAGCCGAGTTCGTGCAGGCGTGCGTCGTCGATGCCGAAATGGTGGGCGATCTCGTGCACGACCGTGATCGCGATCTCCTCGACGACGTCGTCCTCGGTGTCGCAGATCCGCAGGATCGGGTTGCGGTAGATGATGATCCGGTCTGGCAACACGCCGGCGTAGTCCCATCCGCGCTCGGTCAGCGCGTACCCCTCGTACACACCGAGCAGCTCCGGGTCCTCGGCGGGCGGATCGTCCTCGACCAGGACGACCACGTTGTCCATGAGGTCGAGCAGTTCGGGAGGCACCTGGTCGAGCGCTTCGCTCACCAACTCCTCGAACCGCTCGCGGCTCATCTCGACCGGCATCCGGTCATTCTGCCGCTGTCCGCCACCGGGCGGACAACCCGGTGTGCCGGGCCGGGGCGAGTCCGCACGGCAGGGCGAGGTCGGCGCGGCCAGACGCAGGCCGGCCACGCGCTCAGGCCGGCCACGCGCGTTCAGGCCAGCCGGGCGCTCAGGCCAGCCCGGCGAGTCGACGCGGCCGGAGGCTCAGGCCTACGCGGCCGCGGCCAGCCGCGCGTCCAGCACCACCTCGGTCGCCGCCACCAGGCGTGAGATGGGGCAGGTCGCCTTCGCGGTCTCCGCCTGCTTGGCGAACTCCTCCGCATCCATGCCGGGCACGTTCGCCGTGGTGCGCAGGGTGATCCGGGTGATGGTCATCTGGCCGTCCACCCGCTCCAGATTCACCTCGGCCGTGGTATCGATCGACTGCGCCGGATGGCCTGCGTCGGCGAGCAGCTTCGCCAGGGCCATCGAGAAGCACCCGGCGTGGGCCGCTCCCACCAACTCCTCGGGGTTGGTGCCCTCGCCCTCCTCGAACCGGGATTTGTACGAGTAGTTCCCGGTCAGACCGCCCTTGCCGGTGCGGACGGTGCCGGAGCCATCGGTCAGCGTGCCCTGCCAGTGGGCAGATGCGGTACGTACGGCCATAACGTGCACGCTAGCCGACGAGCCCGCTTTCGCGGGACGATCCGCGCAAGCCCGACCCGGCCAGCCGCCGCCCATGTCCGCCTCCGACCCGCCGGACATCGACCGATAAGGCAGGATCACGCATGTGAGCGGTGCGTACGACGTGGTCATCGTGGGTGGCGGGCACAACGGGCTGGTGGCCGCCGGCTACCTCGCCAAGGCGGGCCGGCGGGTGCTGGTGCTGGAGCGCCGGGAGACGGTCGGTGGGGCCGCGGTCTCCGAGCACCCGTTCGGCCCCGAGTTCACGGTCACCAGCCTGTCCTACGTGGTCAGCCTGCTGCCGACCGAGATGGTGCGCGACCTGCGGCTCGTCGAGCACGGCTACCACGTCTTCCCGCAGGGGCCGTACTTCGCCCCGAGGCGTGACGGTGGCTACCTGTACCTCAGCGACGATCCGGCGCGCCGCCGCGAGGAGATCGCCAAGTTCGCGCCGAGGGACGCGGACGCGTACGAGTCCTGGCAGGAGTGGCTGGGTGGGCTCGGGCGGATCGTCGCCCCGCTGCTCGAGACGATCCCGCCCAGGCTCGGCTCCAAGCGCCCGGCGGATC
Organism: Micromonosporaceae bacterium; assembly: GCA_047459115.1. Classification (GTDB taxonomy): domain Bacteria; phylum Actinomycetota; class Actinomycetes; order Mycobacteriales; family Micromonosporaceae; genus VSCG01. Next base: position 3,753 of record VSCG01000028.1, read on the forward strand.
TCGCCGGGCAGGCCGCCCTGCTGCCGATGCTGCGCAAGATCGACGTCCGGGCCGCCTTCGACCTGACCAGACTGTTCACCGCGAGCATCGCCGATCTGGTGGAGGAACGGTTCACCTCGGACGCGATGCGCGGGGTGCTCTCCGTCTCCGGCGTCATCGGCACCTGGGCCGGCCCGCGCAGCGCCGGCACCGCGTACGTGATGCTGCACCACCACATCGGCGAAACGGTCTGGGGCTTTCCGCGCGGCGGCATGGGCGGGGTGACCCAGGCGATGGCGAGCGCGGCGCGGGCGTTCGGCGCGGAGATCAGGACCGGCGCGCCGGTGGCTCGCATCGACGTGCGCGACGGGCGGGTGCGGGGGGTGACGCTGGCGGACGGCGAGGAGATCCGGGCGGACACGGTGATCACCACCGCCCATCCGAAGATCTCGTTCCTCGAACTTGTGGACCGGCGCGAACTGCCGGCCGACTTCGTCGCCGACATCGAGAGGTGGCAGACCCGCTCCGGCACTGTCAAGATCAACTTCACGGTGGACCGGCTGCCCACGTTCGCCGCGCACCCGGAGTTCGATCCCCAGGTGTACGGCGGGACGATCGTGCTCGCCGAGTCGCTCGACGACGTGGAGGGCGCCTACCAGGAGGCGGTGGCCGGCCGGCCGGCGACGCTGCCGTTCGCGGACATCTGCATCCCGAGCGTCTTCGACCGCACGCTGGCACCCGAAGGCAAGCACGTGGTGAGCGCGTTCACGCAGTGGGTGCCGCACACCTACGCCGCCGAACCCCGTCAGGCCGAACTCGAGGCGTACGCGGACCGCCTGGTCGCCCGCCTGGAGGCCGTGGCGCCGGGTTTCACCGACTCGATCATCGGCCGGCAGGTGATCGGCCCGCACACCATGCAGACCGAGTACGGCCTGGTCGGCGGCAATATCTTCCACGGCGAACTCACGCCCGGGCAGATGTTCCACTGCCGACCGGCGGCCGGCTACGCCGACCTGCGTACCCCGATCGTCGGCCTGTACCAGGCCGGGTCGGCGACGCACGGCGGCGGCGGGGTGACCGGCATTCCGGGCCGCAACGTGGTCCGGCAGGTGCTGCGGGATCAGCGCCGGCCGCTGCGCCGGTGGCGCATCGGTTCTTTGCCCGGTGGCGGATCGATGAAATGATCCGGCTAGCCGACATCTGCGGGAGGCACCGATGGCGGACACGGTGGAGTGGGGCAGCGACGACAGCCGTCCGGACCGCGGCCGGAGGTTCACGCTGGGCACGCCACCGCGCAACCCGAAGGCGGTCACCGGCGGCCTGGCCGCACTCGGCTTCCTGCTCCTCCTCATCGGCGAGGTGCTGCCCTGGCTCGAAATGAGACCGGTCCGCGGCCAGGACCTGCCCGCCGAGCTGGACACCACGCCCGGGCTCACCGAAGTGGCGAGCTGGCAGGCGCCCGCCTACTACATCGGACTGATCGCGCTGCTCGCGCTCACCGCGTTGGCGCTGGCCGGCCGGCCCCGGGCGAGACTCGGTGCGGCGGCCGCGGCGGTGGGTGTCGCGGCGGGCCAGAGCGTGCTCCTGGCCGGGCTCTACACCTCGATCCAGAAAGGCGGTCAGCTCACCGGGCTGTTCGGGCGGATGCCTGAGGGGTTCGCCCAGTTCCACACCGGCGACGGCTTCTACAGCGCGACGGCAGGGATCGTGCTGGTCACCGGCGCCGCCGTGCTCGCCGCACAGTGGAGCGTGGCGGCGCGGCCGACCGCTCCGGCGGCCGACAACGGCGCCCGCGAACCGGCCGAGGTCGAGCCGGCCGAGTGGGCCGGGCAGCCCGCCGACCTCACCGTCGCACCGGCCGCGCCGTTCCAGGTGCCTCCGCAGAGCCGGCCGATCTAGCGCGGTCCGGCTCCGCAGGAACACCGTCAGGTCGCCGGCGGGCGCAGCACGGCGAACGGGTCGGTCACCTCCAGCGAGCGCGACCGGAATCGGTAGACCGTGGCCGGGCGGCCGCCCGCGCGACCCGACGGCACCGTCTCCCCCGTCGGCTCGAGCGCGCCCCGCCGCAACAGCACCCGCTGCAGGTTGCTGGGCGACACGTCGTACCCGAGCGCCGCCGCGTAGATCTCGCGCAACTCGGAGATCGTGAACGTCTCCGGGGCGAGCGCGAAACCGATGTTGGTGTACGAGAGCTTCGCGCGCAGCCGGGCGACCCCGGAGGCGACGATCGACCCGTGGTCGTACGCCGTCTCCGGTAGCGCGTCGGCCGGATGCCAGGCGGTGTCCGGGGGCAGCGCCGGGTCGGTCCCGGCGGGCACCAGGCCGAGATAGGCGGTGGCCACCACCCGGCCGGTCGGGTCGCGCCGCGGGTCGCTGCGGGTCTCCAGTTGCTCCAGGTGCGCGAGTTCCCGCACGTCGACCTTTGTCGCAAGTTGGCGGGCGACCGAGGAGCCCAGCCGTTCGTCCGGCCGCAGCGGGCCGCCGGGCAGCGCCCACCTTCCGGCGTACGGCTCCCGGGCGCGTTGCCACAGCAGCACCCGGAGTCGTCGCTGCCGGACCTGCAGCACGACGGCCAGGGCCTCGTGCCGGTAGGCCAACCCGACTCCGGGGGCGGTTGTCGAGGTGGTCACGTGGGAATGGTAGTCTGAGGCCACAGGTTTTTGCCTGATAGACAAAAACCTCGAAGCCGGCCCCGCTACCGCGGCTTAGCACGGCGAAGCCCACGGCACCGGCCCGGACCGCAGGACGAGGAGGCGACGATGACGGAGACGTTGGTGGACTGGCGCGCCGAGGTACGACACCTGGCCCGACAGCGGGACGCGGTGATCCTGGCGCACAACTACCAGAGCCCCGAGATCCAGGACGTCGCCGACCACGTGGGTGACTCCCTCGCGCTCTCCCGGGTTGCGGCGAAGAGCGAAGCGAGCACGATCGTGTTCGCCGGGGTGCACTTCATGGCGGAGACCGCCAAGATCTTGTCTCCCGAGAAGACCGTGCTCATCCCGGACGCGGCCGCGGGCTGTTCGCTGGCCGACACCATCGACGCCGACCAGTTGCGCGCCTGGAAGGCCGAGCACCCGGACGCCATCGTCGTCGCGTACGTCAACACCAGCGCCGAGGTCAAGGCCGAGTCGGACGTCTGCTGCACCTCATCCAACGCGGTGGACGTCGTCGCGTCGCTGCCCGCCGACCGGGAGGTGCTCTTCCTGCCCGACATGTTCCTCGGCGCGCACGTCAAGCGGGTGACCGGCCGGGACAACATCCACGTCTGGATGGGCGAGTGCCACGTGCACGCCGGCATCACACCGGCCGATCTGCGCGAGCGGGTGGCCGCCGAACCGGAGGCCGAGTTGATCGTGCACCCGGAGTGCGGATGCACGACCACGGCCCTGTGGCTGGTCTCCAACGGCGAACTACCCGCCGAGCGCACCCACGTGCTGTCCACCGGCGGGATGCTGGAGCAGGCCCGGCGCACCACCGCGCGCAAGGTGCTCGTCGCCACTGAGACGGGCATGTTGCACCAGTTGCGCAAGGCCAACCCGCGCACCGAGTTCGAGGCGGTCAACTCCCGGGCGGTCTGCCCGTACATGAAGATGATCACGCCGGAGAAGCTGCTGCGCTCGCTGCGCGACGGGGTCGACGAGGTGACCGTCGACCCGCAGATCGCCGCCCGCGCCCGCCAGGCCGTCGAGCGCATGATCGCGATCGGTACCCCCTCGCCGGTCGGCGAGTGATGACCGGGTACGTCGACACCGACATCCTCGTCCTCGGCGCCGGAGCCGCGGGCGCGGCGACCGCGCTGACCGCCGCGGCGGCGGGGCGGCGGGTGGTCGTGGCCGTCAAAGGCGATCTCGGCGACGGCTCGACCGGCTGGGCGCAGGGCGGCCTGGCCGCCGTACTGGATCCCCGCGACTCGCCGACGGCGCACGTGGCGGACACGCTCGCGGCCGGCGCAGGGCGCTGCGACGGGCGGGCGGTACGGGCGCTGGTGGCCGCCGCCCCCGCCGCGATCGCGTGGCTTCGCCGGCTGGGCGCGCGGTTCGACGGTCCGGACGGGACGCCGACCGGCCCCACCGGCGCGCTGGCGCTGACCCGCGAGGGCGGGCACCGGTGCGACCGGGTGGTGCACGCGGGCGGTGACGCCTCCGGGGCCGAGGTGGCCCGGGTGCTGACCCGGGCGCTGCGCGCCGCGCCCGGAGTGGAGATCCGGGAGCGGCACGTCGGGCTGGACCTGCTCGTCGACGCGAACGGCCAGGTCGTGGGCGCCCGGCTCGGCCGGCTGCCGCGGTACTCCGACACCGGGCGCGCAGCCGACACCGGGCGGGCCGCCGATGCGATCGACGAGGTGGTCGAGGTCCGCGCCCGGGCCGTGGTGCTGGCCACCGGCGGGCTCGGCCAGGCCTTCGCGACCACGACCAACCCGCCGGGCGCCACCGGCGACGGCATCGCGCTCGCGCTGCGGGCGGGCGCGACGGTCAGCGACATCGAGTTCGTTCAGTTCCATCCCACCGTGCTGTGGCGCGGGCCGGGCGCGACCGGGCAGCAGATCCTCATCTCCGAGGCGCTGCGCGGCGAGGGCGCCGTCCTCGTCGACGCCACCGGGGCGCGGGTCATGCCCGGCCGCCACCCGATGGCCGACCTGGCCCCGCGCGACGTGGTGAGCGCGGCGATGCACGCCCACATGGCGACCGCGCCGGGCGGTGTCCGCGACCACCTGTGGCTCGACGCGACAGGCCTCGGCCGCACGTTCCTCCAGCGGCGCTTCCCCACGATCCTCGCGGCCTGCCGGGCCGCGGGCATCGACCCGGTCACCGAACCGATCCCGGTCGCGCCCGGCGCGCACTACGCGTGCGGCGGGGTCCGGGCCGGGCTCGACGGGCGCACCGGGGTGCCGGGGCTGTTCGCGGTCGGCGAGGTGGCGCGCACGGGCGTCCACGGCGCGAACCGCCTGGCGTCCAACTCGCTCACCGAGTCACTGGTCGCGGGCCGGCGCGCCGGCGACCTGCTCGGCGCACGGCTGCCCGAACCGGGCGGCGAACCGGTCGCGACGACGCCGACGGCACGGGTCGATCCGGGGACCAGAGCAGGCACGGCTGACGCGATGTCCCGGTGGGCCGGGGTGCTGCGCGACCACGTCGGCCTCAGCCGACTGCTCGCCACCCTCGAGGACGTCCGGGGCGACGCCGACGGGTCGACCGGCGAGCGCGGACCCGACCACCTGGCGACCGTCGAGGCGAGCAACCTGCACCTGGTCTCGTCGGCGATCGCCACCGCCGCGCTGGCCCGCGAAGAGAGCCGCGGTTGCCACCGGCGCTCCGACGCCCCGGGGCCGCGCGCGGAGTGGGACTCGGAGTTGACCGTACGGCTGGTGGACGGGCGGATCGTCGCGACCCGCGAGCATCGCCCCGCGGGTCGCGGGCAGCACATCCTGACAACGCGTGAGCATTCGGTGGTGGCGGCATGACGACAGGCACTCGGCCCAACAGCGGCAACGGGCCCAACAGCGGCAACGGGTTCAACAGCGACAAGGGCGCTGAACCCGGGCTGTCCGCGCGGACCCGGGCGGTGCTGGTGAAGGCGGGGCTCGACCCGTCGTACGTCGCGTCGGTGGTGCGCCTCGCCCTCAACGAGGACCTGGCTCTCGGGCCGGACGTGACCACCGAGGCGACGGTGCCCGCGGACGCCGTGGCCAGGGGGTCGGTGGTGGCCCGAGCGGGCGGCGTCGTGGCGGGCCTGCCGGTCGCGGCGGCGGTGCTCGACGTCGTGGGCCACGGCCGGATCGACGTGACGACCACGGTCGACGACGGCACCCGGATCACCCCGGGCCAGACCGTGCTGGTCGCCGACGGCCCGGTACGGGCACTGCTCACCGCCGAACGCACCATGCTCAACCTGCTCGGCCGGCTGTCCGGGGTCGCCACGCTGACCCGCGCGTGGGTGGACGCCGTCGCGGGCACCGGCGCGGCGATCCGGGACACCCGCAAGACCACCCCCGGGCTGCGGGCACTGGAGAAGTACGCGGTGCGCTGCGGTGGCGGCGTGAACCACCGGATGGCGCTCGGCGACGCGGCCCTGGTCAAGGACAACCACGTCGCCGCGGCCGGCGGGGTCGCCGCGGCGTTCCAGGCGGTACGGGCGGCCCGGCCGGACATCGCCGTCGAGGTCGAGTGCGACACCCTCGACGAGGTGCGCGAGGCGATCGCGGCCGGGGCGACCCTGGTGCTCCTGGACAACATGCCGCTCGCCGAGATGCGGCAGGCCGTGCGGCTCGCCCGGGCCCACCCCGAGCCCGTACGGCTGGAGGCCAGCGGTGGACTGTCGCTGGACCGGGCCCGCGCGGTGGCCGAGACCGGGGTCGACTACCTGGCGGTGGGGGCGCTGACCCACTCGGCGCCGGTCCTCGACCTCGGCTTCGACCTCGACGCTCGGGGGCCGGTCGACGTCGGCACCGGTTCGTCCGCCCGCCCGGGCACGGGTAGTCTCACACTTCGTGATTGACCTGCGCCTGCTCCGGGAGGACCCCGACCGCGTCCGCGCCAGCCAACGGGCCCGGGGCGAGTCCGAGGTGGTCGTCGACGAGCTGTCGCGTGCCGACGAGGCGCGTCGGGCGGCGGTCGGACGCTTCGAGGCGCTGCGGGCCGAGCAGAAGCAGCTGTCGTCCCGGATCCCGAAGGCGACCGGCGAGGAGAAGACCGAGCTGCTGGCCCGTACCAAGGAGCTGGCCCGCCAGGTCAAGGAGGCCGAGGCGGCGGTGGCCGCGGCCGCCGACGCGCTGCGGGCCGCCCACCTGGCCGTCCCGAACCTCGTGGAGGACGCCCCGCCGGGCGGCGAGGACGACTACGTGGTGCTGCGCGAGGTCGGCGAACGGCCGTCGATCGCCTCGCCCCGCGATCACGTCGAGCTCGGCGAGGCGCTGGGGGCGATCGACCTGGAGCGTGGCGCGAAGGTGTCCGGCAGCCGGTTCTACTTCCTCACCGGCATCGGGGCGCAGCTGCAGCTCGCCCTGCTCCAACTCGGTCTGCAGCAGGCGCTGGAGCACGACTTCGTGCCGGTGATCCCGCCGGTGCTGGTCAAGCCCGAGTCGATGGAGGGCACCGGATTCCTCGGCGAGCACGCCAGCGAGGTCTACCGGATCGAGGCCGACGACCTGTACCTGGTGGGCACCTCGGAGGTGTCGCTGGCGGCGTACCACGCCGGGGAGATCCTGGACCTGAGCGCGCCGCTGCGCTACGCCGGCTGGTCCTCGTGCTTTAGGCGCGAGGCCGGGTCGTACGGCAAGGACGTGCGCGGCATCTTCCGGGTGCACCAGTTCGACAAGCTGGAGATGTTCGTGTTCTGCCGGCCCGAGGAGGCGGTCGGGGAGCACCTGCGGCTGCTGGCCTGGGAGGAGGAACTGCTGGCCAAGCTGGAGGTCCCCTACCGGGTGATCGACGTGGCGGCCGGGGACCTGGGCGCCAGCGCGGCGCGCAAGTACGACTGCGAGGCGTGGGTGCCGTCGCAGGGGCGTTACCGCGAGGTCACCTCGACATCGAACTGCACCACGTTCCAGGCCCGCCGCCTCAACGTGCGCTACCGCGACGAGGCCGGCAAGCCGCAGGTGGCGGCCACGCTCAACGGCACGCTCGCGACCACCCGCATGCTCATCCCGCTGCTGGAGAACCACCAGCGGCCGGACGGCTCGGTGCGGGTGCCGAAAGCGCTCCAGCCGTTGCTCGGCGGCAAGGATGTACTGGAACCGGGCAGATAGCGACAAAGCTCGTCACTCTCGCATCGGTGGGGTACCCTGGCTCCTCCAGCGTCACCGGAGGTAGTCATGCCGCGACCAGGTCTACCCAAGATGATCGCCACCGACCTCGACGGGACGCTCGTCCGCTCCGACGACACGGTCTCGGCGTACACGCACGACACGCTCGACCAGGTGCGCGCGGCCGGCATCCCGGTGATCGGCGCGACCGGCCGCGGCCCCCGGCTGGCCCAACTGACCCGCAACGACATCCGGGCCGCCGACTACCTGGTGCTCGCCAACGGCGGGCGGGTCGTCGACCTCACCGACCCGCGGACCGGGCCGGTGATGCTGCGCGACGAGCGCCTGGACGGGCACGTGCTGGCGGAGATCGTGGCCGCGCTGGAGGCGGAGGTCGGGCCGCTGACCGTGCTCGTGGAGGCCCTCGACGAGCCGGGCGCGCCGCTGTGGGGCGACCACGATCCGGCCTGGCGCTACCCGGACACGCTCGAGGTGCGTACCCGCGCCGAGGCGCTCGCCGGAAGGGTGATCAAGGGGTTCGCCCGGGCCGCGGACCACGACGCGGACGCGCTGCTGACCGCCGCCCAGCGGATCGTGCCACCGACCACCGCCAACGTGACCCAGGCCGGGCTCGGCTTCATCGAGATCCTCCCGCCGGGGGTGGACAAGGCCAGTGGGCTCGCCGTGGTGGCGCAGGTGCTCGGCGTGGACCCGGCCGAGGTGCTGGTCTTCGGGGACATGCCCAACGACCTGCCGATGTTCGAGTGGGCCGGCTGGGGCCGGGTGGCGGTGGACAACGCCCACCCGGCGGTACGGGCGCTGGCCGACGAGATCACGCTCAGCAACGACGAGGACGGGGTGGCGGTGTACCTGGACCGCCTGTTGTCCCGGTGACCGGGCCGCGTTCCACCGGCTCCGTCGCCGCCGGGCTCGTCGCGACGGACCTCGACGGCACGCTGCTGCGCTCCGACCAGACGATCAGCGACCGAACCGCCGAGGTGCTGGCGCAGATCTCCGCCGAGGGCGGGCACGTGGTCCTGGTCACCGGCCGTCCGGTGCGCTGGCTGGCCGGGGTGTACGCCCAACTGCGCGGCCGGCTGCCGCTGGCCGTGTGCGCGAACGGGGCGGTCGTGTACGACCCCGAGGCCGACCGGGTGCTGCGCGCCGATCCGCTGGCGCCCGAGGACCTGGCGCAGGTGTGCGCGCGGCTGCGCGCGGAGATCCCCGACGTGTCGTTCGCGGTCGAGGTCGCCGACGGGCGGGAGATGTGGCACGACTCCAGCTACCCGCGGCATGGGGGCCACCCGACCGTGCGGCTGGTGGAGACACCGGAGGAGTTGGTGTCGGTGCCGGCCGTCAAGCTGCTGGTCCGCGCCGGCGAGCAGGATCCGGACGAGTTCGCCGAACTGGTCGCCTCGCACGTCGCCGGGCTCGCCGAGGCGACCTTCTCGTCGTACGGCGGCCTGGTGGAGATCTCCGCGAGCGGGGTGACCAAGGCGGCCGGCCTGGCGTGGTTGTGCGAGCGGCTCGACGTGCCGGCCGAACGGGTGGTGGCGTTCGGGGACATGCCCAACGACGTCCCGATGCTGACCTGGGCCGGGCGCGCGGTCGCGATGGCGAACGCGCACCCGGCCGTCAAACAGGTCGCCGACGAGGTCACGCTCTCCAACGACGACGACGGCGTGGCCGTGTACCTGTCGCGCACGGCCTAGCCGTCGCCAACCAGCCGTAGTCACCGCGTCGCCACCGCCCGCCGGCGCTGGCGCGCGCCCGACGGGGCGGGCTTGCGGCCGCGGTAGCGCGCGGGCTACAGGTACTGGCCGGTCCGGCTCTCCGGCGGCTGCGGGGGCGTCCCGGGGATGGGCATTCCGCCGGGGCCGGCAGGTCCGATGGACAGCGGGCGGCGCATCTGCTCCAGTTGCAGCCGGGCCGCCATCTGCTGGGCGACCAGGGCCGCCTGGATGCCGTGGAACAGGCCCTCCAGCCACCCGACCAGCTGCGCCTGGGCGATCCGCAGCTCCGCCTCACTCGGGGTGGCGCCCTCGGTGAACGGCAGCGACAGCCGCTCCAGCTCGTCGTGCAGTTCCGGGGCGAGCCCGTCCTCCAGCTCGGTGATCGACCGCTTGTGGATCTCGGTCAGCCGCTGCCGCCCGGCGTCGTCCAGCGGGGCCGCCCGCACCTCTTCGAGCAACTGCTTGATCATGCTGCCGATGCGCATGACCTTGGCCGGCTGCTCGATCAGGCGCGACGGATCCTCGCGCTCGCCGTCGCCGCCCTCCGTGGGCACCTCGACGGTGCCCACCGGCCGGCCGTCGGGGCCGACCACCACGACCGTGCGGGCCTCATCGGGCTTCGTCTCGCTTTGCTGCGGGTTGTCCTGCATACTTCTATCCTCCCGCACCACCGCCGACCCCTGCCGCACCGGCCCCTGCCGCACCGGCCACCTGGTCAGCGGTAGCGGGAGAAGTCGGGCTGGCGCTTCTCGGCGAACGCCGCCGCGCCTTCGGCCGCCTCCTCGGTGCCGGCGAACAGCTCCAGCCCGTCGAACGCCAGATGCGACAGGCCGCCGATGTGGTCGCTGTCGGCATTGAACGAGTGCTTGAGGAAACGCAGCGCGGTCGGCGAGTACGACGCGATCCGCCGCCCCCAGTCCAGCGCGGTGGCCATCAGCTCCGCGGCGGGCACCACCGCGTTGACCAGTCCCCAGGACAGCGCGGTGGGCGCGTCGATCTGGTCGAGCAGGAACCACATCTGCCGGGCCCGCTTCTCGCCGATGACCCGGGCCAGGTACGTCGAGCCGAAGCCGGCGTCGAAGGAGCCGACCCGGGGCCCGGACTGGCCGAACCGGGCGTGCTCGGCGGCGACGGTCAGATCGCAGAGCACGTGCAGCACGTGTCCGCCGCCGATGGCGACGCCATTGACCGCGGCGATGACGGGCTTCGGGATGTCGCGGATGATCCGGTGCAGGCGCTCGATCTCGAACGTGCCCCACTGGGTCTCGCCGTAGCCGCCCGTCGCGGCCCGTTCCTTGACGTCGCCGCCGGCGCAGAACGCCCGGTCCCCGGCGCCGGTGAGCACGACCGCCGCCACCTCGCGGGAGGCCCACGCGGTCTTGAACGCGTGGATCAGCTCGTCGACGGTGCGCCCGCGGAAGGCGTTCATCCGCTCGGGCCGGTCTATCGTGATCACCGCTACGCTGTCGGTCACCTCGTAGCGCACATCCGCGTAGTCCATCGGACCTCCAGCACTATTTACGAGCGTCACCGGGACACGATAGCGTTCCGCCCGTGACGAAGGACCCACGCGCCGTGCTCACCCGGCCGGCCCCGCCGCCGGACCTCACCATGCGCTACGGCGAGCACCCCGACCAGGTCATCGACGTACGGGTGCCGCCCGCCGCCCGCCGCCCGCACCGGCTGGTGGTCTTCGTCCACGGCGGCTTCTGGCGGGCCGCGTACGACCGTGCCCACTGCGGGCCGCTCGCGGCTGACCTCGCCGCCCGCGGCTGGCCGGTCGCCACCGTCGAGTTCCGGCGGGTGGGCCAGCCGGGTGGTGGCTGGCCGGGCACGTTCGACGACGTCGCCGCCGCGGTCCGCGCCGCGCCCCGGCTGCTCGCCGAGGCCGGCCGGCCGGACCTGGCGGCCGGCCCGCCGATCGTCGCCGGACACTCGGCCGGCGGTCATCTGGCGCTGTGGTGCGCCCGCACCGCCCCGGACGCCGTCGCCGCGGTCCTGGCGCTGGCGCCGGTCTGCGACCTGCGCACCGCGTACGACCGGGGCCTGGGCGATGGCGCGGTGGCCGAGCTGCTCGGCGGCGGCCCGCACGAGGTGCCGGAACGGTACGCGACAGCGGACCCGATGGCGCATCCGCGGCCGGATGCGCCGACCGTGCTCGTGCACGGCACAGACGACGACCGGGTGCCGGTGGACCTGTCCCGGGGATACGCGGCGGGCACCGGCGCCCGGCTCGTGGAGCTGCCCGGCGTCGAGCACTTCGGCGTCATCGACCCGGAGTCGGCGGCGTGGCCCGCGGTGCTGGGCGCGCTCACCGAGATCGATCAGCTATTGATCGATCAGTTGTTGACGGACGACCAGGACAGCAGGTAGAACGCCACAGGTCCACCACTTCGTCGGGGAGGAGCACATGGTGTCCCAGCTAGATCGACGGCAAGCTCTCAAACTCTTCGCCGGGCTCGGCGCCGCTGCGACCGTACCCGGCCTGGCCGCCTGCAGCGGATCGAGCCTGTCGGGCGACTCCGGCACCGGCTCCTCGGGTGGGCCCGTCAAGATCGGCATGCTCGCACCGCAGTCCGGGGTCTACAAGGTCATCGGCGATGACATGATCAACGGCTTCAACCTCTACCTGGAGCTGCACGACAACAAGCTCGGCGGCCGGGAGGTCGATCTCGTGATCGCCGACGAGGGGGAGACGGCGGACTCCGGGCGGACTGGCGCGGAGAAGCTGCTCAAGCAGGACAAGGTCCTGGCCATGACCGGCGTGGTCAGCTCGGCGGTCATGGGCGCGATCGTGGACCTCGTGGAGACCGAGCAGGTTCCGCTCGTCGGCTCCAACGCGTCGCCCACCACCCTGCAGGGCGCCACCTACATCTGGCGCACGTCCTACGTCAACGACGAGCCGGGCAAGGCGCTCGGCGCGTACCTCGGCCGGACGCTCAAGGGCACGGTCTACTGCATCGCCGCGGACTACCAGGCCGGCAAGGACGAGGTCAACGGGCTGCTGTCCACGTTGCCGAAGGAGAAGCTGCACAGCGATCCGGTCTACACCCCGTTCGCGCCCAACCCGACGACCAACTTCCAGCCGTACCTGACCGCGATAAAGCAGTCCAGCGCGGAGGCCGTGTTCTGCTTCTACGCCGGCTCCTCGGCCGTGGACTTCGTCAAGCAGTACAAGCAGTTCGGTGTCAACAAGCCGCTCTACGCGCCGGGCTTCCTCACCGAAGGCAAGGTGATCGAGAGCCAGGGCGATGCGGCGCTGGGCATCTTCACCTCGCTGAACTACGCCCCCGACCTGGACAACCCCACCAACCGCACCTTCGCCTCGGAGTACCAGAAGCGCGCCGGCTGGGGCATTCCCACGACGTACGCGATGGCCTCGTACGACGCGGCCGCGGTGCTGGACAAGGCGATCGCCATCGCCGGCGACGACCTGAGCCCGCAGTCGGTCAACGCGGCGATCAGCAAGATCGGGCAGATCGACAGCCCGCGCGGCTCGTGGCAGTTCAACCAGAACCGCACCCCGCTGCAGAAGTGGTACCTGCGTGAGGTCCGACGGGACGGCGCCGTGCTGTCCAACGTGCTGGTGTCCGAGTTGACCACCCTGGGCTGACCGATGCTCGGCTGGTTCGACGCCTACGCCGTATCCATTGTGGACGGTATAGCGTTCGGCCTGCTCTACTTCACGCTCGCCGTGGGCCTGTCGCTCGTCTTCGGCATGATGGACGTGCTCAACCTGGCCCACGGCACGCTCTACCTGGCCGGCGCCTACGTGGCGTACGCGCTGTCCGACGGAGGCTGGACCGGGCTGCTGATCGGGCTGGCGGCGGGTGTCGCCGTGGGGCTGGGCGGCGGGGCCGTCCTCGCCGCGATGACCCAGCCGCTGGCCCACCGCGGCCACCTCGATCAGGCGCTGCTCACCCTGGGGCTGTCCATCGTCGGGGCGGAGGTGTTCCTGCTCGCCTCCGGCGGCGAGCCGCTGCCGGCCGAGCCACCCGCCGGGCTGCGCGGCTCGGTGGAGGTCTTCGGGCACGTCTACCCCGCCTACCGGCTGGTGTTCATCGCCGTGGCGGGGGTGCTCGCGCTCGCCGTCTACCTGGCCTTCGAACGCAGCTCGCTCGGCGCGCTGGTGCGCGCGACGGTCGCCGACCGGGACATGGTGCGTACGCTCGGCGTGGACACCCGGCGGGTGCTGTTCGGGGTGTTCGCCGTCGGTGCGGTGCTGGCGGTCATCGGGGGCGTGCTCGGCGCGCCGATCATCTCACCGGCTCCGGGCGTGGACGGGCGCGTCCTCGTGATGTCGCTGGTGGTCATCGTGATCGGCGGTCTCGGCTCGGTGCGCGGCGCGCTGCTCGGCGCGCTGCTCGTCGGGCAGGTCGACACGCTCGGGCGGGCGATCGCCCCGGACTATGCCGCGTTCCTGCTGTTCGGCGCGATGTTCGTGGTGCTCGCGCTGCGCCCACGCGGCCTGATCTCCCTGGTGAAGTCGGCATGAAGGTCGGCATGAGAGCCCTCGGCCCCGCCGCGGTGGTCGTCGCCCTGGCGGCGGCGCCCTTCGTCGTCACGTCGTACGTCATCTCGCTCGCCACCGGAGTCCTCGTCCTCGGGTTGCTGGCCATGAGCGTCAACCTGCTCACCGGGGTCGCCGGGCTGCCCACGCTCGGCCAGGCCGCCTACTTCGGTGTCGGCGCGTACGCCACCGCGCTGGTGGCCCGGTCGTGGAGCCAGGTCGGCGTCGTACACCTGGTGGTGGCCGCGGCGGCCGGGGCGGCCGTGGCCGCGCTGACCGGCCTGGTCGTGGTGCGCACCCGCGGCGTGGTGTTCCTGATGCTCACCCTCGCGATCAGCGAGCTGACCTACAGCGCCGTGCTCGAGTGGGACGCGGTCACCGGTGGCAGCGACGGGCGGGCCACGCCGGCGGTCAGCCCGATCTGGGGGATGGCCCCGCTGCGCCGTGACGGGCTTGTCTACCTCTGGGTGCTCGCCGTCTTCCTCCTGCTGTTCGCGCTGGTGGCGGCCGTGGTCCGGTCGCCGTTCGGCCTGGCCCTGCGCGGCATCCGGGACAACGAGGCGCGCATGCGCGCCGACGGCTACCCGGTCAACCGTTACCTGCTCGTCGGGTACACGTTCGCCGGTGGCCTCGCCGGCGCCGCCGGGGCGCTGTGGATCTCGGCCCAGCGGTTCGTCTCCCCGAGCGATATCGGCTTCCACGTCTCGGCGATGGCGCTGATCGCGGTGGTGCTCGGCGGGCTCGGCTCGATGTGGGGAGCGGTGGCGGGGATGGGACTGGTCGTGCTCACCCGCGACCTCGTCGGCAGCCAGTTGACCGGCGACCTGGCCGGCCGGGGCGTGCTGCTGCTCGGGCTGGTCTTCGTGGCGGCGGTGTACCTGATGCCGCGGGGCCTGGCCGGGCTGCGCGGCTGGTACGACCGGCGCCGCCATCGGCACGCCCGGGCCGTCCACTGACCAAAGGAGCTCGTGCCGTGACGGTGATCCTCGAGTTGGCCGGCGTGACGCGGACCTTCGGCTCGCTGCGCGCGGTCCATGACGTCTCATTGCGGGTAACCGAGGGCACCCGGCACGCGCTGATCGGGCCGAACGGGGCGGGCAAGTCCACGCTGTTCAACGTCGTCGGCGGATCGCTGCGCCCGACGGCAGGCCGGGTGCTGTTCGCCGGTCGCGACGTGACCGGGCTGCCGGAGTGGCGGCGTGCCCGGCTCGGCATCGCCCGCACCTTCCAGCACTCCTCGGTCCTGCTCGGCTGTACGGTCGCCGAGAACGTGCTGATCGGCGTGCAGCGCCAGGCCGGCATCGCCGCCCGGATGCTGCCCGCGCCCGGTCGGCGGCGGGCGCTGCTGGAGCAGTGCGCGTCGCTGCTGGAGACCGTGGGCCTGGCCGGGCGGGCCGACGTGGTGGCCGGGGCGCTGTCGCACGGCGAACGCCGCCAGTTGCAGGTGGCGATGGCACTGGGCAACCGACCCCGGCTGCTCCTGCTCGACGAGCCCGCGGCCGGCATGTCGCCGGCCGAGACCGCGCGGCTGCTCACCCTGCTCAGGGAGCTGCCGCGCGACATCACCGTACTGCTCATCGAGCACGATCTCGACGTGGTGTTCGGCTTGGCCGACACGGTCACCGTCCTGCACCTCGGCCGTCACCTGGCCACCGGGACACCGGCGGAGATCCGGGCGGATCCGGAGGTGCAGTCGGCGTACCTCGGGACGGCCGAGATGGGCGAACTCTTCGCGGAGGCGTGACGATGGCGCTGCTCGAGGTGCGTGGGCTGACCGCCGGGTACGCCGGCTCCGCGGTGCTGCACGGGGTCGACCTCACCGTCGGCGCCGCCGAGGTGGTGGCCGTGCTGGGCCGCAACGGCGTCGGCAAGTCCACACTGGTCAACACGGTGATGGGGCTGGTGCGCCCGTACTCGGGATCGGTGCTGATGGACGGCGTCGACCTCGCCGGCCGGCCGCCGGACGCGATCGCCCGCGCCGGGGTGGGGCTGGTGCCGCAGGGGCGGCGGGTCTTCGCCCCGCTGACCGTGGCCGAGCACCTGACCATCTCGTCCCGCCGGCCCGGCCACTGGAATCGGGAGCGCGTGCTGGAACTGCTGCCCCGGCTCGGCGAACGGCTGCGCCACCGCGGCGACCAGCTCTCCGGCGGCGAGCAGCAGATGCTGGCGATCGCCCGGGCTCTGCTCACCAATCCGCGCCTGCTGCTGCTCGACGAACCGTCCGACGGCCTCGCCCCGGCCATCGTCGAAGCGGTCGGCGACGTGATCGGCGCGCTCGCCGGCAGCGGCATGGCGATTCTGCTCGTCGAGCAGAACCTGCGCCTGGCGTTCCGGGTGGCGGCCCGCATCGCGGTGATGGAGAAGGGCCGGGTCGTGCACGAGGCGACGACCACCGAGTTCCGCGCCGACCCGCAGCGTGCCCACGCTCTGCTCGGCGTCTAGCGCGTGCCCCGACGGGTCCGCCCGCGGCATCGACCATCGGGGGCTGTCGTGGCCCGCGAGATCGTACTAACGTCGGTCCATGGGACTCCTGCGCGACCTCATCGCGGCGATCAACAGCGGCCGCATCGACGTCATCGACCTGACCGCACCCCTGCACGAGCGGACTCCGATCCTCGCGCTGCCCGAGGAGTTCGGCCAGACCTGGCCGTTCGCCCTCACGGAGATCAGCCGGTACGACGAGCGCGGGCCGGCCTGGTACTGGAACAACATCACCACCGGTGAGCACACCGGAACCCACTTCGACGCCCCGATCCACTGGGCGACCGCACGGGACGGGGCGGACGTCTCGCAGGTCCCGGTCACCCGGCTGGTCGCCGCCGCGGCCGTGCTGGACTTCTCCGCCGAGGCGGGCAAGGACCCCAACTTCCTGCTGGAGGTGGAGCACGTACGGGCCTGGGAGGCGACGCACGGGCCGCTGCCGGCCGGCGGCTGGCTGTTCTACCGCACCGGCTGGGATGCCCGGTCGGCCGACCCCGCTGAGTTCCTCAACAATGGACAGACGCCGGGCATCTCGGCCGAGTGCGCGCGTTGGCTCGCCGAGGAGACACAGATCCTCGGCGTCGGCGTGGAGACGGTCGGCACGGACGCCGGAGCCGCCCACTCCTTCGACCCGCCGTTCCCGTGCCACGCGTACCTGCTCGGGCACGACAAGTACGGCCTGACCCAGTTGCAGAACCTCGGCAAGCTGCCGCCGACCGGCGCGGTCGTGGTCGCCGGGCCGCTGCCGATCGTGCGCGGATCGGGCAGCCCGGCCCGGGTCATCGCCCTCGTCGAGCGATGAACGTCGCCGAGGGGATCGGCCGGCGGCACGGCGCATGGTGGCTGGAGGAGGCCGTCTGCGGCCACTGACCGATACTCGCTGTCTCCCGACCGCCGTGCTCGCCGCTGCTATTCCGGGCCCTGGCTGGGGCACGGCATCACGTAGGCCGTATGGCTCTGCACCGGCCCTATGGCTCTGCACCACGAAGGCGAGCAGACCCAGGGTTGCCGCGCGTTCACTCGCAGCGCTTTCTGGCTCTGCTCGTGTTGATGGTGCAGAGCCATAGGGCCGTGAAGACTTCCCCCCGCCCAGGACGCCGTCCCCGCAAGGAGCTGAGCGGCATCGCGTGTTCTTGACGACCGAAACAGACACGTGACACGCTCTGGCCGTGGGTCAGCTGCGGGCGCTGTGGGCCGCGGGGAGTGTCGCGGTGGTGGGCGCCTCCACCCGCGCGGGCCACCCGGGCCGGCTCGCCGTCGAGTACCTGCTGCGCTACGGGTACTCCGGCCGGATCCTGCCGATCCACCCGACCGCCACCGAGATCGCCGGTGTCCCGGCGTACCCCTCCGTGTCGGCCGCGGGCGGTGCGGAGCTGGCGCTGATCCTGGTGCCCGCAGCGGCGGTGGAGGCCGCGGTGGCCGACTGCGCCGCGGCCGGCGTGCGGGTCGCGATCGTCGGCAGCTCCGGTTTCGCCGAGACCGGCCCCGAGGGCCGGGCCGCGCAGGACCGGCTCGCGGCGCGCGCCCGGGCGGCCGGGATGCGGCTGGTCGGCCCGAACTGCATCGGCGCGGCGGCGTTCGCCAACGGCCTGGTGGCGAGCTTCAGCCCGCTGTTCAGCGGGGCGCAGACGACGCTCACGCCGGGCGGGATCGGGTTCGCGTCGGCGAGCGGAGCGCTCGGCTTCGGCACGGTCAGCCTCGCGCTGGAGCGCGAGATGGGCCTGTTCGCCGCCGTCTCCACCGGCAACGAGGCCGACGTGACGGCGCTCGAAACGCTCGCCGAGATGGCCGCGGACGCGGAGTGCACCGCGCTGCTCGGCTACCTGGAGTCGCTTCGCGACCCGGCGGCGCTGCGGGCGCTCGCCGCCGCCGCGGTGGACAAGCCGACCGCCCTGCTCGTGGCCGGCCGCACCCAGGCCGGCGCCCGGGCCGCCGCCTCGCACACCGGCGCGCTCGCCACCGCCGACCGCGTGGTGGACGGGGCGCTGCGGCAGTTCGGCATCGTCCGGGTCTCCGATGTGGATGAACTGCTGGACGTGGGCGACGCGTTCGCGCTGGCGAACCGGCCGGCAGGACCCCGGGTGGCGATCGTCACCACGTCCGGCGGGTCCGGGATCCTGGCCGCCGACGCGGTGGCGCAGCACGGACTCGCGCTCGCCACCCTGGCGCCGTCCACCATAGACATCCTCAAAGAGGTCGTTCCGGCGTACGGCTCGATCGCCAATCCGGTCGACGTGACCGCGACCGTGATGCGCGACCGCACGCTGGTCGCCCGGGTGCTCGCCGCGGTCGCCGGGGACCCGGGCGTGGACATCGTCGTGGTCTGCTTCTGCGTGCTGACCGGAGCGGACGTGGACGCCATCGTCACCGCGCTCGCCGACGCCGCACGCAGCAGCGGCAAGCCGGTGTTGGCGGCGCGCACCGGGGCGGACCACCTCGCGCCGTCCGCCGCCGCGGCGCTGCGCGCCGCCCGGATTCCGACCTACCCGACGCCCGGCCGCGCGGTGCGCGCCGCCGCCGCCCTTCACCAGGCCGGTCGCAGCCGTCCGGGCGCCCGGCCGGGGCACGTCCCGGTCGATCGGGTCCCGCCCGCGCCGCGCTGCGGACAGGAGGCCGAGCTGAAGGACTGGCTCGCCCGGGCCGGGATCCGGGTACCCCGCGGGCGGGTCGTGCGCGATCCGGCGGAGGCGGCCGACGCGGTACGCGAGTACGGCGGCCTGGCCGTCCTCAAGGTGGTCGTGCCGGGGCTGGCGCACAAGACGGAGGTGGGCGGCGTGGTCCTCGGGGTCACGCCGGAGACCGCGGCCGACGCGTGCCGCCGGCTGCGCGGCATCGACGGCGCCACCGGCGTGCTGGTCGAGGAGCAGGTGGGGCCCGGCGTCGAACTCCTCGTCGGGATCACCCCCGGCGCGCTCGGCCCGGTGCTCACCCTCGGCGCCGGCGGGGTGCTCACCGAGGTGCTCGACGACGCCGCCAGCCGGGTGCTGCCGGTGACGGAGCACGACGTGCGGGACGCGCTCGCGCAGACCCGGGTCGCCCGGCTGCTGACCGGCCACCGCGGACAGCCGCCCGCCGACGTGGACGCGTTCGTCGACCTCGTACTACGGGTGGCTGGGCTCGCCACCGGCCTGCCACCGGCCACGGCCCTGGACCTCAATCCGGTCGTGGTCCGACCCGACGGGGCGGTGGTGCTCGACGCCGCACTCACCGCCCATGAGCCACCCACGACATCCGAGGAGGCTGCCCAGTGCTGGTAGGGACGCTCGTCGCTCGGGCGGCGCGTCGGTTCGCGGACCGCGTGGCGCTCGACGGTCCACAAGGGATACAGACGTTCGCGCAACTGGGCGACCGGGTCGCACGTCTGGCCGCCGGCCTGCTCGCCACCGGCCTGCGCCCCGGCGACCGGGTGCTCGACCTGCAGCCGAACCAGAACACGTACGTCGAGACCGACCTCGCCTGCTGCACGGCAGGGCTGGTCCGGGTAGCGCTGAACTACCGGCTGCACCCCGACGACTGGGCGCGGATCGCCGACGACTGCGGCGCGTCCGCGCTGATCTACGACGCGCGGTACGCCGAGCCGAGCAGCGCCCTGCGCGACGGGCTGGGCGACAAGCGGGTGGTGGTCATCGGTGACGGGCCGGGGATCGCGTACGAGGAACTGGCGCGTGGCCCGGTAGGGGCCGCGGCCGGGCACGAGGCGCGCCCGGACGACCTCGTGTCGCTGAACTACACATCGGGCACGACCGGGCGGCCGAAGGGCGTGCGGCGCACCCACCGGGTGCGGTACGCGAGCCTGGTCAACATGGTCTCCGACGTGCTCGGCGCCCCGCCCGGCCCGGACGACGTGTACCTGCACGCCGGCCCGATCACGCACACCAGCGGGCTGTTCGTGCTGCCGTTCCTGGCGTACGGCGCCCGCCAGGTGATCCTGCCGTCCTTTGACCCGCAGGCCGTGGTGGAGGCGGTGCGCGAGCGCGGCGCCACCCACACCGCGCTCGTGCCCACGATGGTGGCCCGGCTGCTCGCGCTCGGTGAGCCGCTGCCCGGGCTGAAGATGCTCGGCTACGCGGGCGCTCCGATGCCGCCCGAGCAGATCCGCCAGGCGTACGAGCGGCTGAACCGCAACCTGGTCCAGTACTACGGGCTGGTGGAGGCGATCCCGCCGGTGACCGTGCTGGATGCGGCCGACCACGCCGCGGGCCTCGCCGCCGACGGCGATCCCGACCTGTTGACGAGCGCCGGCCGTCCGGCGCTCGGCGTCGAGCTGTCCATCATGGACGACTCCGGGCGGATCCTGCCGCCGGGTGAGATCGGCGAGGTGGTGACGCGCGGCGACCACGTCATGCCCGGCTACTGGACCGACCCGGCCGGCACGGTGCGGGCGGTCGACGCGGACGGTTGGCTGCACACCGGCGACCTCGGCCGGCTGGACGGATCGGGCCGGCTGTGGCTGGTGGACCGCAAGGGCGACATGATCATCACTGGCGGGTACAACGTCTACCCCCGTGAGGTGGAGGACGTCATCGCCGAGGTGCCGGGCGTGCGCGAGGTCGCGGTCGTGGGGCTGGCGGACCCGGACTGGGGCCAGCGGATCGTGGCGCTGTACGTCGGCGAGCCGGACCCGGCGACGATCGAGGGTCACTGCCGGGCGCGGCTGGCGTCCTACAAGAAGCCCAAGGAGATCCGGCGGGTGGACCGCTTCCCGCTCAACGCCACCGGCAAGATCGCCAAGAACGTGCTGCGCGCCGACCTGGAGCGCACGGCCACCGCGCACCCCGGCACCGCGCGCATTTCCCCTGAAGATGCAGGTGGGTGATCTCCGTGGGCGACATTTTCCCCGAAAATGCGAGGGCGTCGGTGCGGGAGGCGGCGCGCGAGCAGCCGGGGGAGTTCCCGTACACGCGGGGGATCTCCGCCGAGCCGCGACCATGGGTGATGGGGCAGTACGCCGGCTTCGGCACGCCGAAACAGTCCAACGAGCGGTTCCGCAAGCTCCTCGACGCCGGGGTCACCGGGTTCTCCGTGGCGCTTGACCTGCCCACCCAACTCGGGCTGGACTCCGACGACCCCAGAGCCGCCGGCGAGGTGGGCCGCGTCGGTGTGGCGATCGACTCGCTGGACGACATCGAGACGCTGATGGCCGGCATCCCGCTGGAGAAGATCACCCAGGTACGCACCACCGCGAACTCCATCGGCTACCTGTGGACCGCGTTGTTCACCGCGCTGGCGGAACGCCGCGGCGTCAGCCCGAACGACTTCGGCCTGTTCATCCAGAACGACGTGCTCAAGGAGTTCATCGCGCGGGGCACCCAGATCTTCCCGCCCGGCCCGTCGCTGAAGCTCGCCGTGGACACCATCGAGCACTGCGTGCGGCACACCCCGCGCTGGGTGCCGCTGGCGATGTCCGGCTACCACATCGCCGAGTCCGGCGGCGATGCTGCGCAGGAGGTCGGCTACACGTTCGCCAACGCCATCGCCTACCTGGACGAGGTGACCCGCCGCGGCGTACCCATCGACGCCGTGGCCCCGACGCTGTTCACGTTCCTGTCCGTCGGCATCGACTTCCTCGACGAGATCGCCAAGCTGCGCGCCGCCCGACGGGTGTGGGCGCACCTGGTCCGCGACCGCTACGGAGCGCGCGACCCGCGCAGCGCGCAGCTGCGCATCTTCGCGTTCACCGCCGGCTCCAGCTTCACCGCCCAGCAGCCGCTGGGCAACGTGGTACGCGCCAGCGTGGAGACCCTGGCCGCGGCGCTCGCCGGCGTGCAGACCCTGCACGTGAGCGCCTACGACGAGGCGCTCGGCGTGCCCACCGAGGAGGCGGCCACGCTGGCCCTGCGGACCCAGCAGATCGTGGCGTTCGAGACCGGCGTGACCGAGGTGGTCGACCCACTCGGCGGGTCGTACGAGATCGAGGCCCGCACCGACGCGGTCGAGCGGCGCATCCGCGACACGCTGGCCGACGTCGAGCGGCGTGGCGGGGCGTTGGCCTGCATCGAGTCCGGCTTCTTCGCCCGCGAGCTCGCCGACTCGGCGTACCGGCGGACGCAGGCCGTGGAGCGCGGCGAGCGGGTGGTGGTCGGGGTCAACCGCTATCAGAGCGAGAGCCCGCCCCTGGAGGTCTTCACCGTGGATCCGGCTCAGGAGGCCGAGCAGCAGGCGGCGGTACGGGCCGTGCGAGCCCGACGCGACGCCGCGGCGTCGCGTCGGGCGCTGGCCGACCTGGCCGAGGCCGCCCGGAGCGGCGACAACGTGGTGCCGGCGTGTGTCGCCGCGGTGCGGGCGTACGCGACGGTCGGCGAGGTGGTCGCCGCGCTCAGGCAGGCCTACGGTTCCTGGCGGCCCTCGGCCGATTTCTGATTCGGACTACTATGCGCAGGTCGGGCCTCTCAACCAGGTCGCGCCTCTCAACCAAGCGGAGAAGACCGTGAAGCTGTCGATCCTCATGCCGGTCTACAACGAGCAGGACCGCATCGCCGACGCGGTGAAGCAGGCGCTCGCCGTGAACTACCCGTGCGAGGTCGAGCTCGTGATCGTCGACGACGGCAGCCGGGACGGGACCGCCGAGGTGCTCGACCATATCGACGACGATCGAGTACGCGTCTTTCACCACCAGCGCAACCAGGGCAAGGGCGCCGCGATCCGCACGGCCGCCGACAACGCCACCGGCGAGTACATGGTCATCCTCGACGCGGACTTGGAGTACGACCCGGAGGACATCCCGAAGCTGCTGGAGCCGGTCCTGGACGGACGGACGACCGTGGTCTACGGCAACCGCAGCTTCGGCAGCCACAGCGCGTTCTCGTTCTGGTATGTCGTGGGCAACAAGGCCGTGACGATGGCCGCCAACGTGCTGTTCAACTCCTACATCGGCGACTTGGAGACCTGCTTCAAGCTGATGCCGGTCGAGCTGTACCGGTCGTTGAACATCCGTTCGCGCGGCTTCGGCATGGAGGCCGAGATCACCGGCAAGCTGCTCCGCCGCAAGATCCGTCCGTACGAGGTGCCGATCAGCTACCACGCCCGCACGCGCGAGGAGGGCAAGAAGATCACCTGGCGGGACGGGGTCGAGGCGCTGTGGATCCTCGCGCGGGAGCGGACCCGCCGGGTCCGGTAGCCGCCAGGGCCGCGTGTCACCCGGTCAGGTGGTCAGCAGCACCTTGCCCAGATGCTCGCTGGCCGCCACGAGGCGGTGCGCCTCGGCGGCCCGGTTCATCGGCACCCGGGCATGGATCACCGGTTTGATCGCGCCGCTGGCGACCAGAGGCCAGACGTGCTCGCGGACCTGCCGGACGATCTCCGCCTTCTCGGCTGACGGCCGGGCCCGCAGCGTCGTGGCCGCGACGCGGGCCCGCTTCGCCATCAGCGCGGCGATGTTCAGCTCCGCGGCCCGCCCGCCCTGCAACCCGATGATCACCAGCCGGCCACCGGTGGCGAGGGCGTCCACGTTACGGGCGAGGTAGGACGCCCCCATGATGTCGAGAATCACGTCCGCCCCGCGGCCGGTCGTGGCCGCCCGGACACGTTCGACGAAGTCCTCGACGGTGTAGTCGATGGTCACGTCCGCGCCGAGGTCGCGCAGCCGCTCGTGCTTTCCGGCCCGGGCGGTGGTGATCACCGTTGCGCCCAGGGCCTTGCCGAGTTGGATCGCGAAGGTACCGATGCCGCTGCCCCCGCCGTGCACGAGCAGGGTCTCCCCCCGTGCCAGGCCGGCCAGGTCGACCACGTTGGACCACACGGTGCACGCCACCTCGGGCAGCGCGGCCGCGTCGACGGTCGCCACGCCCTCCGGCACGGGCAGCACCTGCCCGGCCGGGACCGCCACCCGCTCGGCGTACCCGCCGCCGGCGAGCAGCGCGCAGACCTGGTCGCCGACCCGCAGATCGCGCACGTCGGTGCCGGTGGCGACGACGGTCCCCGAGCACTCCAGGCCCGGGTACGGCGACGCACCCGGCGGGGGCGGGTAGTAGCCCTGGCGCTGCAGCAGATCGGCGCGGTTGACCGCGGACGCGGCCACCTCGATCAGCACCTCGCCAGCCCCCGGGACGGGATCGGGCACCTCGCTCCAGGTGAGCACCTCCGGACCGCCCGGTTCGGGAATCGTAACCGCGTACACGCCGCATAGTCTGGCCCATCGCTTGGCCCCGACGGCGCGCACCTGTGATCAGCGGGGTGGTGACGGCTGCTCCAGCGGGCGCCGCCGGGCGCGGGCCGCGTCGGTGGCGGCGATACCGAGCAGGACCAGGCTGGCGGTGACGGCGACCATCAGCGGCGGCAGGCGGATCATCGCCGGCGACAGCGCGATCAGCACGAACGCACCGACCAGCCGCGAGCCCGACACCCGGGCGAACACGGCGTGCTCGAACGCGCCACGCCCGAGCAGGAACAGCGCGGGCCCCCCGAGGATCACCCCGATCCAGGCGAGGTCCGTAGGCCCGGACGGATGGGCGATCACCAGCCGGTAGCCCACCGCGGTGGCGACCGTGCCGGCGAGCATGAAGAAGTGGGCGTACGCCGCGGACCGCGCCAGCCGGGCCGGATCGGGCGCCGCCGCGATCGCGGTCGCGAGCAACTCGCCGGCCCGGAAGAAGTAGATGCGCCACAGCAGCACCGTCGTGACGAACGACACCAGGAACGCG
>VSCG01000029.1:0-27804 GCA_047459115.1 Micromonosporaceae bacterium
TGCCGTCCAGGCCGACCGGGGAGGCCGACGTGGGCGCCCGGTACCCGACCTCGTCCAGGCGAGGTGCCCACTCGTCCAGCAGCGCCGCGCCGCGGTCGTACGCCTCGGTCAGCGTGCCGAGCACCCGGGCCGCGATGTCGGCGGCGGCGCGGACCACGTCGGGCGGCACCGGCGCCGTCTCCCGGTCGTCGGGCGCCGTCGCCGCGGTGCGCACCAGCACGGCCTGCGCGCTGGTCAGGGCCGCCGCGAGGGTACGCGCCAGCGCCAGGCGGGTCTCCCGGGTCCAGTCCCCGATTGCCTCCACAAAGGACACCGTGTCGCGCAGTCGGCCGGTCAGGTCCTGTCCGAGGTGGCGACGCAGGGCCGCCCACTGCGCGGCGAAGCTCTCGGCACCCGCGCCGCGCCAGCCCTCGGGGGTCGGTGGCAGCGCGATGTAGGCGTGCCGGTAGGTCTCCTCGATGCGCCGCAGGGCCGAGCCGGTGGTGTCCAGCGGCGCCGCCGACGCCGCGACGACGCCGCTGACCGCCTCGCCGGGCAGCGCGTGCAGGCGGCGCAGCAGCGGCCAGACCGGATGGCCGGGCGGGGCGCCGCAGCGCGCGAGCATGGCATCCACCCGGGCGAGCAGATCCGCAGCCGGTGGCGCGAGCCGATCGAGCGCGTCCATCAGGAGTCCCCGCCCTGGTGTCGGCGACGCGCCTCTGCGTCGGTGTCCGCGTAGCCGGCGGCGACGAGACGCAGCACGGCCGCGGCGTCGGCGAAGCGGGCGCCATGCGTGGCGGCCTCGCGGGCCCGGGCCGCCGCCGCCGACCCGAGTTGGCTGTGCAGCGCGTGGGCCAGCTCGCCGAGTCGGCCGGGCGCCCCGGCCGGGAGAGCGCCCGCGTCCGGGGAGAGCCGGGCCAGCGTCGCGGCCGCGTCGGTGAGGGCGTCGCCGGTGTCGGCGGCCACGGCGCACAGGTGGCGCAGGCTCATCGCGTCTCCTCCAGCGGGCGGTAGTCGCCGAACATGTCAGCGTGCAGCTTCTGCCGCGCCCAGCGCGCGGCGTCGTGCGCGGCCGTGACGGCCGCCTTGAGGGCACGGGAGACCTCGACGTTGCTGCGCCCCTGCAGCGAGCCCACGACGGTGACGTCCCGGATCTGGCCGTCGGCACACACCACGACTTCGACCAGCCCGTCGGGCGAGTGCACGGTCACCTCGACGCCGCTCATGGCCTTCTCGAACTCGGCCTGCAGATCCTCGATCCGGCGGTACCGCTCGATCGCCTCCTCGACCCAGGCCTCGTCGATCTCGCGCGCCATGACGCCGACTCCCCAGTGTTCGCTCCCGTACCGCCGGTCACCGTACCTGGCTGGGCGACGGCACGGGAGACCCTGTGGATAACGGAGCACGCGGCGCGGCGACGGGTGGATCAGCCGCGCCAGAGGGCCAGCATCATCGCCTCGACGGCGATGCGTGGCTTGACGTTCTGCTCGATCGCGGCCCGGCAGGCGAGCACCGCCTCCAACCGACGCAGCGCGCTCTCCGCGCTCCACCGGGCGGCCGCAGCCTCCACCGTAGACTCCGCGTCGGCGTGCACCGCGGCGACCGGGGCCCCGACCCGGCGTACGAGCACATCCCGGTAGAAGCCCGCGAGGTCGACCAGCGCCCGGTCCAGGGCGTCGCGCTGGGCCCGGGTCGCGCGGGACTTCTGGCGGCGTTCGAGCTCCTTGAGCACGCCGGCCGCGCCCCGCACGGCGCCGGCCGTACCGCGTCCGGTGCCGCCCGCCCCGAGCGCGGTCTCCAGCGCCGCCCGCTCCGAAGCATCCACATCGGACACCGCGGCGGCCGCCTCGGCCTCCGCGGCGGCGATCAGCGCTGACGCCGCATCGAAGCAGGCTCCGAGACTGGTGAGTTGACGCGGTACGGCGAGCACCGCCTCGCGGCGGGCCCGGGCCGCCGGATCGACGGCCAGCCGCCGCGCCCGCCCGACGTGCCCCTGGGCCGCGGCGGCGGCCCACGCCGCCACGTCCGGTTCGATCCCGTCCCGATCCACCAGCACGGACGCCACGGCCTGCGCGCTCGGCTGGCGCAGCGCGACCACCCGGCAGCGGGAGCGGATCGTCACCGAGATGTCGTCG
Organism: Micromonosporaceae bacterium; assembly: GCA_047459115.1. GTDB lineage: Bacteria > Actinomycetota > Actinomycetes > Mycobacteriales > Micromonosporaceae > VSCG01. Next base: position 2,115 of record VSCG01000029.1, read on the forward strand.
GGATGGCTCGACGGCGTGCACAGCAGGAAGACCGTGCGGGCCGATGGCTCCTCCACCGCCTTGAGCAGGGCGTTGCCGGCCGCCTCGGTGAGCCGGTCGGCGTCCTCGACGAGCAGCACCTGCCAGCGCCCCCCGGATGGTGCCGACGCCGCCCGCAGCACCAGCGACCGCATCTCGTCCACGCCGATGGACAACCCCTCGGGCACGACGAACCGCACGTCGGCGTGCGTGCCGCCGAGCGTGGTACGGCAACCCGGGCACACACCGCAGCCGGTGCCGGATTCGCACTGCAACGCGGCGGCGAAGGCCCGGGCGGCAACCGAGCGGCCGGATCCGGGGGGGCCGGTGAACAGCCAGGCGTGGGTCATGGCACCGGGCGGCGGCACGGCGCCGCGGACCAGGTCGGCGGCGGCCGCCGCCGCCCGGCGCAGCGTGGCGACCGCGGCCTCCTGCCCGACCAGCGATGCGAACACGTCGGTCACATCCGACGCTCCAGTTCGTGCTCTACAATGGACGACAATGCGTCGACGGGTACGGAACGCCGCGAGGTGGGCAGCGGGGGCAGCAGTTGCTCCACCCGCGCCCGGATCTCCCCGGCGAGTTCCTCCGGCGGGCGGGTGGCGTCGAGCACCAGATACCGGTTGGGCTCGGCCGCCGCGAGGTCGAGAAAGGCGTACCGCACCCGCTCGTGGAACGAGACCTCCTCGCTCTCCAGCCGATCGGGGGCGCTGTTGCGGGCACCGACCCGGCCGAGCCCCACGGTGGGCTCGACATCGAGCAGCACCACGAGGTCCGGCTTGAGCCCTCCGGTCGCCCAGGTGGACAGCCAGGACACCTCGTCCACCGGGAGCGTGCGGCCGGCCCCCTGGTACGCCAGGGACGAGTCGACGTACCGGTCGCTGATGACGATGGCACCCCGAGCAAGCGCGGGGCGCACGACCGAGGCGACATGATGCGCCCGGTCGGCGGCGTACAGCAGCGCCTCCGCGCGGGGGGACAGCGCGGCAGCCTCGACCGGGCCGCCGGGCCCGCCGTGGTGCTCCAGCACCAGCCGGCGGATCCGGGCACCGATCTTGGTGGCCCCCGGCTCCCGGGTCACCACCACGTCGCGGCCCTCGGCGCGCAGCGCCTCGGCCAGCAGCCGCACCTGCGTGGACTTCCCGGCGCCCTCACCGCCCTCGAAGACCACGAACACGCCGCCCTCGGGCTCCGCCTCCGGAATCCCGAGCGGCCGCCCGCGCAGCGAGCTGAGCAGGTCGGCGAGGAACGGCACGCCCGGCTTGTCGTCCATCTGCCGCAGCGCGGTCACCCCGGTCAGCACGCCGACGACGCCGGCCGCGATCAGCAGCAGCCGGGTCGAGGACACCTGGATGCCGAGGCCGACGATGTTGAGCTTCCAGGAGCCGCCGAGACCGACGAGCAGACCGGACAGCGCGATCGACAGGATCAGCACGAAGCGCGTCGCGGTCTGGATGAACGCAAAGACCCGTCCGCGCACGTCGTCGCGGACCTCGGACATGAGCAGCGTGGTGCCGGACAGGAACGCCATGCCCGCCCCGACGCCGACGCCGAGCGCGCCCAGACACGCCAGCGTCAGGTGCCAGGACACGCCGAGCATGATCACCGCGACCGCCGAGAAGACGATGGAGAAGCCGAACCAGCGGCGGCGCGACAGTGCGCCGATCATCCGTGGACCACCGGCGATGCCGATACCCAGACCGGTGAAGATCACCGCGAACAGGATGTAGAACGTGGAGGGGCCACCGCCGAGCGACTCGGCGTAGAACTGCGCGGTGCCGATGACGACGCCGGATGCGGCGAACGCCCCCAGCATGCCGAAGACCAGGCCGCGTACGAGCGCCGTCCTGCCCACGTACGACCAGCCGTGCACGAACTCCCGCAGCACGCTGGGCTGGTGCTCCTTGGCGGCCCGCCGGGCGATCCGGCCGCTGATCTCCTTGATGCCGAACAGCACCACGAGCGCGGTGGCCAGCCGGGTGAAGGCGTTGAAGTAGAGCGCGACGTTGGTCGGTGTCGCCGGGCTGCCCGGGGCGGGCTTGACCAGCGAGGCCAGCACCGTGGTCAGGGCGGCGAGCAGGAGCGCGGCGAGCACCGGCGTGATGCCGTACGTCGTGGCCAGCGAGATCTGGTTCGCCTTCTCCAGCCGGGGCCGGGGCAGGAGGTTCGGCACGGACGCCTCCTTGGCCGGCGCCCATACCATGCTGACGGCCTCGATGAGGAAGGTGGCGACCGCCGCCCAGCCCACGACGATCGCGGCGTCCGTGGTGAGCAGGGCGACCGTGGGGATCGAGGCGAAGAGCAGGAACCGTGCGCCGTCGCAGACGACCATCGTGAAGCGCCGGTCCCACCGGTCCGCGATGACGCCGGCCACCGGACCGAGGATCAGCGCGGGCAGCAGCCGTACCGCGATGACCGCGCCGAACGCGAACCCCTTGGCGGCAGCGCCGGTGACCTGCTCGGCGGCGAAGATGGATGTGGCCAGCAGGCCCAGCCAGTCCGCGAGCGAGGTGAGGCCGAGCACGAGCCACAGCCGCCGGAACGGCCGGATACGCAGGATCGCCCTGAGTTCGGCGAAGCCTGACAAATCAACAGACGCCGGGTTGGGCATCGGGTGAGCGTCACTGTGGCGCCGACCCGCGCCAGCCTCCCCGCTGGACCTCGTACCGATCGCCGTACCTCCGCATGTCGGCCCGTCCGGGCTCCAACTGGCCGCCCGTACCCCTCTGGCCGGCGGATGCTCGTCTCACACTCTAAACGGGGATGGGTCCGTGCCTACCCTGACATTCCCCTGAGAGGACATTCCCCTGAGACGACGGTACGGCGACGCGAAGACGCGCCGCTACGTCACGTGGCGGTGCAGGTACTCACGGACGAGCGATCGTGCCTCGGCCAGCACCAGGTCGTCGCCCTTGGGGTCGCGTCGGAACGCCAACTTGATGAGCGCGTCCGCGGCCTCGATGGCGATCATGAGCGGGAAGCCGGACCGGGCTGGATCGAAGCCCCGGAACCGGGTCGCGAGCAGTCGTGCGAGCCGGTCGGAGATCACCGCGTTGTTGTCCAGCTCCTCGTCCAGCAGATACCGGTCGACCACGTCGCCGAAGTGCAGGGCGCTGAACCCGGGCACCGTGCGATGCATCTCGATGTACTCGTCGATGCCGGCGTCGACCGCGTCCCACCAGACGGTGAACTGCCCCTCGGTGACGCGCCGAGAGAGCCGCTCCAGGTAGGCCTCCAGGTTGCGCAGCGTGAGCGCCTGTACCACCGCGCGTTTGTCCGGGAAGAACTGGTACACCGACCCGATGGCCACCCCGGCCCGCTCGGCCAGCAGCGTCGTCGTCAGCGCCTCGTACCCGATCTCGTCGATGAGATCGGCGCAGGCGTCGAGCATGCGTTGGACCCGCGCCACGCTGCGCATCTGCACGGGAACCCGCCGCAGCGGCCGGACTGCGAGTGTCGCCACGCGCACCCCCCTGATGCGAAAACCCCTATCTAGGACAACGAGCACCGAGCCAACTCGAATCGCCCGACTTATGCTGAAGTAGCATTTGTTTGGCCATAGATCCGTTGTCAGCGGTGAACCGCCTCCGGCCGCCATCCCTCGCCACAGCCCCGCAGCCGCATATTCCGGCACAAGATGGACCAGAAGTGGGATGAGAGCCGCGACTTCGGGTATCGGTCGTTCCATGGCCACCCGTGACGCCCCACGCGTCGCCGACCCCGGGTCCGACGAGGACCCGGCCCTCGACCTTCCGTTCTCCGGTCGGGCCAGCCTGGCCGGCATGCGGTATGCGGTCGCCCGGCACGGCGCGGGCCTCGGGCTGACCGGAGAGCGGCTGGACGCCATGGTCGTGATCGCGCACGAGTTGGCGGCCAACGCGGTCGTGCACGGCGGGGGTCGGGGTCGGCTGCGGCTGTGGTCCGGCGACGACGCCGTCTACTGTCAGATCAGCGACGAGGGCCCCGGGATGTCCAGCGCACACCCCCCGATCGCCGCCCCACCGGCCGCGTTCGAATGCGGCCGAGGCATCTTCTTCGTGCACCAACTGGCCGACAGCGTGGACATCTCCACCGACCCGACCGGCACGGTCGTCACCGCCTGCGTCGGTCTGCCCGGCCGACCACCGTCAGCGTCCTGACCCGGCTCACCCCGACGACCAGGGTCATTCGGCCTCGGAGTTCGCGCGCGCCGCCGTCGTCTTCTTCGCCGCGGTGGCCTTCTTCGCGGCCGGGGTCTTCTTCGCCGCGGTGGTCTTCTTCACCGCCTTGGTCGCCCGTTTGCGCGGTGCCGCCGGTCCCTTGGCACGCTTCTCGGCCAGCATCTCGCTGGCCTGCTCGACGCTGAGCGTCTCCACCGTCATGCCACGGCGCAATGACGCGTTCGTCTCCCCGTCGGTGACGTACGGGCCGAACCTGCCCTCCTTGATGACCAGCGGCCGCTCGGTCAGCGGGTCCGGACCCAGCTCGCGCAGCGGCGGCGCGGGGGCCCGCCGGACGCGGGTCTTCGGCGCGGCGAGCAGCGCCAGCGCCTCGTCCAGCGTGACCGTGAAGATCTGTTCCTCGGACTCCAGCGACCGGAACTCGTCACCCTTCTTCACGTACGGGCCGTAGCGCCCGGACGCGGCCAGCACCTCCTCGCCGTCCGGCGCAGTACCGACCACGCGCGGCAGGGACAGCAGCCGCAACGCATCGTCGAGCGTGAGCGAGTCCGGCGACTGCGAGCGCAGCAGTGAGACGTTCTTCTCACCGCTGGACACGTACGGGCCGTACCGGCCGGACTTCAACACGACCGGCTCCCCGGTCTCCGGGTGTTCGCCCAGCTTCCGCTCACCGCCGCCGCTGAGGAACAGCTCCTCGACCTTCTCCGGGGTCAGCTCGTCGGGCGCCAGGCCCTCGGGAATGGTCACCCGGTCCTCGGCCTCGTCGCTCGGCGCGCCCGGCATCGTCCGCTGCAGGTACGGGCCGTACCGGCCGACCCGTACCACGACGTCGCGCCCGGCCGAGTCGCGGAAGAGCGGAATCGAGTTGATCTCCCGAGCGTCGATGTCGGCGAGCTGCTCGGTGACCATGCGCTTCAGCCCGCCCGACCGCGCCACCGACCCCTGCTCACCACCGTCGTCACCGAAGTAGAACGAGCGCAGGAAGTCGACGGCGGCGTGCTGCCCGGCGGCGATGTCGTCGAGCTCGTTCTCCATCGCCGCGGTGAAGTCGTAGTCGACCAGGCGCGGGAAGTGCTGCTCGAGCAGCCCGACGACCGCGAAGGCCAGGAAGGACGGGACAAGCGCCTGCCCCCGCTTGAAGACGTACCCGCGCTCCTGGATCGTCTGCATGATCGACGCGTACGTGCTCGGCCGCCCGATCCCCAGCTCCTCCAGCGCCTTGACCAACGACGCCTCCGTGTAGCGGGCCGGCGGCTGCGTGGTGTGACCGTTCGCGGTGATCGACTCGGCGGCCAGCCGCTGATCCCGGGTGAGCGCCGGCAGCCGGCGCTCGGCGTCCTCCGCCTCCGCGTTCTCGTCGTCGGAGCTCTCCACGTACGCGCGCAAGAAACCGGGGTCGGTGATGGTCTTGCCGGTCGCGGCGAAGTCGCACTCCTCGCCGGTGCTCGACACCGCCCGGATACGCACGCTCACGCTCGACCCGACCGCGTCGGTCATCTGCGACGCGATCGTGCGCCGCCAGATCAACTCGTAGAGCTTGAACTCCTCCGGGGACAGCTCACCGGCCACGTCGCCGGGCGTGCGGAAGTGATCGCCCGCCGGCCGGATCGCCTCGTGCGCCTCCTGCGCGTTCTTGACCTTGCGGGTGTACCGGCGGGGCTCCGGCGGGACGCACCCCGGGCCGTACAGCTCGGCGATCTGCTGGCGGGCCGCGGCCAGCGCGGTCTCGGACAGGTTCACCGAGTCGGTACGCATGTAGGTGATGTAGCCGTGCTCGTACAGGCGCTGGGCGGTGCGCATGGTCTGGGCGGAGGAGAACCGCAGCTTGCGCGCCGCCTCCTGCTGCAGGGTGCTGGTGATGAACGGCGGGTACGGCTTGCGCCGGTACGGCTTCTCCTCGACCCGGGTGACGGTGAACGGCCGGTCGGCCAGGCGGGCGGCGAGCCCGCGCGCGGCGGCCTCGTCGAGGTGGACCAGGCCGGCGGTCGTGCGCACCCGGCCGGTCGTCGGCTCGAAGTCCCTGCCGGTGGCGATCCGGTCGCCGTCGAGCGCGATGAGCGTCGCCGAGAAACCGTGCGGACCGTCCGCCGCGGCGGCACCAGCCGGGACGAGCTGCGCCACCACGTCCCAGTACTCGGCGGACCGGAACGCCATCCGCTGCCGCTCGCGCTCCACCACGATCCGGGTGGCGACCGACTGCACGCGGCCCGCGCTCAGCTTCGGCATCACCTTCTTCCACAGGACCGGGCTCACCTCGTACCCGTAGAGCCGGTCCAGGATCCGCCGCGCCTCCTGGGCGTCGACCAGGTCGCGGTCGATCTCGCGGGGATTCGCCACGGCCGCCGCGATCGCCGGCTTGGTGATCTCGTGGAAGACCATGCGCCGCACCGGCACCTTCGGTCGCAGCGTCTCGACCAGGTGCCAGGCGATCGCCTCGCCCTCGCGGTCCTCGTCGGTGGCGAGGTAGACCTCGTCGACCTCCTTGGTCAGCTTCGACAGCTTGGCGATCTGCTGCTTGCGGTCCGGGCTGACCACGTAGAGCGCCGCGAAGTCGTGGTCGACATCCACGCCGAGCCGGGCCCAGGGCTCGCCCTTGAACTTCGCGGGGATGTCGGCGGCGCTGCGCGGCAGGTCGCGCACGTGCCCCAAGCTGGCCTCCACGACGTACCCCGGGCCGAGATAGCCCGAGATCGTCTTGGCCTTCGCCGGTGACTCGACGATGACCAGTTTGGTGCTCTTCGCTGTGCTGGGCACAACCCACTCCGCTGTCGTTAGCTGTTTGGCGCCGGATGTCCTTGATACCCGGACGCGGATGTCCACGGTAACGCGGTGCCCGGCATCGCGGGCTGGATCACGCGATCGACGGCCGGGACCGTCACCGAGGACGCCGACACGGTACACCGTCCGTCAACGGCGGCGCGCCGGTTATGGCCGAGATCGATGGGGCCGCCCCGCCCGACCACCGGATCGGCGGCGCAGCGGGCCGCTACCGCCCCGCCGAGCGCCGGGGCGGCGGCTCGGGCCAGGTGCCGGGCGGCGCGAGGGCCGGGGGATCGCCCACCAGTTCAGCCAGCCGCGCCAACCGCCGCCGCCCCTCGATCCGGTACGCGGGACCGCCCGCGCCCGCCGAGACCAGGGCTGCGGCCAGCCCCAACGCCGCCAGCGCCGCCCCGACCGGCGCCCACGAGGCCTCGTCCGACGGGCCCAGCCGCAGCGTGTACCCACCGGTCGCGTCGCCGGAGCCGGCAGCCACCGCCCATAGCCGCAACCGCCGGCCGTCCAGAGTGAATCCCGGCGGCGGCAGCTTGCCCGCCTCGCCGCGCAGCCAGGCCGCCGCCAGTGGCGCCAGCAAGGCGGTGTACGCGGTGCGCACCGTGTAGCCGTGCCCCTCGCCCTGCCCCTCCCCGCCCGCCGGGGCCCAGGTCGCCGGCAGGTGGCGCGAAGCGAGTTCGGCGAGCAGCACGTGCACCCGCCACGCGTCCGCCACCACCACGGAGACCCGCGCCGTACCGCCCATCCGGGCGATCTGCCCGGGCCCGGCGAGCAGGCCGGCGAGATCGGCCGGGGACGGGTCGGCGGCCTCCGCCCCGAACAGGGAGAGTTGACGGGTCAGCGGCACTCGGGCACCTCGTCGAAGGCCCGCCGCAGGTCCTCGGAGCGCACGTTCGTCGTGTCCAGCGCGCCGCGTCCGTACTCCTCCCCTAGCCTCGCGAGCGCGGACCGGACCTCGGCGTAGAAGGCGTCGGCGTCGCTGGCCGGGAGCGTCTCGATGGTCGCCTTCGCGCGGCGGTAGGCGTCCCGGGCGGCGGTCAACGCCTCGACGAACGAGCGCGCGATCCGCTCGCCGTCCGGTACATCGGGCACCCCGGCGTCCGCGATCCGCGCCCGGGCGGCTTCGCTGGCGGCCTCCGCCCCGGAGAGCAGGCCGACCAGATGCTCCTTGGCCTGCGCGGGCGTCGTCGCCGCGGCCATCTCCCGCTGCGCGTGCCCGATCAGCGTGTCGATCTCGGTACGCCACGGGGCGAGGGCACCGCAGACGGACGCCGCCCAGGTCCGCGGCGCCGGAGCATCACCGCCGCAGCCGCCGACGGCCAGACCCAGCACGAGGGCCGCGACGAGCGCGCGGGGCGTACGCATGTCCGAAGCTTAGGCGGACAGGCGGTGCGTCATCGGTGTCGACAACCGCCCGCAACCGGGACACATCGGCAGACGACGGCCTCGTCACACGCGCCGGGAGACTCGGCTGTGGTCTCCTTGGATGGCGTCGGGGCCTCGCGCCGGCACGATGCGTAACTGATTGCTGTGCCATCGATCACGCATCGCCAACGTGCGACTTGGCACCGCCACCGTATCCGTCGTACCTTCCAGCGGATCGAAGGGAAAGGTCCATGTCCGCCATCAGGCACCTGGTGCGGGCGGCGGTCGTCGGGATCGCTGTCGTGGTCGCGACGGGTATCGGTGCCGCCCCGGCCTTCGCGGCCGACGCCTCCGTCCAGCTGACCCGGCTGCCGACTCGCATGACGGCCGGTGGAGACCCGGCACCGCTGGTCGGCTCGGTGAAGAACACCAGCCGCAACCAACTCGGCACGATCCAGGTCACGTTCGTGATTCAGATGTCCGGGCTGGACCCCGAAGAGGTCAGCGTCGACGGGCTCAGGTTCACCAAACAGAGCAACCGGCTGCGCGCCACCACGCAGATCGAGGCGCCCGCGCCCGGTCGCAGCAAGGCGATCAGTCACCAGCTGCAGTTCCTCGAGGGGGCGCCGAGCGGACGGGCGACCGTCACGCTCGCGGTGTCGTTGCGCCGCGGCAACAGCTGGCGGCAGGTGGATTCCGCCCGGACCACCACCACCGTGATCGAGGCCCCGCCCACCCCGAGCGAAGAGCCGTCGCCGGAGCCGACCGAGGAGGAGCCTTCGGCGGAGCCGACGGAGCAACCGAGCACGGCTGACAGCGCGGGCGACGACATCGCCGCGGTTCCGAGAGCCAACGAGGGGGCCCCGCTCTGGCCGCTGTACACCCTGGGCCTGCTGCTGGTGGCCGGTGGCGGCGGGCTCGTCGCGATGCTCCTGCTGCGTCGCAACCGGGACGCCGACGTCGACCAACCCGCCTACGCCGGTGGATACGGCCACACGGGGTACGCCGAGCCAGCGGGGTATACCGGCCCGGCGGGGTACGGCAGCGGCACCTACCCCGGCTCGGGTGGCTACCCGGGCCCCGCCGGGCAGACGGGCGTAGCCGGGCAGGCGGGCGTAGGGGCATATCCACCCGGTCTTGCGGGCGCGCCGACCGGTGAGCCCTACCCGCCCGGGGCCTACGCGCCGAGCTACGAGCCGCCCACCGCGGTCATGCCCGAAGCGCCCACGACGATCATGCCGCCAGTGCCCGGTCCGCCTACCCGTAGATCACGCGGCGGTCGGCACCGCAGCGAAGACTAGGCAGCGAGGACCAGGCGGGCCTGCCGGCCCTCCCCGCGACCCCGCGGCAAACAGCGAGCGGGGCGGGGCGCCACCCGGCGACCCGCCCCCCCGCCGCTTACGCGGCTCGCGTTCAACTACGGGCCCTCGGCTCAACCGCGGGCCTGGGCCGGCTCCGGGGTGCCGTCAGCTTTTCCCGAACCACCCACCTCGTCGGGGGTCACGGCGATCGGCTTGCGCTTGCTGTAGACGACCGCACCGACCACGATCAGCGCCGCCACGACGGCGATCGACCAAGTCAGGGCCGGGTTCTTGCCAGCACCGTAGCTGTAGGTGACCACGGCCGGGGCGATCAGCAGCGAGACCAGGTTCATCACCTTGATCAGCGGGTTGATGGCCGGGCCGGCGGTGTCCTTGAACGGGTCACCCACGGTGTCGCCGATGACCGTGGCCTCATGCGCCGGCGAGCCCTTGCCGCCGTGCGCACCGTCCTCGACCATCTTCTTCGCGTTGTCCCAGGCGCCGCCGGAGTTGGCGAGGAAGACCGCCATGAGCGTGCCCGCGCCGATGGCGCCCGCCAGGTAGCTGGCCAGCGCGCCTGCGCCGAGGCCGAAGCCCACCGCGATCGGGGCCATGACGGCGAGCAGACCCGGGGTCAACAGCTCGCGCTGCGCGTCCCGAGTGCAGATGTCCACGACCCGGCCGTACTCCGGACGCTGCGTGCGGTCCATGATGCCCGGCAGCTCCCGGAACTGGCGGCGCACCTCGTAGACGACGGCACCGGCCGCGCGGGAGACCGCGTTGATGGCCAGACCGGAGAAGAGGAACACCACCGCAGCGCCGATCAGCAGACCGACCAGGTTCTCCGGGTTCGACACGTCCAGTGCGGCCCGCACCTGAGCGGCGACATCGGCGATGCCGGCCTCCTCCAGCGCGTCGCGCATGCTGCTGGTGTAGGAGCCGAACAGTGCCGTCGCGGCGAGCACCGCGGTCGCGATCGCGATCCCCTTGGTGATCGCCTTGGTCGTGTTGCCCACCGCGTCGAGTTCGCCGAGGATCCGCGCGCCGGCCTCGTCGACGTCGCCGGACATCTCGGCGATGCCCTGCGCGTTGTCGGAGATCGGGCCGAACGTGTCCATCGCGACGATCACGCCGACGGTGGTGAGCAGGCCGGTGCCGGCGAGCGCCACCGCGAACAGGGCGACCGAACCGCCGAGCAGGTACGCGCCGTAGACCCCGGCGCCGATCACCAGGGCGGAGTAGACGGCGGACTCGAAGCCCACCGAGACACCGGCGAGGATCACCGTGGCCGGCCCGGTCAGCGAGGTCTTGCCGATGTCCTTGACCGGACGACGGTTGGTCTCGGTGAAGTACCCGGTCAGCGCCTGGATGACGGCGGCGAGCGCGATACCGATCACCACGGACCCGATCGCGATCATCCGCGGGTTGCCCTCGATGTCGGCGAACGCCCCGCCGAACTCGGCGAACGTGGCGGGCAGGAGCGCGAACGCCGCCACCGCCACCAGCACCGCGGAGATCACCGCGGACAGGTAGAAGGCCCGGTTGATCGCGGCCATGCCGGTGCGGTCGGACGGCCGCAGCCGGGTGATGAACACGCCGATGATCGCGACGAGCACGCCGATCGCGGACACGACCAGCGGGAACACCAGACCGTCGGCCCCGAACGCGGCCCGGCCCAGGATCAGGGCGGCCACGAGCGTCACGGCGTACGACTCGAACAGGTCCGCGGCCATGCCGGCGCAGTCACCGACGTTGTCGCCCACGTTGTCCGCGATGGTCGCGGCGTTGCGCGGGTCATCCTCGGGGATGCCCTGCTCGACCTTGCCCACCAGGTCCGCGCCCACGTCGGCCGCCTTGGTGAAGATGCCGCCGCCGACCCGCATGAACATCGCCAGCAGCGCGGCGCCGAAGCCGAAGCCCTCCAGGACGATCGGCGCGTTGCCCCGGTAGAGCAGCACGACCGCGGTCGCGCCGAGCAGGCCGAGCCCGACGGTCAGGAACCCGACAACGCCACCGGTGCGGAAGGCGAGCTGCATCGCCCGCTCCCGGCCGCCCTGCCCGTCCCTCGCGGCGGCCGCCATACGCAGGTTCGCCCGGGTGGCCAGGGCCATCCCGGCGCCTCCGATGATGGCGCTGAACACCGCACCGACGACGAAGAACACCGACCGGCCGATCTTGACCATGGTCTGGTTGTCCTCCGCGCCAGCCACCGGCAGCAGGAACAGCAGCACCACGGCGATGACCACGAAGACGCCGAGCGTCTTGAACTGACGGAAGAGATAGGCCGTCGCGCCCTCCTGGACGGCGCCGGCGATCTCCTGCATTCTCTCGGTGCCCTTGGCCGATGCGAGGACTGCCCGTACCAGGGCGGCTGCGAAGCCGAGCGCCACCAGTGCGATCACTGCGGCGACGACGACGAGCGACAGTTTCGCATCGGCCAGGGACAGCTCGGCGCCATCGGCGGCGAGACCCGTGACGGACATCTATGTCCTCCCTGTACCGAAACACAACGCCACCCAGCCGACGGCTGGGGGGCGACTCCGCGCGGGGAGTATGGATCACCCGGCCCCGCAGGCACGGGACCAGCAAGTTAGCAACAACGCCGGTACTTTAGCCCGAGGCGGTGGCCATGCTCACACATAGGTCCCGAATTGTCGCACACCCCGCCCGACCAGGCGCCGGAGCCACCGCCCGCCGGGCCGCTCCGCCCGATCAGCGGACGTTGCGCCACAGCGGCCAGGTCATCCGCACCTCGGTGCCCGGGCCGTCCGCCGCCGGCCGCACCCGCAGATCCTCCACAAGCCCGGTGAGCAGGGCGAGGGCCATCTCGGCAGCGACCGCCTCCTCGGACAGGCCGTCCACCGGCACCCCGCTGCCGGACAGCTCCGCGACCGTCGCGTCCTGCACGGTGCGCACCGCCTCGACCACCGGCGCCCGGTCGGTCACCTGCACCACGTAGTCGGGAAAATCGGTCATCTCAACCACGATCTGGTCAGTCAGCCCGTACCGCCGGTGCAGCGCGACCGCCCGCGAGCAGGCTTCGCCGATCGCCAGGCGCACCTCGTCGAGGACCTCCTCGGGGACCCCTGCGCGCCGGGCGACCGCGACCCCGACGAGGCGTGCGGTACGCACGTGCACGGGCGCCGGAGAGAAATGCAGCCGGACCGTGGGCATCGCCGGCTTACTGCGCCTCACCGGCCGTGGCCGCCTCGACGCTGGGGTAGAGCGGGAACACCTGGTCGAGCGCGGTGATCCGGAAGATCTTCAGCAGCGACTCGCGGGTGCACACGAGGGCCAGACTGCCCCCGTCGGCGCGCAGCCGCTTGTGCGCGCCGACGAGCACCCCGAGCCCGGTGGAGTCGAGGAACTCGACCGTACCGAGATCGACGATCACCTTGCGGGCCCCGCCGTCCATCAACTCGGCGAGCCGTTCCCGCAACCGCGGTGCGGTGTAGACGTCCACCTCGCCGCCGACCTGCAGCACCGTGTGATCACCCGCACTCCGGCTCGACAGCGAGAGCTCCATCGGTTCCTCCTCTACCCGGCACCCGTGGGCGCCCCAGGGCGGGCGCCGGCCGAAAACCCCTTCCGGGATCTAACCATCGCGCATCGGCCGCCGCGACGGGTCCCGCAGCCAGATCTCCCCTGGTTGGATGGCGATCGTCCGTGGCCGGCCCGCCTGGTTGGACGCCCGCACGGGCGGTTTGCCAGAGTGCTTGCATGACCCTGGCCCCGCCCGAGCCCGCCGACCTGCTGGCGCGGCTGCGGCGCGGACGCACGGGCGCGGAGGTCACCCACGTCGAACGGATCCCGGCCCGGCCCGGTACGACCGCGCCCTGGCCGGACTGGGTGCCAAGCGACCTGCGCTCGGCGTTCGCCGCGCGCGGCGTCACCGCCCCGTGGCGCCATCAGGTCGAGGCCGCCGCGCTCGCCCACGCCGGGCACCATGTGGTCATCTCCACCGGCACCGCCTCCGGCAAGTCCCTGGCCTACCAGCTTCCGGCGCTGGCCAAGCTGCTTACGGACCCCCGCGCCACGGTGCTCTACCTCGCCCCGACCAAGGCGCTCGCCGCGGATCAGTTGCGCGCCGTGGCGGGCCTGGACCTGCCCGGGGTACGGGCGGCCTGCTACGACGGGGACACCCCGCGCCAGGAACGCGACTGGGTCCGACAGCACGCCCGGTTCGTGCTCACCAACCCCGACATGCTGCACCACGGCATCCTTCCGGGCCATGCCGCGTGGGCGACGTTCCTGCGCCGGCTCGCGTACGTGGTGGTCGACGAATGTCACACCTACCGCGGGGTCTTCGGGTCGCACGTCGCCCACGTGCTGCGGCGGCTGCGGCGGGTGTGTGCGCGCTACCGCATGACGAGCGCCGACCCGCGCCGGTCGGGCCCCACGTTCGTCCTGGCCTCGGCGACGGTGACCGACCCGGCGGCGTCGGCCAGCCGGCTGACCGGGCTGCCGGTGACGGCCGTGACCGAGGACGCTTCGCCGCGCGGCGCGCTGACCTTCGCCCTCTGGGAACCCCCGCCGCGACCGGCCGAACCGCGGCCGGAGACCAGCGGGCGGGATCCGGCGGGCGGGACGGGCGACATGTCACCCGTACGGCGGTCCGCGCTGCGCGAAAGCGCGGACCTGCTCGCCGACGCGGTGGCGCACGGCGTACGCACGCTCGCGTTCGTCCGTTCCCGGCGTGGCGCCGAGGTCGTGGCGACCCTGGCGAGGCGGTCGCTGGACGAGGCCGAGCCGGACCTTGGGGGATGCGTGGCGGCGTACCGGTCCGGCTATCTGCGCGAGGAACGGCGATCCCTCGAGCAGCGGCTGCTGGAGGGATCGCTGCTCGGCCTCGCCTCGACGAACGCGCTGGAGCTCGGGGTCGACGTGGCCGGGCTGGACGCGGTGCTGCTGTGCGGCTACCCCGGCTCGCTGGCCTCGCTCTGGCAGCAGGCCGGGCGCGCGGGCCGGTCGGGCCGGGAGGCGCTGTGCGTGCTCGTGGCCCGCGACGACCCGCTCGACACGTACCTGGTCCACCACCCCGAGGCACTGTTCTCCCGGCCGGTCGAGGCCACCGTGCTCGACCCATCGAACCCGTACGTGCTGGGGCCGCAACTGTGCTGCGCCGCGGCGGAGCTGCCGCTGACCGAGGCGGACCTGGCACTGTTCGGTCCGTCGGCGGCCGCCACCGTCGAGCGACTGGTCGCCGGGGGCGCGTTGCGGCGCCGGCCGACCGGCTGGTACTGGACGCAGGGCCGCCGCCCCGACGTCGACCTGCGCGGCACCGGTGGGGCGTCGGTCTCGGTCGTGGAGGCGGCGACCGGGCGGCTGCTCGGCACCGTGGACGCCGGGTCGTCCCATTTCCTGGTCCACCCCGGCGCGGTGTACCTCCATCAGGGGGTGTCCTATGTCGTCGACGAGCTCGACGTGGTCGACGGTGTGGCGCTGGTGCACCAGGAGGAGCCGGACTGGTCCACCCACGCCCGGGACGTCACGGCACTGTCCGTCCTCTCCGTACAGTCTCACGTGGATGCCGGTCCGGTGGGTCTGTTCCTCGGGGAGGTGGACGTCACCAGCCAGGTGGTCTCGTACCAGCGGCGGCGGCTGGTCGGCGGCGAAGTGATCGACACCCGGCCGTTGGATCTGCCGGCACGGCAGTTGCGGACGGTGGCGGTGTGGTTCACCGTCTCCCCGGAGGCGCTCGACGAGGCCGGTGTGCCACCGGCCGAGATACCCGGTGCGCTGCACGCCGCGGAGCACGCGGCGATCGGGCTGCTGCCGCTCATCGCGACCTGCGACCGGTGGGACATCGGTGGGATCTCCACTGCCCGGCACGCCGACACCGATGCCCCGACCGTGTTCGTCTACGACGGACACCCGGGCGGGGCCGGGTTCGCCGAGCGGGCGTACGCCGCGGCGGCGGACTGGCTGCGGGCGACCCGGGACGCGATCGACGCGTGCGGCTGCGCGACCGGGTGCCCCTCCTGCGTGCAGTCGCCGAAGTGCGGCAACGGTAACGACCCGCTCGCCAAGCAGGCGGCGGTACGTGTGCTCGACCTCGTTCTCGCCGCCCTGGATGCCGGCGGCGCCCAAGACGGGCCGGGTCCCGGCCGAGCGGGCCGGACCGGGTGGTGACTGCGCCGCCGGGGAACGGGCCGGCCCGGCGCGGGCGGTGGCGGTCGCGGACAGCGGTAGGCCCGCCACCGGCACTTCGACGGTGACCAGCACGTCCAGGCCGTCGAGCTGGCACCCCGTGAGCCGGCCGGAGTTGGCGGTGACGATGCGCCGGGCGTTTGCGCACGCCGTGGCGGCACCGTGCACCGCCTGCGCCGCGGCGGCGAGGGCGCCGAGGTCGGCGGCGGCCTGCGCCCGGTGGCGCGCGACGGCGGCCGCTCCGACCGCGGCGCAGGCCGCCCCGGCGAGCACGAGCACGAGGCCGGCGGCGAGCAGCCACAGGGAGGCCGACCCCCGGTCTCGGCCACGTTCGGCAGTGGGCCGTCGGGACCTGTGCGCCCGGGGCCCGGGGTGGGCCGGCACCCGGCCGGCCCACCCCGATGGGCGGACGTGCGCACGCCCTCTCGCCCGGTCCGCCACGAGCCCGCCGCTCACCGCACCGGCTCCGGAACCCCGGGCTCGACGGTGGCGACCGACTCCGCGGTGACCGTGAGGCCGGAAAGCAGCCGGCCGAGCGGCGCGACCGGCGCCTGCACGCGGGCGCGGACCGTGTCGCCGTCGAACGTGAGGGTGACCGTGGCGCCCGGCGGGGCCGCCCGCCGCGCCGCCGTCGCGCCCGCCTCACCGCGCGCCGCCGCCAGCGCACCGTCGCGGGCGGCGCTCAGGCAGCGCAGTTGCGTGGTCACGGCGCTGACCGCGGACAGGCCGACGACGAGGAACAGCGTGAGCGCGGGCAGGCCGACCGCGAGCTCCGCGGTCGCCGAGCCGCGGTCGCGCCCGCTCATTTCAGTGCCTTGTTCACGATCGCCGTGAGCGCCGCCTGCACCGACGGCGAGGTGAGCACCTTGAGCAGGATGCCGGCGAACGCCACGGCGGCGAGGGTGCCCACGGCGTACTCGGCCGTGTTCATCCCGGCGTCCGGGCCGCGGCGGCTGATCAACCTCCTGATCGGACGGATGAATCTGCCCATGACTGGTCTCCTTTCCGGTTGGCGGTTCACATCACGTCGCCGAGCACGGCGACGATCACCGGTACGAGTCCGGCGAGCACGAAGGCGGGCAGAAAGCACAGCCCGAGCGGCAGCACGACGAGCACGCCGGCGCGTCGCATGGCTGCCTCGGCCGCGGCCGCACGCGACGCCCGCAGCTCCTCGGCGAGCCGGCCGAGCACTCCCGCGAGCGCGGCGCCGCTGATGGTGCTGCGCACCGCGGCTACGGCCAGCCGGTCGAAACCGGCCGGGTCCTCGGCCCGGGCCGACGACAGCTCGCGGAGGTGCCGCCACGCCTCCTGCGCGGTGGCGCCCAAGCGCAGGCTGCGGGACACCCGCAGCAGGCGGTCCCCGAGCGGTCCGCCCAGCGCGGTACCCACTGCACCCGCCGCCCGATCCAAGGGCGCACCGGCCCGCAGCGCGGCGGACAGCAGGTCGGCGGCGAGCGGCAGGTCGGCTGCCGCCCGTAGCCGCTCGGCCCGGGCCGCCCGTGGTTCCACCCGCCGCAGCACGCTGTCCACAGCGAGGCCGACCGGCACGGCCAGCGCTACCCCGAGCCAGCCATCGAGCAGCACAGCGACCGACACCGCGCACAGCGCGGCGACCGCTCGCGCCGGGAGCGCGGAGAGCGCAAGGCGGGGGCGCGCGGGCGCGGGGTGGAGCGAGCGGAGCCGGCGCCGGGCGTCGCGGGGCGCCGTGGCGACCAGGGCGGCGGCCCCGACCAGGCAGCCGGCCGCCAGCAGCCGGCCGGTCACCACGTCACCGCCGACCGTGTCAACCGGGCCGACCAGGCGAGCCCGGCGAGTTGAAGGGTCACCGCGCCCAGGGCGCAGGCGCCGCCCAGCGGCGTGCGCAGCAGCACGTGCAGCGGGTCGGCGCCGATGGCGTACCCGAGCCCGATGCCGGCGGCGGGCAGTCCCGCCAACAGCCACGCGGTGGCCTGCGCTCCGGCGCTCTGCGCTCCTGCCACGGCCGCGGCCCGGTCGCTCGCCCGGCCGTCAGCCTCGATGCGCTCGAGCAGGTCGGCCAACGGGGCTCCGGTCGATTCCGCGAGCGACACGGCCGCGGCGGCCCGGGCGACGAGCGGATCCGGCGGCAGTGTCCCATCTCGCTGGTCGGCAACCGTCGGCGCCGGCCGCGCTGCCGGCACGTGCAGCAGGGGATCGCCGGACGGGGACGGCGGCAGCCCGGCGCGCAGGTCGGCGGCGAGCGCCCCCAGGGCGTCGAGCATCCGGGCCCGTGCCCGCTGCGCCACGCGTCGGCGTTCCCGGCGTGCCAGTGCCCGGCACCCCACCGCGCCGTACGCCGCCGCGACCGTGGCGGCGACCGGCCCGCCCAGCACCAGGCCGATCGCGGCGCACAGCGCCGCCACCGCCCAGCCTGCCCGGCCCGTGAGCAGATGGCCGAAGCCGCTGCGGGTGCCGGTCCCAGCGCCCCAGCCATGCCCTGCGATCAGGGACAGGGCGGCGGCGCCGAACCGGCGTGGGCAGGCCGTGATGCCGAACCGGCGCTGCCGGGGCGGCGCGATGCCCAGTCGGCGTTGCCGGGCGCGGCGCGAACGCGCGGGCCACCCGACCACGAGCGCCGCCGCCACGAGGCACATGGCCGCGATCGCCCCGGTCACGGCCCGTGCTCCCGTTCGCGACCGGCCCACGCATCGGCAGCATGCGGGCCGGTCAACACCTGCGGAACGCGCACACCCCGCTCGGCGAGAAGCCGGGCGAGGCTCGCTGCGGCGGGCCCCGGACCTTCGGCCCGCCGCCACGCGGGCACCGCGGCCAGCAGCCGCTGCGGTCCGGTCGGCAGCAGCAGGCAGATCTCCTCCAGCGTCCGCCCGTTCCGCCCCCGCCGTAGGTGCAGGATCACCTGGAGCGCCGCGGCCACCTGGGCGTGCAGCGCCGCACGCGGCAGGCCACCGAGCAGGCCGAGGGCTTCGAGCCGGGTGGGCACGTCGGTCGGCGCGTTCGCGTGTAGCGTGCCCGCGCCACCTTCGTGGCCGGTGTTGAGCGCGGCGAGCAGGTCGACGACCTCGACGCCCCGGCACTCGCCGATGACCAGCCGGTCCGGGCGCATCCGCAGCGCCTCGCGGACGAGATCCCGCAGCGACACCGCCCCCGCGCCCTCCACGTTGGAGGCTCGGGTCTGCAGCCCGACCACGTGCGGATGGCTGGGCCGCAGCTCTGCCGCGTCCTCGACCAGCACGATGCGTTCGTGGTGCGCCACGAGCGCGAGCAGTGTGTTCAACAGCGTGGTCTTGCCCGCCCCGGTCCCACCGGTGACCAGATAGGCGAGCCGGGCCGCGACGAGCGCGGCCAGCACCTCGGCGGCCTCCGGTGTCACCGTGCCCGCGCACACGAGTTCGTCCATTGTGTACGGCCGTCGCCGGAATGTGCGCAGCGACAGGTACGGCCCGCCGGTGGCGACCGGTGGCAGCACGGCGTGCAACCGGCTGCCGTCGGGCAGTCGTACGTCCGCGAACGGGCTGGCGTCGTCGAGCCGTCGCCCGCCGCTCGCCGCGAGGCGCTGAGCCAGCCGCCGTACATCGTCCGCCTTGCCTAGGCGTACCGGAACGCGGGTCAGGCCGGAGCCCCGATCGACCCAGACCTCGTCGGGGCCGTTCACCAGTACGTCGCTGACCGCCGGGTCGGCGAGCAGGGGGGCCAGCGGGCCGGCTCCGGCGAGTTCGCGGTGCACCTGGGAGGCGAGCCGCAGCAGGCCGGTGTCGCCGAGCACGGCGGCGTCGGGTTCGGCCCGTACCGCCGAGACGACCGCGGCGGGGGTGGGGTCACCGCCGGAGACCGCGAGGCGCTGGCGCACACGCTCGGCCATCCCGGTCGCGGCGTCGAGGGTGCGGTTCACGTCGTCGCCCCGGCCTTGACGCCGACCAGGTCGTGCACGATCCGGCGACAGAGCACGGCGAGAGGTCCCCGGCCCGTGCCGGCCGGCGCCTCGCCGCGTTCCAGGCTCGCGGTCAGGCGCGGCTCGGGGCGCAGCACCCCGGCCAACGGCAGGCGCAGCGACGAGGCGACCTCGGTCGCGGTCAGCCGACCCGGCGTCGGGCCCCGGACGATCACCTGCAGGCAACGGCAGTACTCGCCGATCGCCGCCGCGACCCGGCCCGCCGCCGCGGTGGCTCGCAGCTCGGCCGGCACCACGAGCAGGGTGCGGTCCGCGTTCTGCAGCGCCAGGATGGCCGCGTCGTCGAGCCGTCGAGGCAGATCCACCACCACGAGGTCGCGCCCGTTGCGCCCCGCCTCGATGGTGGCCGCCATCGCCTCCGGGGGTACGGCCACCGGCGTACCGCGGTCCCAGGACAGCACGATCAACTCACCCTGCCTGGGCAGCGCGTCGACGAGCGCCGGGACCGACAGCCGGCCGCTGACCTCCCGCAGTGCCGGCCAGCGCAGCCCCTGCAGGCCCTCCCAGCCGAGGACCAGGTCGATGCCGCCGCCGAGTGGATCCGCGTCGACCAGCAGGGTGCGCAACCCGGCCCGGACGGCCGTCACCGCGAGGGCGGCGGCGAGCACGCTCGCGCCCGCGCCGCCGCGCCCACCGATCACGGCGACGAGGCGTCCCGGGGCGCTGGGCGCGTTGATCAGGTCCACGAAGCGGTCGACGAGCCAGGGTTCCGCGGGCGGCAGCAGCGCGACGTGGGCCGCGCCCATGGCCTCGGCGAGCTCCCACGGGTCGGTGCGGTCGCCGGAGCGGCCGACCAGCACCACGCTGGGCCGCCGTGGCAGTCCGGCGCGGTAGCAGGCCTCGGCCACGTCGAGGCCGATGAGGACCAGCGGCGCCGCGGCGAATCCGCGTCGCGCCGCTACCGGGTCGTTCGCCACCTCCAGCTCCACACCACCGGCGGCGGCGAGTCGCAGCAGGTCATCGAGCAGTTCCGGGTCCGCCGTGATCGCCAGGGGATGACGACGTGCGGCGGCGAGCGGCGTGGTCGGCATAGCGGCCTCCTGGTCGACGGTTCGTGCCTCGCAGGCAGACGCTCGCGCCGACGCGGGTGGCGTTCAACGCCGTCGCAGCTGTTCTGTGGACGACCAGGTGCGGTTGTGGATTTCTGGCGCGCTGGACGGTTGATCTGCTATGGCGGACGTGAGGAAGATCACACTGCACGGCCGGGTGCGGGCTGTCGGGTCCACCCGCACGCGGCCAGCCAGAACTACCGCTAAAGGATGCAAAACTACCGCTAGAGGATTGAAGCGGACATCACTGGGCAGCCGAGCCCGAACGGAGGCCGGACGCGGGGACCGGATGCTCAGATGGGACGACCCCCGCCGGGGGGAGACGGGGGTCGTCAGGGGGGTCCGGCTCCGGGGGGGTTGAGCCGAACCCGCTCAGCGGTCACGGGGGGGTGCAACCGCCGAGGGACTCTGCTGCGGTACAAGTGGGGCAGGTCCGACACATGTCGTGTCGCACACAAGCATGCCTGAACAGACGGCTGCGCGTCGAGTGGCGTGGGCCGCAACACGCCGACACGTCGCGCGCCGCTGACCGCTTGCGCCGCCGATCCCCTGCGGGTGGACCGACTCCCCGGTGGCCGGCCGCCGCGCCGCGCCGACCCGGCCGCCGCCCGCGAACGGGCTAGACTGCCCGCCGTGGGCCGAGGTGCCGCCTTCTTCGATCTGGACAAGACCGTCATCGCCAAGTCCAGCGCGCTGGCGTTCGGCCGGCCGTTCTACCGGGACGGCCTGATCAGTCGGCGCGACGTGGTGAAGGCCGCGTACGCCCAGTTCATGTTCCGGCGCAGCGGCGCCGACGAGCAGACGATGGCGCGGGTGCGCGACTACCTGGCCGAACTGTGCCGGGGATGGCGCGTGGAGCAGGTCCGTCAGATCGTCGCGGAGACGTTGCACGAGCTGATCAACCCCTACGTGTACGCCGAGGCCGCCGCGCTGATCGAGGAGCACCAGGCCGCCGGGCGTGATGTCGTGCTCGTATCCAGCTCCGGAGAGGAGATGGTGCGCCCGATCGGCGAGCAGCTCGGCATCACCGACGTGATCGCCACCCGGATGCGGGTCGAGGACGGCCGCTACACCGGCGAGATCGACTTCTACGCCGCCGGGCCGAACAAGGTCATCGCGGTGCGGGAGCTGGCGGCCGAGCGGGGCTACGATCTCGCCGCGTCGTACGCCTACTCCGACTCGATCACCGATCTTCCACTGCTGGAGGCCGTCGGCCATCCCAGCGCCGTCAACCCCGACCGCGCTCTGCGCAAAGCCGCGCAGGAGCGCAACTGGCCGGTGCTGGAGTTCCGAAATCCCATCCCGCTCGGCCGCCGGCTGCGGGAGCGTCCCGCGGTGCCGATCGCGGCCGCCGCGGTCGGCGTCGGCCTCGGCGTGGCGATCGGCATCGCGTGGTACGGCCGGCAACGGCGTACCGGAGCCAAACCGGCGACCGCCTGACCGCGTCCAGCCCCGACGCCCACCGGTGCTCGCCTGACTCCCATGACCGCTGCGCGGTCAGCCGCGCTTGCGGTTCGACCGGGGCGCGGTCAGGCGGCCTGGTCGCAGACCTCGGTCAGCTCCCGGGCGCCCAGCTCGGCGGCGGTCGCACAGTGCCGGATCCACGAGCGGATCCCGTCCGGTGTGCCGGTGGCGAAGGCGTTCGCGGCCCCCACGTACTCCGGCTGCCGGGCCAGGTGGCCCACCTCCATCGCCACCAGACCCCGCGGGTCGAACCCGCCGGCCATCAGCACCAACCGGGCGGCGGCACGCGCCACGACGCCGTTGGGCCCGGCGAAGGCCCGCAGCGCCAGCAGTTCCCCGTGCACGACCGCGGCCAGCAGCAGCGGCGGTACCCGGGTGCCGCCGGTCACCAGCGCGGCGAGGGCGTCGAGTCGTTCGGGGGTGCCCGGCGCCCCGCCCGTCGGCCGGCCCAACGTGTCGTCCGGCGACACGTCACGCGCCGCGAGCACGTGCAGCCGCGCGAGCACCTGCCGGGGCGCCCGCGACCAGAGGTCGACCAGGCCACCCAACGCGCCGGCGACCCGCAGCGCGCCCTGCAGCACCGGGTCGGTCACCAGACCGGCCCGCACGTCCTCGCGCGCGAACGCGTACCCCTCCAGGGCGGAGCTGGCCACCGCACACCGCAGGCTGACCTCGGCCGCGACCATGCCACCCCGGCGGCGCAGCGCCCGGTGCCGCAACGCCGCGTCCACACTCGAGCGGGCGGCAACGAGCGCGGGTGCGACGTCGACGAGGTCGAGCAGCGGCGCGAGCGGATCGGTCACCCTGGCAGCCTAGACACCGAGCCCGCGCCCGACGGCAGGGTGCCGGTCCCGTGCGTGCCAGCCGGCGCTAACCCGCCGCCACCGACCGCATCCCGGATCGGCCCTCGCCACGTGACCCGCGCGCAACTAATCTGCGTACTCAGAGCCGATCGTGACGAGGAGCCCACCGATGAGCGAAACCCTACAGAACCTACTGCGCGAAACTCGCCAATTCCCGCCTCCCCGGCCCTTGGCGGACAGCGCGAACGTCAAGGCCGACGAGTACGCGGAGGCCGAGCGTGACCGGCTGGCGTTCTGGGCGAAGCAGGCCCGCCGGCTGCACTGGGCCAAGGAGTGGGAGACCGTCCTGGACTGGTCCAACCCGCCGTTCGCGAAGTGGTTCGTCGGGGGGCAGCTCAACGCCGCGTACAACTGCCTGGACCGGCACGTCGAGGCGGGCCTCGGCGACCGGGTGGCGATCCACTGGGAGGGCGAGCCGGGCGACACCCGGACCATCACGTACGCCGATCTGCACCGGTCGGTCTGCCAGGCGGCGAACGCGCTGACCGACCTCGGCGTCACCGCCGGCGACCGGGTGGTCATCTACCTGCCGATGATCCCCGAGGCGGTCGTCGCGATGCTCGCCTGCGCCCGCATCGGCGCGACCCACTCCGTGGTCTTCGGCGGCTTCTCGGTGCAGGCCCTCAAGGGCCGGATCCAGGACGCCGACGCCAAGCTGGTCATCACGGCCGACGGCGGGTACCGGCGGGGCAAGGCCACGGCGCTGAAGACGACCGTGGACGAGGCCGTCGCCGAGTGCCCGAGCGTGGAGCGCGTGGTGGTGGTCCGCCGCACCGGGCAGGAGGTGCCCTGGGCGCCGTCGCGCGACCTGTGGTGGCACGAGACCGTCGAGAAGGCCAGCGCCGAGCACGTCGCGCAGCCGTTCGACGCCGAGCACCCGCTGTTCATCCTCTACACCAGCGGCACGACCGGGCGGCCCAAGGGCATCCTGCACACCACCGGTGGCTACCTCACCCAGGTCGCGTACACGCACTGGTCGGTGTTCGACCTCAAGCCGGAGACCGACATCTTCTGGTGCACCGCCGACATCGGCTGGGTGACCGGGCACAGCTACATCGTCTACGGCCCGCTCGCCAACGGCGCGACGCAGGTCATGTACGAGGGCACGCCGGACACGCCGCACCGGGGCCGGTTCTGGGAGATCGTACAGAAGTACCGGGTCACCATCTTCTACACCGCGCCGACCGCGATCCGCACCTTCGCCAAGTGGGGCGACGACATCCCGGCGCAGTTCGACCTGTCGTCGCTGCGGTTGATCGGCTCGGTCGGCGAGCCGATCAACCCCGAGGCGTGGATGTGGTACCGCACCAACATCGGCCGCGAGCGCTGCCCGGTGGTGGACACCTGGTGGCAGACCGAGACCGGTGCCATCCTGGTCTCCCCGCTGCCCGGCGTGACCGCCTGCAAGCCGGGCTCGGCGATGGGCTCACTGCCCGGAGTGGTCGCCGACGTGGTCGACGACCAGGGCAAGTCGGTGCCCAACGGCGGCGGTGGCTACCTGGTGCTCCGCGAACCGTGGCCGGCGATGCTGCGCACCATCTGGGGCGACCCGCAGCGCTTCATCGACACGTACTGGTCCCGCTTCGACGGGCTGTACTTCGCCGGCGACGGGGCCAAGCGGGACGAGGACGGCGACATCTGGCTGCTCGGCCGGGTCGACGACGTCATGCTCGTGTCCGGACACAACATCTCCACCACCGAGGTGGAGTCGGCGCTCGTGTCGCACCCGTCAGTAGCCGAGGCGGCGGTCGTCGGCGCCACCGACCCGACGACCGGCCAGGCGATCGTGGCGTTCGTGATCCTGCGGGGCGGCGAGGCCGACGACGGCGAGCTGCTGGTCAAGGAGTTGCGCGAGCACGTGGCGAAGACGCTGGGCCCGATCGCCAAACCCCGGCAGATCATGCTCGTGCCCGAGCTGCCCAAGACCCGGTCCGGCAAGATCATGCGGCGGCTGCTGCGGGACGTGGCCGAGAACCGTTCGCTCGGTGACGTCACCACCCTGCAGGACTCGTCGGTCATGGAGCTCATCGCCGCCGGTATGAAGTCGCAGAAGTCCGACGAGGACTGATGCGTTCTCGTTCGTGACGCGCGGGGGGCGAGGTCCGCTTCGGACCTCGCCCCCCGTGGCACGGGCCCGGGCAACCAATGGCTGCCCGACGGACCGACCCGTCAGGGCCTGGTCAGGTTGGTGCGAGCGGCACGAACATGCTCGCCGCCGACGCGCCAGCCGCCCATGCGGTGACGTTCTTGGCCTTGCGCAGTTCTGACACGACGTTGGTATCGAGGAACATCAGCTCAGGTCCGCCGGCCGGGCAAGGTCGCGCATGCGTGGAGTCTCCAGCTCAGCCTCCTCCACTCCTGGTGGGAGGCCGAGTAGGTCGATGATGCCGTCCTGGCCGCTGACCAGCCGTTGATAGTCATCGAAGGTCAACAGCACATAGGCGGGCCGACCGCGGTCGGTGATGAAGACCGGCCCGTTACGTGCCGCGATCTTGGCCCGGCCAGTGTCTCGGTTGAACTCACGACTCGACAGCGCGGTAATGGCCACGTCGACCACCTCCTCAGCTAGGTAGCAGTGTTACTACCTAGCTGGAGCGGCTGCTACCCAGCATGCCTCACC
>VSCG01000030.1:0-27343 GCA_047459115.1 Micromonosporaceae bacterium
GAGGTCGTACGGTATAGACGTGCGAGATCCTGCCGTCTCCCGGTTCGCCGCTGGCGCACTGTCGCCCGAACGGCGCGTCGCCGACCTGCGCCGGCTGCGCAGCGAGCGTTTCGACGTGCTGGTCATCGGCGGGGGCGTCACGGGGGCGGGGGCCGCGCTCGACGCCGCCTCCCGTGGCCTGTCGGTCGCCCTCGTCGAGGCGCGCGACCTGGCCGCCGGTACCTCGTCGCGCTCCAGCAAGCTGATCCACGGCGGGCTGCGCTACCTGGAGCAGTTGGAGTTCGGCCTGGTCCACGAGGCGTTGCGGGAGCGAGGGCTGCTCGCCACCCGGCTCGCGCCGCACCTGGTACGGCCGGTGCCGTTCCTCGTGCCCCTGCCCACCGACGGTCTGGCGTCCCGGGTCTGGAACCGGTGCTACTACGGGGCCGGGGTGGCGCTCTACGACGCGTTCGCCGGGGTGTTGACCTCGTTCGGCAACCGGCACGGGCGGGGTATGCCCCGGCACCGCCACCTCTCCCGGACCGCGGCGCGCCGACTGTTCCCGTCGCTGCGCCCCGACGCCCTCGCCGGCGCCATCCGCTACTACGACGGCCAGGTCGATGACGCGCGGCTCGTCGTCACGCTCGCCCGTACCGCCGCGAGCATGGGCGCGGCGGTGGTCACCAGCGCCCGCGCGGTCGGCCTGTTGCGGCAGGCCCGCGAGGTGACCGGGGTGCGGATCCGCGACCTCGAGTCAAACGAGGAGTTCGAGGTCCGCGCGCGCACCGTGATCGCGGCGACCGGGGTGTGGAGCGACGACATCACCGCGATGCTGCCCGATGCCCGCCCGGGGCTGCGGGTGCGCGCCTCGAAGGGCATCCATCTCGTCGTGCCCCGCTCCGCCATCACCGGAGAGGTCGGGCTCATCCTGCGCACCGCCACCTCGGTGCTCTTCGTCATCCCGTGGGGCGGGCACTGGATCATCGGCACGACCGACACCGACTGGTCGCTGGACCGCGCCCACCCGGCCGCCTCGGCCCGCGACATCGACTATCTGCTCGAACAGGTCAACGCGGTGCTCGACCGGCCCCTGTCCGCGGCGGACATCGAGGGCGTGTACGCGGGCCTGCGGCCCCTGCTGGCCGCCGAGGCGCGCCCCGGCCGCTCCCCGCACAGCATGGACGAGAGCACATCCGCGCTGTCGCGCGAGCACGCGGTCGTCGAGCCGATGCTCGGGCTGATGCTGGTGGCCGGCGGCAAGTACACGACCTACCGGGTGATGGCCGCCGACGTGGTGGACCGGGCCGCCCGCCGGCTGGGCGGGGTGCGACCGTCCAGGACGGACCAGTTACCGCTGCTCGGCGCCGACGGGTACGCCGCGATGTGGCGCGACCGTGCCGACCTGGCGCGCCGGCACCGCATCCCGGTCGGGGTGCTGGAGCACCTGTTGGAGCGCTACGGCACGCTGGCGATCGAGGTGCTGGCTCTGATCGCGGCCGATCCGACGCTGCGCCGCCCGCTCGACGGCGCCCCGGAGTACCTCGCGGCCGAGGTCGTCTACGCCGCGCGCGCGGAGGGCGCGCTGCACCTGGAGGATGTGCTGACCCGGCGTACCCGCATCTCCATCGACACCGCCCACCGCGGCACCGAATCGGCCCTGGACGCCGCGCAGCTGATGGGGTCGGTCCTCGGCTGGTCGTCGTCCAAAGTAGACCGGGAGGTGGAGCACTACCTCGCGCGGGTCGAGGCGGAGCGGGAGTCCCAGCGCATGCCCGACGACCGGACCGCGGACGCGGCCCGGCTGGGTGTGCCCGACGTGCGCGGCGCCTTCGACACCGCCGACGCGCCGCCGGCGGCGACCGCGGCTACAGCACCTTCCCGGGGTTGAGCAGGACCTTCCCGGGGTTGAGCAGGTTCGCCGGGTCCAGCGCCGCCTTGATCGCCCGGTGCACCCGCACCCCGACCGGGCCGATCTCCCGGGCGAGCCACTCCCGCTTGAGCAGGCCCACCCCGTGCTCGCCGGTGCAGGTGCCACCCAGCGCGAGCCCGAGCGCCATGATCTCGTCGAAGACCGCGCGCCCGCGGGCCACACTGGCGGGATCGGCGCGGTCGACCACGATGTTGGGGTGCAGGTTGCCGTCGCCGGCGTGCCCGACGACCGCCACCGGCACGCGGTGTTCGGCCGCGATCCGCTCGACACCCTCGAGCATCTCGGCCAGCCGGGACCGCGGCACGGCCACGTCGTCGATGATCAACCCGCCGGCACCGCCGGGGTACGCCTCGGCGGCGAACCGCTCCATCGCCGGGTGCGCCAGCCGCCGGGCCGCGAGCAGGGCGGTCGCTTCGCTCGCGTCGCTGGCCGTGTAGACCTCGTCCGCACCGGCCGCCGTGCACAGCTCGGCGATGCGGGCGATGTCGGCGGCCGCGCGCGGGCCGGTGTCCGCCGCCGCCAGCAGCAACGCCTTCGCGTCCGTGCGCAGCCCCATCGGCCGGTACGCCTCGATCGCGCGCAGGTGCACCTGGTCGAGCAGCTCCAGCAGGCTGGGCGTGG
This sequence comes from Micromonosporaceae bacterium, assembly GCA_047459115.1. Classification (GTDB taxonomy): domain Bacteria; phylum Actinomycetota; class Actinomycetes; order Mycobacteriales; family Micromonosporaceae; genus VSCG01. Next base: position 2,531 of record VSCG01000030.1, read on the forward strand.
CACCCGCGGTGGCGATCGCGGTCACCGCCGCACCCGCGGCGGCGGTCGTCGGAAAGATCGCGACCAGGGTGAGCGCCTCCTCGGCGGCCGGCCGCAGCGCCAGGGTGATCTCGGTGATCACGCCGAGGGTGCCCTCCGAGCCGACGAAGAGCCGGGTGAGGTCGTAGCCGGCCACGCCCTTCGCGGTGCGCCGGCCGGTCCGCAGCACCTCGCCACCGGCGAGCACCACCTCCAGGCCAAGCACGTACTCGCCGGTGACGCCGTACTTCACGCAGCACATGCCGCCCGCGTTGGTGGCCACGTTGCCGCCGATCGTGGAGGACTCCCAGGAGCCCGGGTCCGGCGGGTAGGCCAGGCCGTGCGCGGCCACGGCGCGGGACAGTTCGGCGTTGACGACCCCCGGCTGCACGACGGCGATCCGGTCCACCGGGTCGATCTCGAGGATGCGGTTCATCGCCGTCAGGGAGAGCACGAGAGCGCCGTCGACCGCGTTGGCCGCACCGGCCAGGCCGGTGCGCGCGCCCTGCGGGACCACCGGGGTGCCGTGGCGCGAGGCGATCTCCAGCACCGCCGACACCTCGGCCGTGCTCCGGGGCCGGACGACGGCCAACGGCGTGCCGTACGCGCACAGGTCGGCCTCGTCCCGCTGGTGGCCGCGCAGCAGATCGGGATCGGTCAGCACGGTGCCGGCGGGCAGCCTCCGCCTCAGCTCGTCGATCACCACGGCTGGCAACGGTAGCCCGCCCCGGCGGTCGCTTCCCAATACCCCGAACGCGCCGGCGTCGGCCGCCTACGCTCGGGACCATGGCCCGCGGGCGCGGTGACCGGTCCGACGACGGCATCTGGTCCTCGAGAACCTGGTCCTCGGCCGACGACCTGCTGGACGCGTTGCGTCGTCGGTCCCAGCGGACGCTCCACGACCGCTGGCAGCGGGTCCGGGCCACCGCGCTGCTGGCGCTGCAGGCCGGTGTGGCGGGCTCCATCGCGTGGTACATCGCGGCCGATGTCTTCCATCACCCGGACCCGGTCTTCGCGCCGATCGCGGTGATCATCACGCTGGACCTGACGGTCGGTCAGCGGTACCGGCGGGCCATCGAGCTGGTCGCAGGCGTCGCGTTGGGGGTCGCCTTCGCGGACCTGCTGATCTACGTTATCGGCACCGGGGCGTGGCAGATCGGGCTCGCGGTCACCCTCGCCGTGCTGGTCACGGTGTTCTTCGGCGGCTCGCCCGCCGTCGTCGCCCAGGCCGCCTCGTCGGCCATCATCATCGCCGCCGTGGTTCCGCCGACCAAGGAGGGGATCTACTACGAGCGGTTCCTCGACGCACTGATCGGCGGCGTCGTGGCCCTCGCCGTGATGGCCCTGCTGTTCCCCGTCAACCCGTTGACGGTCGTCGCCAGGAAGACGCGTCCGGCGTGCGACATCATCGCGGGCGCGCTCACGGAGACCGCGGCGGCGCTGTCGGATCGTGACGCCGGGCGGGCGGATGCGGCGCTGTCTGTGATCAACCGGGGTGCCGCGGCGTTGGAGGAGCTGCGCGAAACCGTGCCGGAGGGGCGCGAGGCCGCCACGATCGCGCCCGTGCGCTGGCGCGCGCGGGGCACTCTCACGCAGTACGTCGAGGCGGTCGAGTACCTCGAGCGGGTGTTGGGCAACGCCCACGTGCTCGTGCGCCGCAGCGTGACGTTGATCTCCGACGAGGAACCGGTCCCCGAGCAGCTGCCCAGGGCCGTGGCCACGCTGGGGGAGGCGGTGCACCAGCTCCGCGCTGAGCTGACCCGGGGCGCGCCGCTGAACCGGACGTCTGAGTTGGCCGCCCAGGCGGTACGCGAGGCGGCCGACGCGTACCGTGCTGGTCTCGGCTTCTCCGGCAGCGTGCTGGTCGCCCAGATCCGCGCGGCCGCCACGGACCTGCTCGGCGCGGCCGGCCTGACGTACCCGGAGGCGAATCAGTTGGTCCGCCGGGCCGGCGGCCACATGGGGCGGCCCTGAGCGGGGGCGCGGGCGACGAGCGGTGGGCGGTGTGGTCGCCCTGGCGGGGCCGGGTTGCTCGATAGGCTGACCGCATGGCCGACATGCCCGGCGAGGCCTCGCCGACGCCGCAGCCGTCGCCGGCGTCCCAGCCTTCGGCATCGCCGCCGTCGCCCTCGGCGCAGCCGGCATCGCCGCCGTCGGCACCGCCGCACCAGGCAGCGTGGGCCGCCCAGGTCGCGCCGGTTCCCGGGGACGGTCGGGGCTGGAGGTCGGTCCTCGCGCTGACCGGAGTGATCGGCGGCATCGCGCTGGTCGGCATCGGCCTGCTGGTCTTTCTCGGCTACCGGATCGGGCCGATGGCGCTCGCCGTCGGGCTGGTGGCCGCCATCGTGCCGGTGCCGATCCTGGTGGGCTGTTTCATCTGGCTGGACCGCTACGAGCCGGAGCCGGTCCGGTATCTGGCCCTCGCCTTCGCCTGGGGTGCGGCCATCGCCACGTCCGTTTCGCTCGGCGTGAACACGGGGTCCGGGTGGCTGTTCGACCGGGCCGGGCTGCCCGACTGGCTGGTGGCCGTGCTCGTCGCGCCGTTCATCGAGGAGCTGACCAAGGCGCTGGGGCCGCTGCTCCTGTTGCTGCGCCGCCGGCGCGAGTTCTCCGGGATCACCGATGGTATCGTCTACTGTGGATTATCGGCCACCGGGTTCGCCATGGTCGAGAACATCCTCTACCTCGGCGGCTACGCCTACGCCTCTGGTCTCGAGCAGTACGGGCCGGCGACGGCCGCGCAGAACCTCATCGCACTGTTCATCGCCCGCATCGTGCTGACCGGCTTCGCGCATCCACTGTTCACCGCGATGAGCGGCATCGGGCTGGGCATCGCCGCCCGCGCCTCGAACACCTGGGTGCGTCGGCTCGCGCCGATCGCCGGCCTGCTCGTCGCGATGCTGCTCCACGGCGGCTGGAACCTGATGGCCACGCTCACCGGGCTCACCGGCGAACTGCTGGTGTTCCTCTACGGGTACATCTCGATCATGGTGCCGGTCTTCCTGGCCATGATCGGCGTGGCGGTGTGGCTGCGTTCCTGGGAGGGCCGCCTGACCGAGCGCACGCTGCCGGTGTATGTGGGCGCCGGGTGGCTGTCTCCGCCCGAGGTCGCCGCGCTCGGGACGCTGGGCCGTCGGCACTCCGCCCGGCGGTGGGCGAGGCGGGTGGCCGGGGACGCGGGCGTGAAGGCGATGCGCGACTACCAGTACGCCGCGACCCGGCTGGCCCTGCTGCGCGACCGGATGAACCGCGGGCTCGACCGCACGCCGGCCGACCGGGGGGCGAGCGTGTACGAGGAGCAGGTGCTGCTCGGCACGATCGTCGCCAGCCGGCAGGCCTTCACCGGCCGCGACCCGCAGGTCCCGCCGGCACACTGGGACGGCAGCCGGTATCACGTCACCTTCCCGGACGGGGTACGGCGCACCGTGGCGGCTCCGCCGGAGCCGGTGGTGCCGATCCCGGTGCCGCTGGCGCCGCCCCGTCCGCCGAACATCCCGCCGCCCGGCCTCGATAGCGGCCGGTAGCCGTCGGCTACAGGTAGAGGCCTGTGGCGTCCTGCTCGACCCGCCGGGCCGCCACGGCGTGCACGTCCCGCTCCCGCAGCAGGATGTACTGCTGGCCGTGCAACTCCACCTCGGACCGGTCCTCGGGGTCGAAGAGCACGCGGTCGCCCGACTGGATGGACCGTACGTGCGGGCCCACCCCGACGGCGGTCGCCCAGGCGAGGCGCCGGCCGACGGACGCGGTGGCCGGGATCACGATGCCGGCGGCCGAGCGGCGTTCACCCTCGCCACCCTCGACGCGGACGAGCACCCGGTCGTGCAGCAGCCGGATGGGCAGGCTGCCGTCGGTCGCCGACGTGGCGTTGGCAGGAACGGCGGTCACGTCGGGAACGGTACCGTGCCGCGTTGCCGGGGTTCCGGCGGAGTCCCGACTACGGTGAGAGAGCCAGGTCTGTCCCAAGGGGGTGTGCGTGGGTCGGTTCGACCGAATACGCGAGAGCGTCCGGCGCTTCAGCGAGGCCCGGCGGGCCCGGATCCAGGCGAAGTCCTCCGACGACGAGCCGCCGGCGCTGGCCGTTTCCGGGGCGGCGGGGGACGACGCCCCGGTCCCGTCGCTCGGGGCGCTGGCTCCCGGCGGCCAGATCCACGCCTCGACGGCCAGCCGCGACGACGCCGACGTGCCCAGCGGCCTGCGCATCGCCGCCGCCTGGGCGTGGCGGCTGCTCGTGCTGGGCGTGGCCGGCTACTTCCTGCTGCGCGGGGTGGCCCTCCTGAAACACGTTATCGCCCCGTTGGCCATCGCGCTGCTGCTCAGCGCGCTGCTCACCCCCGCGGTCGCCGCGCTGCGCCGGATCAACGTGCCACGCTCGCTGGCCACCGCGCTCGTGCTGGTCGGTGGGCTGGCCGCGGTCGTGGGCACCCTCACGATCGTCGTCAACCAGTTCGTGGCCGGCGTGCCGGACCTGGCTGCCAACGCCCGGGAAGGAATCGAGCGGATCCAGAGCTGGCTGGAGACCGGGCCGCTGCACCTGTCCGACAAGGAGCTTGAGACGGCGCTGGACGCGGTGACGAACTGGGTGAAGCAGAACAGCCAGGCGCTCACCATCGGAGCTCTGTCCACCGCCACCGGTGTGATCGACGTGCTGGCCGGGCTGTTCCTGGTGCTGTTCGCCACGTTCTTCTTCCTGCGCGACGGCGACCGGATCTGGCGGGCCCTGGTCTCCCTGCTGCCCCGTGGCGCGCGCGTCCCCGTCGCGTCCGCCGGGCAGGCCTCCTGGTTGACGCTCGTCGCGTACGTGCGGGCCACCGTGCTGGTGGCGTTCATCGACGCGGTCGGTATCGGCATCGCCTGCGCCGTCCTCCGGGTGCCGTTCGCGTTCTCCCTCGCGGCGCTGGTGTTCCTCGCCTCCTTCGTGCCGATCGTGGGTGCCACCGTCTCCGGGGCGGTGGCGGTGCTGGTCGCGCTCGTGGCCCGAGGGCCGGTGATCGCGCTGATCCTGCTCGCCGCGGTGATCGCCGTTCAGCAGGTGGAAGGACACGTGCTGCAACCGCTGATCATGGGCCGGGCGGTGGCCATCCACCCGCTCGTCGTGATCGTGGCGATCGCCACCGGTGTGTACCTCGCCGGCATCGTCGGCGCGCTCGTGTCGGTGCCGATCGTGGCGGTGCTCAACACCGCGGTCCGACGGATCGTCAACCACCGGCCGCAGCCGCCGCCGGAGGCGGTCGTGGTCAGCTCCGAGCCGCAGTAGGGCCGGCCCGCTCATCGGTCGCTGCGAGGCGTTTGAGGGCGCCGAGCACCACCTCCGGGTTGGTGGTGTACCAGAACGGCGGCAGGCTGCGGCGCAGGAAGGGCCCGTAACTGCGGGCGGTCGCCAGCCGCGAGTCGAGGACGGCGACCACCCCGCGGTCGCTTCGGCTGCGGATCAGCCGCCCGGCGCCCTGAGCCAGGCGCACGGCGGCGATCGGCACGCTGACCGAGGCGAAGCCGGACCCGCCCGCCGCGTCCACCGCCGCGGCCCGCGCCGCCGCCAGCGGCTCGTCGGGGCGGGGGAACGGCAGCCGGTCGATGACGACCAGTTGACAGGCCTCGCCCGGCACGTCGACCCCCTGCCACAGCGACATCACGCCGAGCAGGCAGCTCGCCCGGTCGTCGCGGAACCGCCGCACCAGTAGCGGCAGCGCCTCCTCGCCCTGCACGAGGATCGTCAGGTCGGTGCGGGCGCGCAGCACCTCGGCGGCTCGCTGCGCCGCCCGGCGGGAGGAGAACAGGCCGAGGGTACGCCCGCCGAGGGCGGTGACCAGGCGGACCAGTTCCTCGGCGGCGGGGTCGGCGAGCCCGGACTGCGCCGGGCGGGGCAGGTGGGCCGCGACGTAGAGGATGCCCTGCTTGGCGTAGTCGAACGGCGAACCCACGTCGAGCGTGCGGTAGGGGACATCGGTGCCGGGCAGGCCGAGCGCCCGTGCGACCGTGTCGAACTGGCCGCCGAGTGCCAGGGTGGCCGAGGTCGCGACGACGGTGCGCTCCGCGTACAGGTTGGTCGCGAGCAGGCCCGCGACGGACAGCGGGGCGACGACGACGGCCGAGCGGCGCTGCTCCTTCTCGATCCAGGCCACGTCCTGGTCGCTTGCGGCGAGCAGCCGCGCCGCGGTGTCGGACAGTTCGGCGACCGCCACCTTCGCCTGCTGGCGGCGTACCGGGTCCGGATCGTCGGCCTTGACCTCGCCGATGCCGGGCAACGCCTGCCGGCATGCGGCGTCGAGCAGCGTGAGCGCCTCGCCCAGCGCGGGGGGCAGCCCGGCCGCGAGGCGTCCGGGCGGCGCCTCGGCGAGCCCGACCGCGAGCGCGTCGCCGGCCTCGGCCAGCGCCTCGGCGTCCTCGGGCCTGAGGTAGCCCCGGGCCCGGCGGGCGGCCCGGTCGACGAGGTCGGGGGTGAGTTCGGCCTGTGCCGCCGAGGAGACCCGGTCGGCGAGCTCGTGCGCCTCGTCGATGACGAGCAGCCGGTGCGGGGGCAGGATGTGCCGGCCGGCGAGCATGTCGACGGCGAGCAGGCTGTGGTTGGTCACCACGATGTCGGCCTCGCGGGCCCGGGCCCGCGAGGCCTCGGCGAAGCACTCGTCGCCGTAGGGGCACCGGGTCGCCCCGACGCACTCGCGCGCGGGCATGCTGACCAGTCGCCAGGCCTGGTCGTCGACGCCCGGGTCCAGCTCGTCGCGGTCGCCGGTCTCGGTCTGCAGGCCCCAGTCGCGCAGCCGCTGGATCTGCCTGCCGAGCCGCCCGGCTTCGCCCAGCCACCGGGTCGCCGGCCCGGGGCCGGTGTCGAACAGCGTGTCGCCGGGGTCCTCGGTGGAGGCCTCCAGCCGGGCCAGGCACAGGTAGTGGTGGCGGCCCTTGAGCACGGCGAACGTGGGCGTGCGGCCGAGCAGCGGACCGACCGCCGCGACCAGCCGGGGCAGGTCGTGGTCGACGAGCTGCGACTGCAGGGCCAGGGTCGCGGTGGACACCACGACGGGCCCGTCGACCAGCAGCGCGGGCACGAGGTAGGCCAGGGACTTGCCGGTGCCGGTGCCGGCCTGGACCAGCAGGTGCTCGCCGGCCTGAACGGCCTGTTCGATCGCCGCCGCCATCGCCTGCTGGCCGGGGCGTTCGGCCCCGCCCGGCACCGCGCCCACTGCGGCGGCGAGCAGGTCGGGTACGGACGGGGGGCGGGTGCCCTGGGGCAGGGTGCGCGCGGTCACGCTGCGACGCTACCTGCCGGCCATTGCCGGCGCCCGCTGCGCCCGCCCGCGTGCGCCGTGCATTCTCCGGGAAAATGCACGTTGTTGATCTCCACCGGCGACACTTTCCCGGAAGATGCCGGGCGTGCGGGTTAGGGTGCACGCATGGCGTCGGGTACCGTTCGGGTGATCTACATTAAGTACGATAAATCACCTCATCGTCGCTACCCGGCTCTGCGCCTCGGCGAGGACGAGTACGGCGTGTGGCTCGGCGTCCCGGACGGCACGGTCGCCACGGTCGGCACGCAGAACGTGGTCCGCCAGACCGGCCACGTGCTGCTGGTGCCGCCGGGGGCGTGGTGGACAGCGCTGTTCAACCCGCCGCCGCGCCCCACGGAGGTCTACTGCGACATCGTCACCCCGGCCGTCTGGTCGGGCACCGACGAGGTGCTCTTCGTCGACCTCGATCTGGACGTGCGTCGCCGCCGCGCGTCCCGGGCGGTGCAGTTGCTCGACGAGGACGAGTTCGCGGTGCACCGGGTGCGCTACGGCTACCCACCCGAGGCGGCCGAGCAGGCGAAGTCGGCCGCCTCCTGGCTCGTCGACGCGCTGGCCGACAACACCGAGCCCTTCGCGTCCGCGTACCTGTCCTGGCTGGCCAAGGTGCGGTAGCTCGGGCCGCGGGAGCTCAGCCTGGCCCCCTGGTGGCTCAGCCTGGGCCCTGGTGGCTCAGCCACTCGGCAGCGGCAGCGCGCGGGCCGGTTGCGCGGGCGGGACATGGGTGAGCTTGTGCGGGTTGAGCTGGTTGAAGATGCCGGTGATCCGCCCCTCGGCGATGGCGAACGCCATCGCGATCCGCTGCCGCTCCCCGCTTGGATAGGCCACCTCGATCAGCAGCCCGAGGTCGCCGTTGACGGCCACCGGCTCCACCACCAGGTCCGCGGCCTGGTTGACCGCCCGCCGCAGCAGGCCGGCCATGAATCGGGCGACCTGCACGGCGCCCTCGACGGGGCGGCGGGTGGCGGGAAGCACGCCGCCGCCGTCGCCCATCGCCACGACGTCGGGTGCCAGCACGGCCACCAACGCGTCCAGGTCGCCGGACTCGGCGGCCGCGACGAAGGCGCGGATCACCCGGCGCTGCTCGGTCCGGTCGGCCCGGTGCCGGGGTACGCCCTTCGCGGTGACGGCGCGGCGGGCCCGAGAGGCGAGTTGCCGGGCCGCCACCGGGGTCGTGCCGAGCACCTCTGCGATCTCCTCGAAACCCACCCTGAAGACGTCGTGCAGCACGAGCGCCACGCGCTGCTCCGCAGTCAGCCGCTCCAGCACGACCAGCAGCGCGTAGCTGACTTCGTCACTGCGGGCGGCGCGGTCCGCCGGGTCGGCGGCGAGGCTGGCCGCACCCCCGGGGCCGGGCAGCCGCGAGACGACCGGTTCGGGAAGCCACGGCCCGACGTACGCCTCGCGGCGCACTCGGGCGGAGCGCAGCACGTCCAGGCAGATGCGGGCGGTCGTCCGGGTGAGCCAGGCGCGCACGTCGCGGATCGCGGAGCGGTCGGCCGAGGCGTACCGCAGCCACGCCTCCTGTACGACGTCCTCGGCGTCCGCTCCCCGGCTGCCGAGCATCCGGTACGCCACGGCCATCAGGTGCGCCCGGTGTTCCTCGAAGCCGGTGAGTTCGTCCACGTCACGATCCTGCGCCAGGCGGGGGGCCGAGGGCGCGGTGCTGTGATCCGCACGACATTTCCGGGAGTCGGCGACCGGCGCGCGATCCGCGTCCGGACGTCGGTCCCGGAGCGTGATCGGCCGGGACTTATTCGATCTTATGGGCAGCTCTATAGCTAATTGTCCGGCCCGCCGATCGCGCGGGAAGGTGAATGTCAGGTGAACGTTGCGTGAACCCGAAACCAAGAGGGGTAGTCGGGCAACCGAGGCCCCGCCCGGTTCCCTAGCATTCCCCCGGGCCGTCGCGCCCATGGGACATCCGTTACCCGACCAGCGAGGTTCCCGTTGTGAGGTTCTCACTCCGCCCCACCGAGACCGCCTTCTACGACTTCTTCAGCCGCGCCGCCGACAACCTGGTGCGCGGCACCACCCTGCTGGCCGAGCTGGCCCTTCCGGGTGCGGAGCCCCAGTCGATCAGCGAACGGCTGATCGAGGTGGAGCACGACAACGACCACGTCACACATGGGCTCTACAACAAGATCAACTCAACGTTCGTCACGCCCTTCGACCGCGAGGACATCTACCGGCTGGGCTCGGGTCTCGACGACGTGATCGACCACCTGGAGGCGGCGGGCAGCCTGATCTACCTGTACGGGCTGACCGATTTGCCCTCGCTGCCGCGGGAGATGCACGAGCTGATCGACATCCTCGACCAGCAGGCCAAGCTCACCGCCGACGCGATGCCCCGGCTGCGCTCGATGAAGGACCTGCGCGAGTACTGGGTGGAGTGCAACCGGCTGGAGAACGAGGGCGACCGCGCCTACCGCATGCTGCTCGTGCGGCTCTTCTCCGGCGAGTACGACGCGCTCACCGTGCTCAAACTCAAGGAGGTCGCCGACGAGCTGGAGAAGGCGTGTGACGCGTTCGAGAACGTGGCCAACACGGTCGAGACCATCTCGGTGAAGGAATCGTGAGCCCGGAGCTCATCGCGGTCATCGCGGTGATCGCGGTGGCGATGCTCTTCGACTACACCAACGGCTTCCACGACGCCGCCAACGCCATCGCCACCTCGGTCTCCACCCGGGCCCTGACCCCACGGGTCGCGCTGCTCATCGCCGCACTGGGCAACTTCGTCGGCGCCCACTTCGGCGCGAAGGTCGCCAAGACCGTCGGTGACGGCCTGGTCACCCTGCCGACCGGGCTGGCCAGCCTCGGCGTGGTCTTCGCCGGCGTGCTCGGCGCCGTCGCCTGGAACCTGCTCACCTGGTACTTCGGCCTGCCGTCGTCCTCGTCGCACGCGCTGTTCGGCGGGCTCGTCGGCGCCACGCTGTTCGCGGCTGGCGGGGTCGTGCAGTGGGGGAACATCGGCGAGAAGGTGCTCGTCCCGATGGTCCTCTCGCCGGTCGTCGGGTTCATGCTCGGCGCCATCGTCATGTTCCTGCTGCTGTGGTCGGTGTTCGGCCTGTCCAAGACCGACGGGCCCGGGCTCGGCCGGTGGCGGTGGGCGCAGTGGCTCTCACGCGCGGCGCACCCCACCCCGCTCAACCGTTTCTTCCGCTGGGCGCAGACGGCCTCGGCGACCGCGATGGCCGTCGGCCACGGCATGCAGGACGCGGCCAAGACGATAGGCATCGTCGTGCTCGCGCTCTACACCGGCGGCTTCCAGAGCGACAAGACGACGATCCCGCAGTGGGTCTTCTTCACCTCGGCGACCGTGCTCGCGCTCGGCACCTACGCCGGTGGCTGGCGCATCATCCGCACCCTGGGCCGGCGCATCATCCACCTAGGACCACCGGAGGGTTTCGCCGCGGAGACCGTGGCGAGTTCGGTGCTCTACTACAACGCTCTGGTGCTCGGCGCACCGATCTCCACGACGCACACGATCACCTCGGCGATCATGGGCGTCGGCGCGACGAAGAAGCTGTCCGCGGTGCGCTGGGGCGTCGCCGGCAACATCGTGATGGCCTGGATCCTCACGTTCCCCGGCGCCGCTCTCATCGCCTGCCTCGCGTACTTCCTGGTCCGCCCGCTCTTCGGTTAGCGGGCCCATCGGAAAGGCGCGCGGCGGGGTATCAGCCCGCGTCGGGGTAGCTCACCCCGAGCTGCGCGCGAGCGGCGTCCAGGACGGCCAGCACCTCCAGCGTGGCCGCGTGCGGCACGAGCGGCGACTCCACCAGCCCGGCGCGCAGGCACCGGCCCACCTCGGCCGCCTCGAGGTGGTAGCCCCAGCCCTCGAACGGGGCGTGGATCTCCGCGGGATCGGCGCCCCGCCGGTGCAGGGTGAACCGCTTCGGGCAGTGGAACGGGCCCGGCAGGTCGATGCGGCCGTCGCTGCCGGTGATCGACGCCGCGTTGCGCGTCGCGCCCGTGATGCCGCAGGTCAGCGCCGCGATCGCGCCGCTCGGGTGGCCGAGCAGCAGGCCGGTGTGCGCGTCCACGCCCTCGGCGGTCAGGCGGGCCGTGGCCTGGATCGTGGTGGGCGGGCCGAGCACCAGGTTCGCGAGGGCGACCGGGTAGATGCCGAGGTCCAGCAGCGCGCCGCCGCCCTGCGCCGGGTCGCGCAGCCGGTGCGTCGGCTCGAACGGACCGGCCAGGCCGAACTCGGCGTGCACCGTGGCCACCTCGCCGATCGCGCCGTCGGCGATCAGGCCGGCCACCCGCCGGATCGCCGGCAGGCAGCGCGTCCACATCGCCTCCATGGCGAAGACGCCGCGCGCCCGCGCCGCGGCCAGCAGGCGCTCGGCCGTGGGTACGTCGAGCGTGAGCGGTTTCTCGACGAGCACGGCTTTGCCCGCCTCGATGCAGGTCAGCGCGGCGCGGTAGTGGGCCGGGTGCACGGTGGCGACGTAGACCACGTCGACATCGGGATCGGTGGCCAGATCGGCCCAGGACCCGTGGGCGCGCGGCACGCCGTACCGCTCGGCGAAGGCCTGCGCGGCGACGGCGGTGCGCGACCCGACCGCGACGACCTCGGCGTCGGGTACCAGCCGCAGGTCCTCGGTGAATCGCGCGGCGATGGTACCGGTGGCGAGAATGCCCCAGCGAACGGTCATGCCCGGCATCGTAGGCTCGCAGGCATGGCGTACCTCATCGACGCGGTGCGAACCCCCTTCGGCCGGCACCGCGGCGGCCTGTCCGGGATCCGCACCGACGACCTGGCGGCCCTGCCGATCACCGAGTTGCTGCGCCGCCACCCCGGGGTCGACGCGGCGCGCATCGACGACGTGATCCTCGGCGACACCAACGGCGCCGGTGAGGACAACCGCAACGTCGCCCGGATGGCCGTGCTGCTCGCCGGGTTGCCCGACACCGTGCCCGGGGTCACCGTCAACCGGCTGTGCGGCTCGGGCGGGGAGGCGCTGGTGCAGGCCGCCCGGGCGGTGCGGGCCGGCGACGCCGAGGTGCTGATCGCCGGCGGGGTGGAGAGCATGAGCCGGGCGCCGTTCGTGCTGCCCAAGCCGGACACCGCGTTCCCCGCCGAGCTGCGGCTGCACCAGACCCAGCTGGGCTGGCGGATGGTGAACCCGAAGTTCCCGGCCCACTGGACGGTCTCGCTCGGCGCCGCTGCCGAGGCGGTCGCGCACGAACTCGGCATCGGCCGCGTCGAGCAGGACGAGTGGGCGCTGCGGTCGCACCAGCGGGCGGCGGCGGCGTGGGAGAAAGGGCTGCACGCCGACTACGTCATGCGCGTGGCCGGCGTCGAGCGGGACGAGTCGGTCCGCCCGGACACCAGCGCGGCCAAGCTCGCCGCGCTCGCGCCCGCGTTCACTGAGGACGGCACGGTGACCGCGGGCAACTCCTCGCCGATCAACGACGGCGCCATCGCCGTGCTCGTCGGCTCGCAGGCCACCGTGGACTCCATGGGCGTCGAGCCGCTCGGCCGGGTCGTGGCCAGCGCCACGGTCGCCACCGCTCCCGAGCGCTTCTCGGTGGCGCCGGTGCCGGCGATCCGCAAGGCGCTGGACCGGGCCGGGCTGACCGTCGCCGACATCGCGGTATGGGAGATCAACGAGGCGTTCGCCGCCATGGTGCTCTCCTGCCTGCACTACCTGCCCGAAGTGGACCGCGAGCGGGTGAACCCACACGGCGGGGCTATCGCGATCGGTCATCCGCTCGGCGCCTCGGCCCCGCGCGTCGTCGTCGACCTGTGCCGGGAACTGCGTCGCCGGGGCGGCGGGTACGGCGTCGCCGCCGCCTGCATCGGGGTCGGTCAGGGCACCGCGATCGTCGTACGGGTCGACTGAGCCCCAACCGGGAGGTGTGGTGACCGAACTCGCAGAGTCCAGCGGCGATACGGGTTTTCCGGTGCCGGGATGGCTGATCGAGCACGCCCGGCGCTTCTACGCCTCCGGCGAGGCGCCGGTGCCGCCGCGGGTCGCGGCCACCGTCGCGTTGCTGCGCCCCGCCCCGGGCTCCGGCTTCGAGGTGTACGTGCTGCGCCGCGCGGCCACGATGGCGTTCGCGTCGGGTATGTACGCGTTCCCGGGCGGCTCGGTGGACCCGCGCGACGCGGACGCCTCGATCGCGTGGCTCGGCCCGTCGCCGGCCGAGTGGGGTGTCCGGCTCGGTCTGCCGCCGGCGAAGGCCCAGGCGGTGGTGTGCGCGGCGGTACGCGAGGTCTTCGAGGAGGCCGGGGTGCTGCACGCGGCGGTGGGCGCGACGGACGGCGCCGACTGGGAGCGGGCCCGGCAGGGGCTGATCTCGCGGGAGCTGAGCCTGTCGGAGGTGTTCGCCGAGCGGGACCTCGCGTTGCGCAGCGACCTGCTCGTGCCGTGGGCGCGGTGGGTCACCCCGGAGTTCGAGCCGCGCCGCTTCGACACGTACTTCTTCCTGGCGGTGCTGCCCGACGGCCAGGATGCCCGGGACGTGTCCGGGGAGGCCGACCACACCATGTGGGTGCGCCCGGCCGAGGCCCTGGCGAGGCTGGCCGCGGGACGGATCGCGATGCTGCCGCCCACGATCGTGGTGCTGCGCGAGCTGGCGGCGTACCCGGACATCGCCGGGGCCCTCGCCGCGGCGGCGGGCCGGGACGCGGCGACCCCGGTGATGCCGCGGCTGGACGGCGACCGACTCGTGATCGACCCGGCTCCGGACCTGCCGTGACTCAACCGAAGCGGCCGGTGATGTAGTCCTCGGTGCGCTTGTCCTCGGGCTTGGTGAAGATCTTCCCGGTCGGGTTGAACTCGACGAGCCGGCCGTGTCGCACGCCCGCCGCGTCCACCTCGGCGGTGAAGAACGCCGTGTCGTGGCTGACCCGGGCGGCCTGCTGCATGTTGTGCGTGACGATGACGATCGTGTAGCGCTGCGCCAACTCCCGCATCAGGTCCTCGATCCGCCCGGTCGCGATCGGGTCCAGCGCCGAGCACGGTTCGTCCATGAGGATCACGTCGGGGCGTACCGCGATGGCGCGCGCGATGCACAGGCGCTGCTGCTGCCCGCCGGACAGGGCCAGCGCGCTGGTCTTCAGCTTGTCCTTCACCTCGTCCCACAGGGCGGCTCCGCGCAGCGCCTGCTCCACGAGGTCGTCGAGGTTGCCCTTGACGCCGTTGATCCGCAGCCCGTACGCCACGTTGTCGTAGATGGACTTCGGGAACGGGTTGGCTTTCTGGAAGACCATCCCGATGCGCCGGCGCACCTGGATCGGGTCGACGTCCGGGGCGTAGAGGTCCTGCCCCCGGTAGGTGATCCGCCCGGTCACCCGGGCGCCGGGGATCAGGTCGTTCATCCGGTTCAGGCAGCGCAGGATGGTGCTCTTGCCGCAGCCCGACGGGCCGATCATGGCGGTGATCCGGTGCTCGTGGATGGGGAAAGAGGTCTGCCGCACGGCCTCGTATCCGCCGTAGCGCACGCTGACATCGGACAGCTCGATCACGGGCGTGGTGTCGGGCGCCAGGTCCGTCGACGGCAGGGCGACGGTCATCGCGGCCGGGCGCTCGTTCACCAGGGAGATCATCGGGCTCACCTCGGGTTCGTTCGGGTTTGACGTGCGGATCGTGGACATGCTCACCCCTGCCGGACGGCGAACCGGTTGGAGATCAGGCGAGCGATGACGGTGAACGCGAGCACGATCGCCACCAGGGTCAGCGCGGCCCCCCAGGCGCGGTCCTGGGCGGTGGTGAAGACCGAGCTCGCGTTGCGGTAGATCTGCGCCGGCAGCGCGGTGTTGCCGCCGGCGAACAGGTTCCAGTTGACGGTGTTGGCGACGCCGGCGGTGACGATGATCGGCGCGGTCTCGCCGGCCGCCCGGGCGACCGCCAGCAGCGCCCCGCTGGTGATGCCGGGCAGGGCCGCGGGCAGCACGACCGCGAGGGTGGTGCGCCAGCGCCGTGCGCCCAGCGCCAGGCTCGCCTGGCGCAGTTCGTCGGGGACCAGCCGCAGGATCTCCTCGGTGCTGCGGATCACCACCGGCAGCATGAGGCAGGCCAGGGCCAGCGCGGCCGCGAAGCCGGTCTGCGCCTTGACCGTCACTACCCAGGTCACGTAGACGAACAGGCCCATGACGATCGAGGGCACGCCGGTCATCACGTCGGCCATCGTGCGGATCAGCCTGGCCAGCGGCCGCTGCCTGCCGTACTCGTT
Source organism: Micromonosporaceae bacterium (assembly GCA_047459115.1). Taxonomy (GTDB): domain Bacteria; phylum Actinomycetota; class Actinomycetes; order Mycobacteriales; family Micromonosporaceae; genus VSCG01. The sequence goes on from VSCG01000030.1 coordinate 18,010, forward strand.
GAGGTAGACGGCGCCGAGCACGCCGAGCGGGATCGCCATCAGTGACGCCGCGCCGGTGATGAGGAGCGTGCCGACGATGGCCGGGCCCATGCCCCCGCCGGAGCGGCGGGGCGAGCTCTGGATGCCGGCGGTGAGGAATTCCAGGCTCACCACGGCGCCGCCCTTGGCGACCACATAGGACACGATCAGGCCCAGTGGGACCACCGCGGCGACGAGCGCGAGCCCGATCAGCGCGGTGCTGGCCCGGTCGGCGAGCCGGCGCCGCACCGGGAGGGCGGAGCGGCGCAGGTCCGGCGGGACGGTGCTCATGCCGCGGCTCCCTTCATCCGGATCTCGGCCCGGCGCACGATCACCCGGGCGAGCAGGTTCACCGTGACCGTGATCGCGAACAGGACGACCCCGAGCCCGATCAGCGCGGACCGGTGCGTGCCGCCGGACTCGCCCCACTGGCGCACGATCACCGCGGGCAGCGCCTCGCCGGAGGCGAACACGTTCGGGGTGATCTGGATGGCGGCCCCGATGGTCAGCGCGACGGCGATCGTCTCGCCCATGGCCCGGCCGAGGCCGAGCATCACCGCGCCGACGATGCCGCCGAAGCTGTGCGGGAAGACCGCACCCTTGATCATTTCCCAGCGGGTGGCGCCGAGGGCGAGCACGGCGTGCTTCTCGGTTTCGGGCACGGTGGTGAACACCTCGCGGGTCAGCGAGGTGACGATCGGGGTGATCATGATGGCCAGGATCAGCCCGGCGGTCATGAAGGTGCGCCCGGTGCTGACCGGCTGGCCGAACACGCTGCCGAGCAGCGGCACGTCACCGACCAGCGCGAAGATCCGGTCGTAGACCTTCGTCAGCGCCGGGCCGACGACGAGGATGCCCCACAGGCCGAAGACGACCGACGGCAGCGCGGCGAGCAGGTCGATCGCCGTGACCACGGGCCCGCGAACGCGGCGGTGGGCGACCTCGGTCAGGAACAGCGCGATGCCGATCGACACGGGCACGGCGAACAGCAGGGCGATCACCGACACCACGCCCGTGCCGTAGATCATGGCGAGGGCGCCGAAGCGCGGGGTGGCGGGTCCGTCGCCGTCCGGGTCGTTGGCGATCCACCTGTCGCCGAAGATCAGGTCCAGGCCGGCCTCGCGCAGCGCGGGCAGCGCCTGACCGGTCGTGGTGACCAGGATCAGCGCGAGGATGATCAGGACCAGCAGCCCGGCGCCGAGGCTGACCAGCGAAAATGCGCGGTCGGCCAGGACACCGGGGCCGCGCTGGGTGAGGTCTCGGGATGGTCCTGTTCCAGGGGCCCGGGTTTCCTTGGTGGGTCTCGTGATCGTCGTCAAGATCAGGCCTTGACCTTGTCGAGCTGCGCGAGCGCCTTTTGCCGCAGCGAGTCGGGCAGCTGCGCGAAGTCGACCTCCGCGGCCAGCGCCTGGGCGTCGGTGAGCAGGTACGTCACGAACGCCTTCACCAGCTCCGCCTTGGCCGGGTCGTCGTACTCCGCCTTGACCAGCAGGTAGGTCGGTGCGGTGATCGGGTAGCTGTCCGCGCCGGCGGCGTCGAGCGGGTCGTAGGTGAGGTCGTCGTTCACCCGCGCCCCGGCGAGCGCCGCGGTGGCGGCGTCGAGGCTGGGCTCGACGTACTCGCCTTCCTTGTTCTGGATCGCGGCGAACCTCAGGCCGCTCGCCTTCGCGTCGCTCAGGTCGACGTAGCCGATGGTGCCGTCACCCTGCTTGATCAGCTGCGCCACACCCGAGTTACGCTCGGCGCCCTGGGTGTCGGTCGGCCAGTTGACCGTGTCGCCGCTGCCGAGCCGCCACGTCGGGGCGGCTGCGGTCAGGTACTTCGTGAAGTTGTTGGTGGTGCCGGAGCCGTCCGAACGGTGGACGACGGTGATCGGCTTGTCCGGCAGACTCACGCCGGGGTTGTCGACCGCGATCTCCGGGGCGTTCCAGGTCTTGATGTCCCGCTGGAAGATCTTGGCGAGGGTGTCCGGGCTCAGCTGGAGCTTGTCGACCCCGGACAGGTTGTAGGACACGGTGATCGGCGCGGCCACGGTCGGCAGGTAGTAGAACGAGCCGGCAGGCAGCCCGTCGGACTCCTTCACCAGACTGTCCGTGCCGGCGAAGTCGGTCAGGCCCTGGGCGAACTCCTTCTTGCCCGTGCCCGAGCCGGTCGCGTTGTAGGTCACGGTGACGTTGGGCGCCGCCTCCCTGAACGCGATCACCACCTCCTGGTAGAACGCGTCCGGGAAGCTCGCCCCGGAGGCCTTCAGTTGGCCCGACAGGCTCGCGTACTCGTGGCCACCCTTCGACGACGACGGGTTCGCCCCGCCGGCGTCGTTGCCGCCACAGCCGGCGAGCGTGAGCGCCGCTAGCGCCGCTCCGGCCACCCAGCGCCCCCGACGCGCGTTGCTTCTGGTCCTGGCGGTCAGCACCTCAGAAACTGCCTCTCTGGTCATGGTCGTCTTCTCTTCGACGCCACGAACGCTGCCAGGGCCAGGTGACCGCCCACCCAGGCCGAGGTGAACCACCGGTGAATTCGGGTGAGCCGCTGGATGTCGGTGGTGAGCAGGCCGACGTCCAGGATGATCATGCGGGGCGGCCGTGATCGGGCTTCCCTGCCGAGGCCCACGCCAGCCAGGGTGCTCGCTCGCCGCCCGGGCCTTCTCAAAGCCGCCGGCCGGCCTGGATGTCTCGCTCGGTCTCCAGCTCCTCCAGGCCGCAGCTCGCACGCGCGCCCATGATCGTCACCGTTTTCGGAATGTCGAGGTGTCCAGGTCGGGCGCGGGGCCGCCGTTTGCGGGATGTCGCGGTGTCCGGGTGAATTGATCGACTCCGCTTACCGGGATCTGGCGGGGTCCGCGCCCGGTCGACGGCGCCACATGCAGGATCTGGCGCGCCCGACGGCCCGGATCGGCGCAATTTCCTGCATATCGCGACCCGCCGACACCGCGATATGCCGGTAACTGGTGTCGATCATGGTGTCCGGCTGTGGATGACGGCGGCAGGACCGTCGGCGACATTGGCATGGGCGTTCGCCCAGCCCTCAGCTCCCCTACTAGGCAAGAGCTTTCAGCTTGCGCAGGCAGCGGGCGAGGCGGCGGGGATGCCACTAGGCAAAGAATGACCCCAGGCGGGTCATGCCAGCGGCGGCAGGCTCGACGGCAGGCGCTGGGGGTGATCGAAGCGTGGCGGGCGTGTCGAGCGCGTCCCGCCCGTGTCTCAGCCGCCGGTGACGCGCCGGAAGCACACGTCCGTCGACCAGCGGGCGAACCCCAGCCTCGTGTAGAGCCCGATCGCCCGGGTGTTGGACTCGTCGACGTACAGCATCGCCTGATCGAGGCCGCGGGCGCGCAGGTGGCGCAGGCCGGCGAGGGTCAGCGCGGTGCCGAGCCCGGTGCCGTGCGCGGCCGGGTCCACCCCGAGCACGTACACCTCGCCGATCGGTTCGTGGTGGTGCGGCTTGGTCGTCGCGTCGTGCGGGTGGGTGTGCACCTCGCCGTGCACCTTGGTCCAGTGGAAGCCCAGCAACGTCCCGTGCTCGTCGACCGCCAGCAGGAAGCCCGCCGGGTCGAACCATGGCTCGGCCATCCGGATCCGCAGGTCGTGCAGGGTCCACCGGCCCTGCTCCGGATGGTCGGCGAACGCCCGGGCGTTGACCGCAAGCCACGCCTCGTCGTCCACCCCCGGCCGGAACGGCCGCAGCGTCACGCCGTCGGGCAGCCGGGGGGCCGGCACCGGGGCGTACAGCGAGCGGCGCATCTGCCAGAGCACCCGCGCACGCTGGAAGCCGAGCGAGAGCGCCAGCGCGTTGGCGGACGGGTGGTCCCCGTGCGCCCACAGGCGCAGGCGGCCCCGCGGGTCGCGCTCGTCGGCCACCTCGATCGCCGCGGTCACCAGCGCGCGCCCGAGCCCGCGCCGCCGGCACATCGGGTGCACGACGAGTTCCGCGGACGGTCCCTCGACCTCGTCGGTGGTGTCCAGGTGGGCGTAGCCGACCAGGCCGCCGTCGCGGTCCCGGGCGAGCAGGTGCACGGCGGGTTCGTCACCGCCGTGCCGCAGGTGCAGCACCACGTGCTCGGCGAGCGGGTACGCCCCGTCCGCGTCGCCCGCGGCCTGGGCCAGCGCCAGCACGTCGGCCACCTCACGCGGATCAAGATGGTCGGTACGCCGCACCGACCAGCCGGTCTCCGTACCCGCCGGCACTTCAGGCATGATCATGAGCTAACGGTAGTCGCTGGCGCGGCGGGCGACCCGCGCGCCGGTCAGGTCCGGGACGCGACCGGGGCCGGATCGCGGTCGGGCAGCGCCCGGGGCGGCGGTATCACGAACTTGTAGCCCACCTGGCGCACCGTGCCGATCATCCCCTCGTGCTCGGAGCCGAGCTTGGCGCGTAGCCGTCGCACGTGCACGTCGACGGTACGGGTGCCGCCGTAGTAGTCGTACCCCCACACCTCGCGCAGCAACTGGTCGCGGGTGAACACCCGGCCCGGGTGCTGGGCGAGGAACTTCAGCAGCTCGAACTCCTTGTACGTCAGGTCGAGCGGGCGGCCCTTGAGCTTGGCGGCGTAGGTGTCCGGGTCGATGGTCAGCTCACCGGCGCGGATCAGCCCACCGTCCGCGGCGGTCGCGGCGCTGGTCACCCTGCCGACAACCAGGCGCAGCCGGGCCTCGACCTCGGCCGGCCCAGCCGAGACGAGCACCACGTCGTCGATGCCCCAGTCGGCGCTCACCGCGATCAGCCCGGCCTCCCGGACGACCGCGATCAACGGGGCGTGCAGCCCGGTCGCGTGCAGCAGCCGGCAGGTGGCCCGGGCCTCGGCGAGGTCGGTGCGGGCGTCGACGAGCACGACATCGGGGCTGGGACCGGCCAGGAGAGCGCGGATGTCCCGTTTGGCGCCCCGCAGCGTATGGGGCAGCAGGTCGAGGGCGGGGAGAACCTCCGACGCGGGGCGCTCCGGCGCCGACAGCAACATGAGGATCTCCACGCGTACCTCCGTCTCGCGCTCGGCCACGGCGGCGCTGACGGGCGGGCTGACAACCGAGCGTAACGGAATCCTGGGCCGATGTGCAGGCAGGTCCGCCAGCCAGGCCGCGTCGCCGGGCGCTCGAGCCCGCTCCCGTCGCCGCGGACCTCCGGGATGCCGGGGGCCGGTCGCCTCTGGCACGATCGGGGCGTGTTTCCCACCTCGTCGAGTCGCGAGCGACGCCGTGAGCGCGCGGGCGCGCGACGCGCCCGCAGGGCCGCACCCGTCGTGGAACCCGACGTCGAGCCCGAAGTCGACGTCGAAGAACCGGACGGGCAGGTCGAGCCGGCGCCGGTGCGGCGGCTGCTGTCCCTGGCCATCGCCGCCTTCGCTGCCCTGCTCGGCATCGGCCTGGTCTTCGGCGCCCAGACCGCCGGGGTGGGCACGGCGGCGCGGGCGCCGTACGGTTTCGTGATCCTGGGCGTGCAGGCGTTCTTCGTGATCTCGTGGACGGTCGCCGTCCGGCCGCCCGCCCCCCGGGTCGTGGCCGTCGTCGGGCTGGCCACCGCCGTGGCCGCGGACGTGGCGGCGATCTATCCGCAGCGCGCGTCCATGACGCCGCTCGCGTACGTGGCCGCGGCCGGCTTCGTCGCGGGCGTCATCGGGCAGCTCGTGCGCACGTCGGCGCGGATCCGGGCGACCGAGTCGCTGGGCGCCACGCTCTTCGTCATCGTGGGGGTCGTGGCGTTCGCGACGCTCATCGTGTTGACGCGCATCACCGTGGGTACTCAGGCGATCGTGGTGGGCCTCACCGCGACCGCGGTCAGCCTCGTGTCCAGCCGGGTGCTGGACGCGATCCTGCCGTACCCCCGGATGGCCCCCCAGGTGCCGCGCGGCGCCACCGGCGTGGTGGTCGGCGCGATGCTGGGCAGCGTCACGGGCGCGGTGCTCGGCGCGCTCATCGAAGGGATGGCACCGAGCACCGGCGCCCTCGTCGGGTTCGTCTCCGCGATCGCCGCCGTGCTGGCCGACCTCGGCATGGGGTACGCGGAGGCCGGCCGCCAGTTGGCCGGCGAGCCCGGCTCCCGGGCCCTGGTGCGCCACATGCTCGGGCCGCTGGGCGGATTCGCGCTGGCCGCCCCCGCCACGTACCTGATCACGGTGCTGTACCTGGTGCCCCGACTCACCGGCGGCTGAGCCGGCGCTGGCCGGTGCGGCCCGGCGGTCGGCGTTGCGCAACGGCCGGAAAGCGGCGGAGGGAGAAGCATGGCGCGGCGAGGTAGGCGGACGGCGGTGACCCTCACCGTCGCGGTGGCGGTGCTGGCGGCCCTGCTGGTGGCCGTCGACCGGGTCGGCGCGTGGGCGGCGGAGCGGGTGGTCGCCGAGAAGGTCTCCCAAGAGGTCGGGGCACTGGGTGTCACGGCCAGCGAGCCGGAGGTGACGATCAGCGGCTGGCCGTTCCTGACCCAGGTCGCCGACGGTCGTTACGACGAGATCCGGGTGTTGTTGCGGGACGTGTCGGCGAAGGACTTCACCCTGCCCGAGCTGGACATCCGGGTCCAGGGCCTGCAGGCGGATCTGAACGCGCTGATGTCCGGCGAGGGCCCGATGGCGGCCGACCGTGTCGAGGGCACCGCGACGATCGGGTACACCAGCATCCGCGAGCTCATCGACCAGCCGGGCCTGCAGATCTCGGAGGACAACGGCAGGCTGCGCATGCGCCTGCCGCTGCGCGTGGCCGGGCAGGAGGTGACCGCGATCGCGACCGGCGAGGTGGGCGTGGCAGACGGCCGGGTGCGCATCACGGCGACCGACATCCGGCCCGACGGCGTCGAGGCGCCGCCGCAGCTGCAGCGCCTGCTCGACGGGTACAAGAGCCGGCTGTCCACCGAACTCGCGTTGCCGCCGCTGCCGATGCGCCTGCGCATCGAGGACGTGCAGGCACGGTACGAGGGGATCGCCGTCACCGCCTCGGCCCAGGGCGTCCCGATCGCCGGCTGATGCTAGGCGTCCTCGGCTGGTGCTAGACGTCTCCGGCTGGTGCTAGACGTCTCCGGCTGGTGCTAGACGTCTCCGGCTGGTGCTGGGCCTCCCCAGCTGGTGCTAGGCTCCTGGTCATGAGCACGCTGCTCACCAAGAGGCGCGCGGTCGACCTGTGCCGCGTGGCCACCTGCCTGTGTCGCTGCCGCTAATGGCGGCGACCGTTCGCGTGCTCTGATCTACCGGTCCGCCGGATTCCTGGCCCGCTGGATTCCCCCGTCCGCTGGAATCCCTGGTCCGCCGGAATTCCCGGTCCCCGGATCTGCCCGCCGCAACGGCGTCGCCTGACGAACCCCCGCCCGTCGTTCGTCAGGAGGAGCAGATGTCTTTCCCATTCCGCGGCGCGACCGCCACCACCGGACCTTGGCCCGCCCGCAAGGCCCACCCGGTCATCCGCCGTTCGATCAGTAGACCCCAGGGAGCGTAATCATGAGTCGTGACAAGGTACTCGTCACCGCAGACTGGGCCGAGAAGAACCTCGGCGCGCCGGGCATCGTGTTCGTCGAGGTCGACGAGGACACCTCGGCGTACGACGCCGGTCACATCCCCGGCGCCATCAAGCTGGACTGGCGCACCGACCTGCAGGACCCGGTCCGCCGGGACTTCCTGAACAAGCAGCAGTTCGAGGCGCTGCTGTCCGAGCGCGGCGTCGGCAACGACGACACGGTGATCCTCTACGGCGGCAACAACAACTGGTTCGCCGCGTACGCGTACTGGTACTTCAAGCTGTACGGACACCGCGACGTGCGCCTGCTCGACGGCGGCCGCAAGAAGTGGGAGCTGGACGGCCGTCCACTCTCGACGGACCAGGTGCGCCGCCCAGCCACCGTCTACACCGCCCAGGAGCCGGACACCTCGATCCGGGCGTTCCGCGACGAGGTGGTCGCCGCGATCGGGGCGAAGAACCTCCTCGACGTACGGTCGCCGGACGAGTACGCTGGCCGCCTGCTGGCCCCCGCCCACCTGCCGCAGGAGCAGGCGCAGCGGGCCGGCCACATCCCCACCGCGGTGAACGTGCCGTGGAGCAAGGCGGCCAACGAGGACGGCACCTTCAAGTCCGACGACGAGCTGCGCGAGCTGTACGCCGCGGCCGGGGTGGACCCGTCCAAGCCGACCATCGCGTACTGCCGCATCGGCGAGCGCTCCTCGCACACCTGGTTCGCGCTGCACGAGCTGCTCGGCTACCGGGATGTCAAGAACTACGACGGCTCGTGGACCGAGTACGGCTCGCTGGTCGGCGTGCCGGTGGCGCTCGGCGACACCCCGGGAGAGGCCTGATGACCACTGTCGACGTCACCGGTTGCGCTGCGCCCGACCAGGCCGCGCCGCTGCCCCTCGGCGTGGACCTGGCGAAGCAGACGGTGATCACCGGTCGGGTGACCGCCGCCGGCACCGGCGAGCCCGTGGCCGGGGCGTATGTGCGGTTGCTGGACGCCGGCGGTGAGTTCAGCGCTGAGGTGGTCAGCGGTCCGGCGGGGCAGTTCCGGTTCTTCGCCGCGCCAGGCACGTGGGCCGTGCGGGCCCTGTCCCGGCACGGCAACGGAACCGCCGAAGTGACCGCCGGGCCGGGCCTGACCGAGGTGCCGGTCACCGTGGCCCGTTGACCGCCAGGGCGCGGCCAGGGTCACGCCGACACCCCGGTGTCGCCTCCCCGCCCGTCCGCGTCGCCTGTCACCATGGCACCCGTGGCCCCCTACCCGACCTCGCCCACCCCGGCCCGGCGCCGGCGCTGGTACGCCCTGGCGACGGCGCTGTGGGCCGTGATCGTCGTCGCCACCGCCTACGTCTCGACCGGGCGGGACGAGCCGACCGTACGCGAGCAGTCCTCGGTGGCACAGGCCCGGGCCACGGTCGACCGGGCGGTGAACGGCGTGGTCGCCGCCGCCGGTCCGGACGCCGTCGTCTCGGTGTCGCCGTTCACCCGGCTCGGCACCTGCCGGATCAGCCCGGTACGCGACGGCGAGGAGTGGGAGCAGGTGGTCGTGCTCCGCACCCGGGACGGCGGCGAGGGCCCGCTGCTCGACCGCCTCGCCGCCGGGCTCCCGCCCGAGTACGGCGCGCGGGCGCGCCACGGCGACGGGGGCCGGCACACCCTGCGAGCGGACGCGGGGGACTTCGTGGCCGTGTCCGGCGAGGTGGCGGCCCCGGGGGAGATCCGCGTCTCCGTGACCACGGGCTGCCGGCCACGTTGATGTCGCTCGGGCCGGGATGTCGGTCTGGCCGGACGCGGTCGGTCGACCTCGACCTCGGTGGTGACCGCGACCCCCGGCGGCACACTAGGTAGGAGGCGGCCATGGCTGCGGAACAACAGGGGCAACGCGAACCACGCAC